>CAZDDH010000269.1:0-11174 GCA_964504165.1 uncultured Rickettsiales bacterium | reverse complement strand
TCGTCTGGAGTTACGAGGCCGATCCCGCCAGCGATCTCTTCTCACGGAACTACGGATCGGTCCAGCGTCTACCCAACGGCAATACCTTCTTCCCCGACTCCGAGGACGGCCGGGCCATCGAGGTCACCGAGGACGGCGACGTCGTGTGGGAGTGGAAGACCTGGGAAACCTACGACAATGACGTGATGCCTATTTATCGGACGTTCCTGTACGACGCGGAGATGATCGAGGAGTGGCTCTGACGCGCCGTCAGCCCACCTCACCCAGAGCCCCCAAGCGCCGGTATCTTTCGAACAGATGCCCCCAGCGGCTGTCGCGCAGCCACCGCTTGTAGATCCGGCGTTCGATCAGTGGCCAGTGCAGGACATCGTGGTAGATGCGCGAGTAGGCGTTGCCCAGGTGAAGGATCGGCGGCTCGGTGAGCCGGCGCTGGAGGAACCGGGTGGGGCCGAACCAGGTGACCCAGCCGGCGAACTTGTGGAAGCAGAAGCCCACGTCAAAGCCCCAGTCCTCCCGGGCGGCATCGACGTCGCCGACGATCTCGATCTCCCGGGGATCTCCCACCCCGAGCCCATCCTCGTGGGCCATGCGGATGTAGCGGATGGACATCGGATCGAAGCCCATGATCTGGGCCGCGACGGCGTCGATGGCCACCTGATCGGCGCTGGCCAGCATCACGTTCTTCTCCTCGGGCTTCATCACCCGCGGGCCGGGGCCGTTGCCGGCGGTGGTGCCATCCATCACGCAAAACAGCCCCGGGTGGATCTCCTTTTGGATTGCCAGCAGGTCCACCAAGGTCTCGTGGATGTGCGTGTGGGTCCGGTGGCGCTTGTGGTTCAGCAGGCCGCCGAAGGCGTTCTTCATGGCCCCGGTGGTGGTGGTGTAGATGTGGCACTTGGTCGTGGGCAGGTGCACCATGTTGCGGCCGACGAAGTAGTCGGGGATGCGCAGCCCCTCGTCGTAGATGTCGTGCAGGACGTGCATCTTGGCCTTGGGCTCGTAGGGGATCCAGGCCATGTCCGATTCGCGGAAGTTGAAGCGCACCTCGATGCCGTGGGCCTCGAACACGCCGGTGTAGAGGTTGAGGGCCTCGCCCATCTCGGCCTGGGTCACCTCGGTCTTGTTCTGGACGCAGCAGATCTGCTCGAAGCCGTTCTTACGCAGCGCCTGGATCGTGCCCTCGAGCTGCCAGGGCGTGGTGTTGGCCGACGGGAACGGGTAATGCCAGCTGATGTTGTCCTTGAGGATCGTGCCCTGGCCCGGGTCGAGGGCAGCGGCTCCCCCGCCGAGCTCGAAGGCGCGGACCGTATCGTCGAGGACGGTTTCGGGGCGGGTGCGGACGATGGATACCGTAGCTTTGCTCACGGGCGGCGGGCTCCAGGCTGAGGGTCGGCGAATCCGGGGCGAGACTATCATGTCTGCCCGCGTTGCAGCCTTGACCGAGCTGGTATCCTCACCCTCTGGAGGGCAGGGCAAATGACCAAGAAGCGGGCCGTTGGGAAGGTCATGGACGGTATCCTCGATGCCATCCGGGGGGACACGTTCGCCGGAGCCAAGCAGGCCGTGTCGCCCCTGGCCGAGCCGTTCGGGCTACAAGAACGGGACGCGGCGGACGGCAGGCGGGGCACCCTGGAGTACGCCGGGCTCCTGCGTGGCCACGATTGCCGGTTCGTGTTCTACGAGTACGGCTCGTGGGAGTTCCGCGTATTCGTCGATGTCCCGGTGTTGCGCCAGCTCCACGGTGTCGGGCTCTGCCCGGCGCTGACGGGGCGGGGCCAAGAGGACTACCATCTCGGCGCCGCAGCACTCCCGGGCCACGAAGATTTCGACGGTCGCTGCGCCATCACGGCATCCAGCCGCTGCTCGGGCGAGCAGCTCCAGGCAACGGCCCGCAAGGTCCCCCGACCGCTGCTCCAGTTCTACTGCGACTGCCTCGATGAATGCTGCACGCCGTACCTGGACTCCAGCCTGCTACGCCTCAGCGCGCGGGAGGAGATCTGCGAGGCAAACGCCACTCGCCTGTGGCGGTACGCCGAGGAGATCATCGCGGCGGGCGAATCGGCCGGTTTCGTCTTCCCGGCCGGGAGGGGATGACCGTAGGCGGGGCTCCCAATCGGCCTGCTGGTGCTCAGCTGGCGCATATGGAAGATCCGCAGGGCGTTCGGCGGGATCGTTGTGCCGGGGAAGATCACCAAGATCACCCTCTTTCGCGACAGAGGGTATCTCCACTACCCGTACCAAGCCGGGGCCGAGGCCGTCCAGCGCCTACAGGTAGGGCCATCCGTCGACGTGGTCGTACGAAGGGATACGCCCACAGCAGGATTCGTCTCCGACATCTACGACATCTGACCTGTCACAGGGGCAAACGATGGGATCGTGGGGTCGCCCAAGGGTTGCCGGGTACCGCGTCATCAGACGATATCAAACGACCATCAGGGGCATTCGATAGCTTCATGAACGTACGTTGAACGTGCATCCGTGATGCCGTCGGCGTCCATATCCATTTCGACCGACACCAGATTGTCGTTGGCATCGTAGGTGTAGGTGTAGAGCTGATCCACGACGCCGTCGTTCGTATAGTCCAATTCAGCGATCAGAAGGTTGCCGTTGCCGTCATAGGTATACGAGTAGTGATAGTTCACGATGCCATCGCCATTGGCGTCTAGGTATTCCGTCAACATGTTGCCATCATTGTCGTAGGTGTAGGTGTAGCCCATCGACACCGTGCCATCGCAAGCTGACTCGTATTCCTGAGTCAACATGTTGCCATCTGCGTCATGCGAATACCGAGTGCATGCATCCACCACGCCGTCGTAGTCATGGTCGTCTTCTTTGGTGATCCTGTTGTTATCGACGTCGTAGGTGTAGATCGTGCACGAGTTGACGACGCCATCGCAGTTCCATTGGTCCTCAGTCAGAATCAGATTTCCCGTGCCGTCGTAGGTGTAGGTGCCGCACTCGTCCACGACGCCGTCGGGTGGGGAATCCGATTCCCAGAGGATCGGGTTGCCGTTTGCGTCATAGGTGTATGCGACGAACATTTCGATGACGCCATCACCTTCCATATCGTATTCAAAATTGAGCAAATGGCCCTCCTCGTCGAACGTTGAGATCGTGCGCGAATCTGTTGTGCCGTCGCAGTCGAGGTCGGCGTCAACTGTGGTTCGCGAACAGTCCTCCGCATCGTCATCGTCCGCGCTGTCATCGTCGTCCGCGCTGTCATCGTCGTCCGCGCTGTCATCGTCGTCCGCGCTATCGTCGTCGTCCGCGCTGTCGTCGTCGCCTGCGCAGTCATCATCGCCGACACTGTCGTCGTCTGCGGTATCGTCGTCGCCGCCCACGGCGTCGTCATCGTCGCCTGTTGGACACCCCAACAAGAGCACCAAACTGGCCAGCATCAAGAGATCGTGGAATCGCATGGAGTCCCCTTTCGGAGCGGAGGGTAACACCCACCTCCGCTCCGCCATAGGGCGCATCTTTTTCACGGGCGGGGTTTGCTCAACGACGTAATCCGCAACTGGGAGTTTCAACGTTCGGTACCGACGGGTGAGGATTGCCTGAGAGGATTTACTGGAAGGACTGCAAAGGGTTACCCGGGCAACGGATCAGACAGGACCGGCGCCTACTGTATCGGCTCGGCGCGGACGTATTCGTCGATGATCAGATCCAAGGAGAGGACCGTCTCCCAACTCTCCACATGGCCACTGCACCATCCGTGGATTTCCAGGGCTAGCTCGGCTTCGATGGCGGTCAGATCCTCGCCTTCGCCGAAACTCGCAGCATCGTGGCTGCGCAGCACGTCATCTAGTGCCTCAAGCACCTGGATGTAGTACGAGCCGCCGTGGTAGTCGGAGGCCGGGTCGAGGCATTCGTGGGCATCTCGATCACCCACGACGAGTTCCACCCGGTATGACAGCGTGCTGCCATCTGGAAACACCAGGTGCCGACTATCCGGTGGGGACGGAAGCGTGACGTCTTCCATGTAGTGGTCGATGTAGTCGTCGACCCCGCCACAGCTACCGAGCATCAGTGGCAACGAGCTGCTGCCCACCAGCGCCGCGAGGCCAGCTATCACCTGGCGACGATCGGGAAATTCCCGGACCGACGGGTAGTCGCTGCCTCGATACGTTTGCCGACTCCGTCGTTTCACATGATCTCCGGGCAATGCTCATCGAACTACACTTGACGATATCCGGCCAGGACTACAGCGGCAAGCCCAACCCACTCTGGTAGAATCAGCCACGGCGTAGGTTCAGGTATTGTCGACGACCAGATGGGCGATGTGACGACGTTCTCGAAATCCAGGCTCGCCTCGGGCTTTTTGGCCTGCTGGATGCTGCTGTCCGTGGGCTGTACCGTCGAGCGGCACCTGTACTCATTCGACCTGCTGGCCGCCGTGGAGGACGACGATCCACCCGAGCAGGCGGTCTACACGGTGGTGCTCAGCTGGGAAACCATCGATGGCCTCACCGACGGAGACTGTGTCCGGTACAACCGAGTGATCGCAGAAACGGCCCTCGATGAGCCGGGGACCGTCACGCTGAGTGGTGATTTCGAGGCTGACGAGTGTGATGGTCTGGTGGATTTCCACCTGGGCGTCTGGCGGGACGACGATGGCGACGGCGAGTTCGCCGGACAGTGGGTCGAACCGTGTGGGGCCGTGATCATCGATGAACCCTATGAGAGGGATGAACCGATCCCCCTCGTCGTTGCGCTGGGTGGCTGCCAGGCCATATCGATGCGCGGAGGGCAGGTCCCCATGGCCTGCTGCCAGACTCCATGAACGCCGTTGTGACCTGGCATCGTCTACTCTTGCCAATGGTGGTCATCACCGCCTGGGGTCTGGCGGGGCCGCAGCCCGGCAACTGCCAGTCCGCCCATGCGCTCGCTGGAGCCACTGATACGGGCGAGTGGGGAGCGCTGCTGACTTACCAGCAGGTGGTCACCCCACCGTTCCCCCTGCTACCAGCACCCGTCGCCCGGCCCAGCTTCCGTGGCGCCTTTATCGGGGGTCTACCCGGCCATGGCGACCTATCCCTGGACGGGCATGTGGGGGGTGATCCCGACGGCAACGTGCACGGGGCATTACGCGCGGGGTTGCGGCTGTCGCCCCACGACATCTCCCACCTGGTCCGGCCAGCGGTGACCTTCTCTGGAGGCATCCGTTCGGTGCCCAACTCTCCGGATATGGACGAACCCTGGGCGGTACTCGCGACCCATCCCGCCGTCGGCCTGGCCCGCATCGAGGCGCTCTTCGAGTTTGCTCCGGAGACCAACCCCACCACCTTCGTCCTACGGGTACGCTACGAGACTCACTGGACACACCTGGTGCGACATCTGCACGACGGCAGCGGGGCCGTACAGCACAGCCCCCTGCTCGCGTCCCAGCTGATCGAACTGCGTCTGGGTTTCCTGGTCTGCCCGCAGCAGCCATCTTCGTTCTTCTTCGAGAGCGGCTTCTACGTCTACTCGCCGTTCCAGCCCGAGGAACGATCCGAACACATAGCGGTAATCGTGTCGGCGGGCATGGCTGTCGGTGGGGGGGGATCCTGATGGCCTGATGGGACCGGCTGCCCCATATCAGTTCGGTCCCCGGTCACGGTTCGTCGGCAATAATCCGACGGTTCCGGGGAGCAACGCATGACCCGGTCTCAAGAAAAGATTGCCCGGGCAACCGATCGGTACCCTTATCAGGTGCGCCCGGAAATGAGATTCCAGGAGAAAAGCGACATGCCTGATACTTGGCACCTTCCTTTGCTCATGGTCGCAGCTCTTGGGCTGGCTGGCTGTTGCGGTGAGGCCGGCCAGAAAATGGATGACCTGCGGGATCTGGAAAAAGCGATCAACGATCCCGAAGGCTACGCCGACAAGATGGACCGCGACTGCGACAAGGGGGACGCCGTCGCCTGCTCATCTATCGGCCGTCAGACCGCGTACGGGACCTACGGCCGGGCCAAGGATCCTGCGGCGGCGATCCCGTTCTACGAGAAGGGATGCGAGCTGGGTGATCCCCACGGCTGCCTGGAGCTCGGCGTGATGTACATGTACGGACGCGGGGTTGAGGAGGATCACTCGCTCGCCCAGCAGCTATTCGAGGGCGCCTGCGACGAGGGCGCCTCCAATGCCTGCCACTACCTGGGCAATTACCACGAGCGGGGTGAACACGTCCCCAAGGACCTGCAGCGGGCCAAGGAGTACTACGACAAGGCCTGCGCCGCCGGTGACTCGTCCTCCTGTGATCGCGAGCTTCTTTGACCCGCTCGATCCCGGACGCCGGGCTAAGCGCAGGGAGGAGTTGCCCGGAGGAGTTGCCCGTGCCCGAGGAATTGCCCGAGGAATTGCCCGGAGCTTGACGATTTATCATTTAGCGCCAGACAGGGCGGTCGATCACGTTTTCAGCACGGCATGAAGAGTCTGGATGGAACGACCGAATCGTTGTGGGCAAGCGCTCTCGTACCACCAGTAGTTAATCGAGCCGCGTTTCTATCGACAACGAAGATCCCAGATCCCCTCCGGGCGGGGGACTAAATGATAAATAGTCAAGCTCCGGGCAACTGATTGACGGCCGGCTCCTTTGGTGGGGGTGTGTCTACAAACCACGCCATGATGGTCTGGACGAACGGTGTTCTCGCGAGCAACTCGGCGACCAGTTGGGCCGGTGGAATATACCTGTACAACGACGGAACCGTGACCTTGGCCAACGTAGTCGTCTACGGCAACAACAGCACCGTCGGTGGTGGTGTCTATGCTTCACCCTACGAAGATGTTCCGCCAACGATCACATACACCAATGCCTATGGAAACGTTCCCGAGAACTACGACGGTATGGTCGATCCCACAGGAGTTGACGGTAATATCTCCGAGGATCCCCAGTTCCTCGACATCTCGAATCCCGATCCCTTGTACTGGGATCTCCACGTGCCTGCCAACTCCCCTCTCGTCGATGCTGGCGATCCCGCCATCGCCGATCCAGACGGAGGCACCAGCGACATCGGCGCCTACGGCGGCCCCAACGCCGAATTCTGGGACCTCGATCTGGACGGCTTCTACGAATGGTGGCTGCCGGGCGCGTTCGATGCGGCAACATCACCTGGGATGGACTGCGATGACCGGGACGCTGCTGTGTACCCGGGCAATGGTTGTTGAGCTCGTCGCCGTCGTTGCCTGTCGCGTCGTTCAAAAAGACCCGATGTACAGACCCCAGAAGTTTGCGATCTGATAGGCGCCTTCGAGTCCCTCGGCGGGTTCATTGGCGTTTGCCACATCGGCCATCAGCGAACCGTTGACCAGCCACGACGGCACGTTGCTGTCATCCGGGGGAACGAAGTAGTTGAAGTTTCCGGCCTCTTCCCCCCAGAAACCAACCTCCCGTGGCCATAGCCAGACGCCATCGATTGGGCCAGTGCCCAGCGTTGCCTGGTAGTAGTTGCCGACCGTTGAACAGTGGTCCGCAAACGTGCCATCCGTCCCTGGAATGAATCCCCAGACATCCACACCGGCCACGGTTTCTGCAAGGGATAGATCAGCGTCAACCTGGTCACAGCTGACAAATGCCAGCGGGTACAGCACCCACAGCCAATCCGCGAGTGGGTCGGATTCGTAGGATTTGATCTCCAGCGGGCAATTGTTGGACAGCTCCTGGACGCTCGTGAAGGTCAGCACCATGTCCAGGTTTCCCCACAGGTCGTCCCCCTGGTTCAAGCCGTAGGTATAGTCGGCCTCGAACCTCAGCACCGATGAGCACATGGTGTTCAACTGCTCGTCGGTAGTGTCGATGGTCCAGTCCACGGTCGCCGGGCCGCCCGTAACCCCACCCGTGGCGTCTATCCGGATATCGAAGATGAAGTACGCCGCGTCCCACGTGCTCGGGAACACCGTGGCGCTAGCCACCGCAGTCGGCCCGTGGTCCTGCCCGTCCGTGGGCGTCACCATGCAGGTGTACTCGTGTTCGTATTCGGTGAAGCTGGCCGGCATGGTGTCGCCATCGTACGCGGTCGTCACCCCGTTGTTGGTCCACAAGTACTGGTAGCTGACGGAGTCTCCGTCGGGGTCGGTGGACATCTCCGTGATGAAGCACAGCAAGTCGTCGCCTGTCACCGGGATCTCGGGGCGGATCTCGATGGTCGGCATGGTGGGTGGATTGTTGGGTGGAGTCGTGTCGTCGTCTCCCGCGGAGTCATCGTCGGGAGCAATGTCATCGTCATCCGCCGAGTCATCGTCGGCGATATCGTCGTCGCTAACAGTGTCGTGATCGTCTGCGGCGCAGCCTACGAGCAGAAGCAATCCCAGGATAGTGATCCTGGTCATGCGCGAGCCAACGATTCCCAAAATCCGGGTGCCAGACGCTTTCATACCGGCTCCGTCCAAATCCACATTGTGTACTCCGTCATATCATCCTCCGAACAGCCTGCGATCCAGACGTAACACTCCGTACCCGCTTGAAGAGGGACGATGGAATACGCTTGGGCCGGTCTCTTGTACCCAGCGGTGACAGCACTATCCACCACGAGCCAGAATTCCCAGGGGTTGATATTGTCCCCGTAGTAGCAGTAGAGCATCCAATCCAGATCCGTGTAAGCGCTTCCCCATTCCAACGATCCGACCAGATAACCTTCTTCGCTCGTCACGAAGTAGTACCCATCGATATCGCCTTCATCCCATTGTTCGCCCATGGTTTCGATGACGCCATGAAGGGAGTCAGCCTGACCGATCCCGCTTGTCATCTCCTGGCAGTCATTCGCCTCCTCCCAGGGTGGCCGCTCCTCGATGTTGACGTCATTCGGCTCCGTCTCTTCGCAAACAGCACCAGAGTCCGGGGGCGGATCGACCTCTCCACCGTACAAGTGAGTAGATCCGAAGGTGCTCTGCTTGTACTCGTCCCCCCCCCAGCACTCCATCCAACCTTCGTCGCTGTGGGCACACGAGTAGTCGTAGCTCGCCAGGACCTTCTGGAAGGTCCCCGAAGGCATCGGAATTCCATCTTCATACTCGCGACGGCAGACCATTTCCCCATCTGTGGTAATCGCGCAGATTTGATTGTCATTCGTCGATATCGCCCGGTAGGATCCATCTTCGTCTGTCCATCCCATGCCAACGTATCCGTGACACATGAATGAATCATCCAACTTGATGACGCACGTCGCCTGTTGTCCGATGGAAATATCCTTGTAGTTACCGGGGAAGTACTCGTTCGGCCCGTCATAATCCGGTCCCCACTCGAGCAACGTCCCATCTTCCCTGAGTCCTACCGCGAGATCTCCATGGGCATCTATCTTCGTTGCCACCTCGCCAACGGGATCGGATGCTTCCATCCCCTCGTTGCCCCAGCATTCGGCCGATCCATCAGGACGCAGTCCGCAGCTGACCCCGGCACCAGCATCGACTTGCACGAATGGCCCTTCGGGATTCTGGCACCATTCCTTCTCCTCGTTGTAGCAACCCCACGATACCGCCTCCCCATCTGCGTCTAGCGCGATGCAGTGGTTTATTCCGCAGCTCACGGCCACGAATTCACCCTCCGGCGCGTCCACGATCCCTGTGTCCGTGTAGCCGAAGCATTCGAGGCTGCCGTCCTCGTGGATGCCGCACGTGTTGGACCTGCCGGCGGCGATATCTACCCAGATTTCTGGCGTCGTGCTGTCATCGTCATCCGTCGAGTCGTCATCCATCGCATCATCGTCAGCGACGTCATCATCATCTTTGCCACCGCTGCAGCTCACAATCAGGATCATACCCAAAGCGGCTGTGCAGTAGGTTGCCCGCGTCTTGGCCCTACGCTGCATCGTCATGGTTCCGTCCACAGCGACAAGGTGTATTCCGTCATCGTCTCTCCCCATGCCGACATTACCGTTAGGTAGCATTCGCTGCCCGTTTCGATATCTACCACGCTTCGCCCCTGGGCGGGTTTGTCGTATGCCTCAGTCTCGGTCGGGTCCGATACTTTGTACAACCCCCACGGGAAAACCTCGCTTTCACAGTAGCAGTACAGCATCCAGTCCAGACCGATATACGCACTATCCCATTCCAACGAACCAACGATGTCTCCACCTTCACCAACAACAAATCGGTAAACGTCTATGTCGCCATCGTACCAACCAGGTTCCATGGGATCGAGGGCACCACTGATGGTGTCTGCAAATCCATCTCCATTGGCCATCTCCACGCAATCCTGGGCTTGTTCCCACGGCGGGTATCCATCGTCATAGCTGACGTCGTTGGGCTCCGTGTCCACGCACACGTTGCCGGATTCGGGAAGCGTCTCGAATTCTCCCTCATAGGTATCCGATACCCCGAACGTACTCTGCCCGAACTCGTCATCTCCCCAGCACTCGATCCCTCCACTGGTGTTCAGGGCGCAGGAATGGTGCATCCCTGCGATAACTTTTTCAAAGGTACCTGTTGGCATCTCGATGCCATCTTCGTACTCGAACATGCAGGACATTTCTCGATCAATCGTGAGGGCGCATATCTGTCCCAGGACCATTGAAACGTCTTGATAATCGTTTTCCTCATCCACCCAGTTCATATGGTTGGAACCTTCGCAGTGCAGAGAGTCGTCCATCTTGATGACGCAGTTCGCCCAACCAAAAATCTCCATATCTTTGTAGTTCCCCGTGTACTCCTCAATGACGTCATCCATGTATGTCTCTTCCGTTCCCCAGACACGCAGCGTTCCGTCTGCCCTCAGTCCACTTGCGAGTTGATCTCCAGCCACGTTCATCTTAGTGAACGTCTCACCGTCAGGATTGCAGGCAACCATATCGTCGTTGCCCCAGCAGCTGACCGAACCATCGGATCTCATCCCGCAGTTGAGCCCGCCTCCGGCTTCGACCTCCATAAACGGGCCATCGTGCTCCGCGCACCACGGCTGCCATTCTTCGGTGTAACATCCCCACGCGACCGCACTCCCATCGGCATGCAAAGCGACGCAGTGTTCATGTCCACAATCCACAGAGACGAATTCACCCTCGGGTACGTCCGTGACTCCTGTGTCTGTGTAACCAAAGCACTCGATGGTTCCGTCTTCGTGTATGCCACAGGTGTTGAAGGAGCCTACGGCTAAATCCAGCCATACTCCGGTCTCTACCGTGTCATCGTCGTCAGCGATGTCGTCGTCATCATGCTCAGCGACAATCAGTAATCCGCATCACCGACAACTACATCTCCCCATTCTG
>CAZDDH010000268.1:0-11319 GCA_964504165.1 uncultured Rickettsiales bacterium | reverse complement strand
CCCGGAGCACACTGGCGATCATGCTTTATGTGTGACGGTCTGCAACGTTGAGGCCGACTTGTCCTCTGTGAAGTGGAACCCCCTGTATGCCGCCCCATTGATATAGGTCGCTGACGAGTGGAGGGAACGTACTTCCCACCCCCGCGGAATCGGCCCCAACTCGCTGTCCACCAGATCCTCGTGCCCTTCGAAGTCGATGAACCAGGATTTGAAGATGGCCTGGGCCATCCCCTCCAGGGTCTTGTTCATCTTCCGGTTCAGCTCGATCTTGTCGTCCAGGGCTCCGAGGACGGCGGCGATGCGGCGTTGCTCGGGGAGGGGAGGGAGGGGGACGGGGAGTGACCTAACCTCCTTGAGGTTCAATGTGGCCTGAACAGTCGTGTTGCAGTAGACCTCAATAAGGTGCTGCAACGGCGGGGAAGACATTGCATATCGGAAGAACCGTCGGTCCACGTTGTTTCGCAGGCGTATGACCGCAAGTGCCCGAGCGGCATTCCAGCCCGACATTGATAGTGGAACAAGCAAGCACTGTCCTGGCTTGCCAACGAGGGTGAGTAGTACCTCGCCGCCTTCCAACGCCGTGCGCCGGTACTCATGGTGTACTTCCGGAGATATTCGGAATTCCGGGGACGGATTGATGACTCCGTCGCTCACGTCACCCACCTTGAGTAAGGGGACACCCCCCGGATAGTTCTTCCCTGGGTACATCACCCCGACGCTTATGCCCCGATCTTTGGCCAGAAGGTCTTCAACAAAGCCAAGTTCCCAGCCGTCAGGGAGTGGTCTACCGCCTGCACCCTTCCAGACTATTGCCGAAGGCTGACTCTGCCCATCAAGCATTGAAACCCAGCCCCCCCAACGCCGACCGGATCTCGTCGTCCAGCTCCGCTCCTCGCTCCATCTGATCCCGCAGCTCTCCAACCAGCCGTGTCATCTTCTCCTCGAAGGGCTCGCCGTCGTCTTCCACCTCCTCGGCGCCAACGTACCGCCCCGGCGTCAGGACGCAGTCGTGGGTCTGGATCTCCTCCAACGTGGCGCTCTTGCAGAAGCCCGCGACGTCCTCGTACTCGTCGCCCGTGTTCCTCCAGGCGTGATAGGTCCCGGCCACCTTCTCGATGTCCGCGGGGTCGAGAATCCGATGGACTCGATCTTCCAGCCGACCCAACTTCCGGGCGTCGATGAACAGGGTCTCGCCGTGGCGATCCCGGTGTCCGTTGCCCGCCTTGTTCTTGGCCAGGAACCACAAGCAGACCGGGATCTGCGTGGCGTAGAACAGCTGGCCCGGCAGGGCGACCACGCAGTCCACCAGATCCGCCTCGACGAGCTTGCGCCGGATCTCCCCTTCGCCGGACTGCATCGACGACATGGAGCCGTTCGCGAGTACGAACCCAGCCACCCCGGACGGCGACAGGTGGTGTAGGAAGTGCTGGACCCAGGCGTAGTTGGCGTTTCCCTTCGGCGGGATGCCGTACTTCCACCGCACGTCGTCCACCAGCCGCTCGCCGCCCCACACCGAGATGTTGAAGGGCGGGTTGGCCAGGATGTAGTCGGCTCGGAGATCAGGATGCAGATCCTCGTGGAAGCTGTCCGCGTGCTTCTTGCCCAGGTCGGCCTCGATGCCGCGGATGGCCAGGTTCATGTTGGCCAGCTTCCAGGTCGTGGCGTTGGACTCCTGGCCGTACACGCTCACGTCGAAGCGACCGCCGCCGTGGGCCTCCAGGAACTTCAACGACTGGACGAACATCCCCCCGGAGCCGCAGCAGGGGTCGTACACGCGCCCCTTGTAGGGTTCCAGCATCTCGACCAGCAAGCGGACCACATGGGTGGGGGTGAAGAACTCTCCGCCGCCCTTGCCCTCGGCGCTGGCGAACTGGGACAGGAAATATTCGTACACGCGCCCGAGCGTGTCCTTGGCCTGCGCTTCCTTGCCGCCGAGGCCGATTCCGGAGAACAGGTCGATGAGCTGGCCGAGGTTGCGGGAGCTGAGGTTGGGCTGCGCGTAGATCTTCGGCAGCACGCCCTTGAGCCGGGGGTTCTCGCGCTCGATCGCGTCCATCGCGTCGTCTACGAGCTTGCCGATGGTGGGTTGCTTGGCGTTGGCCCTCAGGTACGACCAGCGGGCCTCCTTGGGCACCCAGAAGACGTTCTCCGCGGTGAACTCGTCCCGGTCCTCCAGCAGCTCCTCCAGCTCCTCCTCCCGCTCATCGTCTTGGGACACGTAATACTCGGAGCCGGGGTCCTTGACTTGGTCGGTCAACGTGAGCTGTCGGTCCTCGAAGGCGTCGCTGATGTACTTCAAGAACAGCAGGCCCAGCGCGACGTGTTTGTACTCGCTAGGATCCATGTTCGAACGTAGCAGGTCCGCGGCGTCCCACAGTTTAGACTCGAAACCAAGTGTGGATCCGTTGTCGGCCTTCGTCGCCTTGGTCTTCTTCGTCTTCTTCGATTGCTTCGCCTTGGGCTTGGGGTAGAGCTTTTCAGGCTTCTTCTCAGGGGCAACAGCGGCAGCCTTGGTATCCCCACCCAGGGCCTCCCTGAGCATCTGCTCGCTCTTGGTCCTGGGTTTGGATCTGCCGGTCTCCCACTGGGAGATGCTCGCCGGCGTCACTCCGATCAGCTCGGCGACTTCCCGCTGGTTGAGCCCAGCATCTTTGCGTGCCTGGCGAAGCCACGACCCAAAATCGGTCATGCTTGATCTCCTGCTTGTACTGAAATTCCGGTGATGTCGTTTCCCCCATCGCGGCGTCGGAGGACGATTCTACCACCGTGCGTACCGCGCTTGAAGGAGCGCAAGGCGATGTAGATTTCCCTGGAGCCGAAGAGGAGTTTTCCCATGACCCACCACGACCGCGACGTTTTCGCTACCCTTCTCGAATCAACCGCCCATGCCATGCTCAAGGCGGCCGACCAGCTACGCGAACATCACCCGGAGATAGAGCAACCGACGGCGCCTCCACCGCCACCCGTTCCAGACTGGATGGACACCGCCGAGTTGGCCGACTGGCTGCACTTGAAACCGCAGACAATCCGCAAATGGAGGGTCGTCGGTGGAGGGCCTCTCTACACCCGCCTCGGCGCCTATCCCGGCGGACGCATCATCTACAAACGGACCGACATCGAGGAATGGTTGAAGGGCCGAAAGAAACCTCACACGGCCGCCGAGATCGTGGAGCAACAGCAACGGCGCCCGTGATCCCCGATCTCCAAGTATCCTTTCCCCAACGATCGTGATATTGCCCCAACAAATTGGGAGAAATACATGACCAAGAATTCGCTACAGGTTGCCATAGAAGAAGCTGCTCTGAAGTTCGCAGACGAGATCGTGAAGGCCATCGGCAACGCGACGCTCGACGAGATCATGGCCCTCGTCGCCGAGGAACCGCCCAAGAAACGCCGTGGACGGCCGCCCAAGAAGACAGTCGAAGCTGCACCCGAGCCTTCCAAGCCCGTCGAGAAGCCCAAGGCCACGCGCCGGGGTCGGCCGCCCAAGAAAGCCGTCGAGGCCAAGGTCGAGGCTGCCCCGGTAAAGACTGAGGCCCCTGCTCCTGAAGAGCCCCCGAAGAAGAAGGCCCGCAAGAAACGCGACTGGCCCAAGTGCTCCGTGAAGGACTGCGACGCCAACGTCTACATGCCTTCCGGGCCGTTGAAGATGTGCTACAAGCACTTCCGGGAGGCTGGCGGCAAGGAGTCTCCGTTGGCTGCGGCGGCACGCAAGAAGAAGGCTGCGGCGAAGAAGAAGTAGGCCAGTTCCTCGTCAACGCTCGCCCTCCCCTTTCCCTCTTTCGTCCCGGCCAGCTCCGACCACCGTGGGGATCCCACACGTGTGGAATCGCAAGCAGCTGAGTCTGTCGTGGATGGTATCCTGTCGTTTGAGAGGGCCTGGTCATGCAGAGAGCCAACCAAATAATGCTCATGGTCATTGTCCTGTTCATCATAGTCGGATGCCCGTCGGACGACCCCGTAGACGACTATACGGGGGAGCCGCTGCTCGTCGATTACGATGCTGATGACCACGACTATGTTGACGTTGACGACGACGCTACAGACGACGACGACGGCATCGGTGACGATGATGATGATGTCGTTCCCTACGAAGACGTATGTGACAATGTCAGCGCCACCACGGATCCCGTCTATCCTGACATCGCGTACACGGTGAGTTGGGCTTCCTCTATCACCCACCTCTGGGTGATGAACACTGAAAGCGGGGAAAGTAAGAATCTGATCGAACCCCTGGACTGCGATGGTATCGCGTTCAGTGTTCCATGTTACTTGCCCAGCGAGTCACGCATCGCGTTCGTAGGCGCGACCAATGGGAATGCGGGAGGCGTGTTCAGCATCGGGATTGATGGCGAGGAGTTCATTCAGCATACGTGGACTGGCTTGGAACAGCAGGAATCCGGGGGCTTTGGATTTCCCGCATTGGCGTGTTCTCCCACCTCTGCCACCGTGGCGCATACGCGGAACGACGGTTCGCTCTACCTGCTCGACGTTTCCCAATCGGGTACCGTGTCCGAGGAGATCGAGGTGCCCATCGAGGTTTCGAGCATTGCCTGGTCCGCCGACGGCGCCAAGCTAATCATCTCCGGTGAGGGCGTCGTGCTCCTCGAAGCCGACGGTAGCGATCCAGAGGTAATCCTACAATTTGGCGATGAGGCTCGTCTTTCTGAAGACCAAACACGCGTAATCTACACGGTTCCAATCCCCGGCGAGTGGGGGTACATGGGCGCATTGTATATCGCCAATGCGGATGGGACCGGCAACGCTTGTATCGAAGAGGCTTGGCACTCTGCGAACCAATATGTTGGGTGGAATAATCCGTCAATCACACCTGATGGCGAACACATCATCGTTGAGACCCACAGCCATGACGATAATTCAGATCCGAATTTCACAGCATACATCGACATCATGGATGTGGACGACGGCCCTCATCATCAGCCACTGAGTTCCTCTCTAGAGTGGGCTCAATCTTTTGACATTTCCGCGGATGGCGAAACCGTAATCTTCTCGGGAGCCGAGTGGTATGGCGACTCCCCCAACCTGTTCTTGAACCGACTCGATGGATCACAGTTGACTGCTCTCACCCACGATGAGGAGGAGGAGTGGACTCCCATCTTCCTCGACTAGGGTAGTCGAGACGTGATGGCCTATCCAGGGATTGGATACTGACCACCCACCCTTGAGTGGTATCCTCGATCCGAAGGGGACTCACCGATGCGCGAGGTCCGTCACATCATCCTGATCGCTCTATTGCTGTCAGCCATCGTCGGTTGCTCGAAGCCTGATGACGATGATGCGGTCGATGATGACACCGTCCCCACCGTCGCTGAGATCGAGTCCACCGATCCCGAGGACGGCGAGCAGGGTTTCTACCATCGCAACCTGATCCGCGTGCAATGGGATGGCTTGGTGAGCGGGGTGTCGGTTGCTCTGGAAGACGCAGATGGCAACGAGATCCAAGGGGAGACAAACGCCGAGGACGTGACACCATCCGAGTCCGAGTCCGAGCCCTGGACCAAGGCGACCTTCGATCCGTTCGGAGATGAACCAGACCACCACCTGGCCCCGTCAACGTCCTACATCGCCACCATCGACTGGGACGACCACGAACCTGTTGAGATTACCTTCGCGACCAGCGACGTGGGCACCCCAGTAGATGAGCTGGTGCTCGTGGGACGCGACTATCGTATCGACATGCAAACAGCCCGGTTCACCGAGCCCCCCGGTGTGGGTAACTTGCTCGCCACATACATGGCCTACATGGACCTCACCGTCCATGTGGTATCCATCGAGGCCGACGAACTCCAGGCATTTGTCGGCCTGGTGGAAGCCGGACCTGGTGGATGGACCCAGGACCTGTGCGAGCCAACCCTTGCCTTCACCAGTCCGGACGGCGATCCGGGCCCAGGCCTGTTCGAGAATCCATACATGCGGATCGGCCCTCACGACCTTCCTATTGCGATCGAGGGATACGAGGCCACCATCCAGGATCTTGAGGTTGGGATCAGTTTCACGATGGAAGGAGGCGCCATCGCCGGGGGCACGTTTGATGGTTTCATGGAGCTGGTGTACGTGACGGGTCTAGATCCCGATCCCGAGGAAGGACAGTGCGACTTGCTCGAAAGCCTAGGAATCGAATGCCTCGAATGCCCGGACGATCCGGCCAGCTACTGCCTGTTTGTGTCGGCCTACGACATCACCGGAGAACGGTCTTCGGTAACCGGCACTAATCCCGAGACCGGCGAGATCTACGACACGCTCACCGTGGTCACCGAAGAGATGGTCGAGGCTTGGGAGGACGGTGGTTGGTGCCCATGAACGCTGACACGTTTTTGCGACGACCAACTCCCCGACCATCAAGATCACCATCACCACGATCCCGCGAATGACGACCTGGACACCCCTCCGATCCCTGCTCGTAGCCCTTCACCGACAAGTCGGAACACCTGATCTCCATCATCACCGACCTCGCAATCCTCGTCGCGTGGCTCAGATCCACAGGTCATTTCGATCAGAATCGCCGTAGAAACCAGCTTTACACCGCAACACCCCGTAAACCTCCTTTGCGGGCGTGCGTACGCACGCGTACGCAGCCTGAAAGCGTGCAAGTGTTTCATATGTCTGATTTTTATTTATGAAACAACAAAGTGTGAGAAAGTGGGACATGGCACACGAATCACCCGAGTACGAGACGCTATCCATCACCCTCACCACCGAGGAAGCCAAGCTCCTCGATCGCTTGCGCGGCAAGGTACGTAGATCCAAGTATCTGCGGGGCTTGATGGACAAGCTGCTTGACCATCCAATCACCGTCCACACCGGCCTCACCAAGATTCCGCTGCCCGACCTTCGCGCTAGCACAACGACTCGCGTGAAGGTGAAAGCTCGTACCGAGCTGATCGACTCCTTCGAGGCGTGGTGCGGGTTCACCTTCCAACCAGACCGGACGCTGCGAGCAGCGCTCATCGCACAGACCGACGGACGGCTCGACGCCCTGATCCAGGCCGCACCGGAGATGACCGACCCCTGGGGCGACGAAGAGTTCGAGTCGGATGGTGACCGTGACGATGAAGATTCCCTCGATGCCCCCGTGGCCCGACGCCGGAAGTACAGCAAGGCGATCCAGGCACTGGCGAAGCGAACGCGAAACACTCTTCACGCCCAGCGGGGGCAGGTGGACCCCAGTGTCACGATCCGCGAGTCCCACGCCAAACCGGACAGGACCTCGAACCTCATCGAAGAGTTGGACGAGTTGGAGTTCGGGTTCGTATGGATCCCCACCTGGAGCAAGGCCGTCGAGCTGTCCGTCGCACAACGGATCGTGAACCAACCCACGTACTCGACCCTGACGGTCCTGTTCGGCTTCGACGGCGAACTGGAAGAGGACGACCGTTACACCGGAGTCGATGACGCTGGCGGGTTGGTGGAGCAGTTGAGGGAACTCGTGACCTTCATCGCACGCGAGGGAACCTACGCGCTGCTCACGCATCACATCCGCCGCGATGACGGCCTGGCAGTACAGCTTGTGGAGCTGGAATTCGATCCCCTCGACCTCGAAGCCCTGCAGCGCCCGGTCCGGAAGAAGCCCCGTAAGAAGAAGCGCCAACCTCTTAGCGTGCGGATGAAGAAGCTCTACGCGGAGTCGAGACGACGCAGGCGCGGCGCATAGCCCTCGACATGCGAGCTCCCCTACCCTCTCAGTCCAGCCTCAGATAGAATCGTCGTCGCCAGAACCACGAGTGGACCGCGGCCCTGTATGGGGTCGTCGGCACCCGCCGGTCTGCTTGTGGTTCTGGCGAACGCTTGTAGATGGGGTGTCGGCGGCCACCCGCCACGGCACCCCGCTTGAGGGGAGCCGACATGACCTGCAACCGAATTGCCATCATCCATTCAGCTCTCCTTGTGCTCCTTCTCGTCGGCTGCCCCAACCCCGATCCGCTCTACGACTATGACGGCGATGGTGATCCCGACGAAACCGACTGCGAGCCCCAAGACCCAGAGATCCATCACGCTGCAACGGAGCTGTGCGACGACGCCATCGACAACGACTGCGATGGCCTGGTCGATGGGGACGACACCGAATGCCAGGACGAAGACGGCGATGGCTACACCGCGGACGTGGACTGCAACGACAACGATCCCGAGGTCTACCCTGGAGCCGAGGAGGTCTGCGGTGATGGTGTCGATGGGGACTGCGATGGGCTCGAAGATTTCGAGGACGACGACTGCCATGCCGACGACGACGATGACGACGACGACTCTGCTGGCGATGACGACGACTCGGGTGACGATGATGATGACGACACAGGTGATGACGACGATGACACGAGCCCAGGGTTCGCCCCAGTCGAGTCTCTGGCCAACGCCGACTCCAAATGGTTAGGAGAAGCGGCCGAAGACAAAGCTGGTTCCTCGATTGCCGGTGGGGACATCAACGGGGACGGACTTGCCGACCTGGTGATCGGTGCGACCAGAAACGATGAAGGTGGTGCTGATGCTGGCGCAACGTATCTCGTCTACGGGCCAATGGTCGGAACCCATAGCCTCACCACGGCCGATGCCAAGATGGTGGGCGAACTGACGACCGGCCAGGCCGGGTACTCCGTTGCGGCAGGCGACTTCGACGGCGATGGGAATGACGATGTGCTGACGGGTGCGCCGTACTTCTGCACCTGGAACTACAACATGAACGGCGCAGCCTACATCTTCTCGGGGCCGTTGACTGGATCCTTGGACGAAACAGATGCTGTCGCCAAGCTGTCTGGTGCAGCTGACTATGACTACGCGGGTACGGCTGTAACCAGCGCAGGAGACGTCAACTCCGACGGAATCGATGATCTACTGATTGCCGCCCGAGGAGCCGACACCGTGTACCTCTACCACGGCCCTGTGACCGGCGAGATCACGCTCACGTCCAACGGTGCCGACGCTGCGTTTACGGGCGTGGCGAACTCCTCCTTCGGTCGCGCTATCGCGGGGATCGGTGATGTGGATCTTGACGGCACGGGTGACGTCCTCATCGGTGCGATGTCAGAAGGAAACGGAGGTGCCGCCCATGTCTTCCTTGGCCCTCTATCGGGAATCACGGCAAGCACCAATGCGGACGCTTCCTTCACCGAGACCCAGGGAGGGCCCTATACCGGCCGTTCAGTCGCATCCGTCGGTGATCAGGACGGTGATGGGCACGTCGATGTTCTTGTCGGTTCCTACTTCGACACCGCAAACACGGGTGGGCGGGCATACCTCATGAACTATGTCGATTTCGGTGAGGACGACCTCTCCAACGCTTCAGTGACCTTCGAGGGGGCCAACATTGGAGACATGACAGGTGGAGCCGTGATTGGCGCTGGAGACGTCAACGACGACGGTTTTGAGGACATCCTGATCGGCTCTCAAAAGTTCGATGGAGGCGGAGTGGACTCAGGTGCGGCCTATCTGTTGTGGGGCCCAGTGACGGATGCTGCTGATCTCTTCGCGGGGATTCGGTTCGAGGGTGAGGCTGCAGATGACCAAGCAGGTTCGAGTGTCGCTGGTGTTGGCGACGTGGATGGTGATGGGCTGGACGACCTTGCAATCGGGGCGACGAACGAGAGCACGGCTGGTGCGTCGGCGGGTGCGGTGTACGTGAGCTACGGCCGCTGACAGACGCAAAATGCTGTCGGATAGCAACAAGCATCCTGACCTCGATAGCCTATTCGCAAATCGGACCGGGGATCTCCCATACGTTGTTGTCTTCGTCACACTCATCGACGAGCCCTACGCCAGTACCGTCGTCATCGACGATGATGCGGATTCCGTCGGTGCCCCAGTCCTCCAACGCCAGTTCGAAGGTGCCTCCTGGTTTCTGATCGCCGTAGCGAATGTCTTCGACGAACTGCGTTTGAATCAAATTCTGCTGGTTGCCTTCGATGCGGTACAGGGACACTGGAATCGAGCCCCGGCCATCGTTCAACCCCTGATTGGCAATCCCCCACGACACCTTCACAGGGCCGTGGTCACACGAGGCGATGCACTGTTCGCCTTCCACCGGAAACAAATCAGCTAGGCCGTCACCGGGGGGACGAGCCCGGAACATGTTGTAGTACATCCATGGTGCCGGGATAGGACTTGGAACAGTGCCATTAGACCGCACGCGCATCGGTGCATAGTCGTGTATACCCCAGGACGGACCTGCAGGGGGCCACCCGTCTTCAGCGTGTCCGAAGACGCGGATGCCCCGACAGTCGCCATTGGGTGGCTGGTTGGGCGAGATTTCGTTGCAGGCAAGGACGATCTCCGCTGAACCATCGTCATCCACATCCGCGATGGTCGGGTACTCGACCATCGTTTCCGAGTCGTGGTTCTCCCACTGGAACCGTACTTCGCCCGTTGTTCCGTCGAAAATGTAGAAATCGTAGTGATCCGCATACAAGATCTCATAGGCCCCGTCGTTGTCGAAATCGAATGCGGTGCAACCTGCTCCGTTGGAGCTATCATTGGTGGGATGCTCCCACACCAACTGCGTTCCATCGAGTTCATACACCTGGAATCGGTATTGCGTCGGCAACCCAAATTCAACGTCTCCATCTCCATCAAAATCGGCAGCGCAAGGTGTACCCACCAGTTGGCCATCCGGAACCTCGTAGAGATCGAGTAGATCACCGTTTGTGTCGTGGGTAGCTATCCATGGCTTGCAAGTGAACACCACCTCGCCCTCAGGATCGTCGTCTACATTGACCACAACCGCGCTGGTATGTGTCACATCCCAATATGGTGACTCCCACTCAAGATCGCCCTCGTGGGAGTAGACCTTCTCGCCCAGCATGATCTCAGCCGTACCATCCAGATCTAGGTCGGCAACTACTGAGTGGAAAAATTCTGAATTTGGAACATCCATCTGGAACAGCACATCACCGTTGTTTCCATCCATCACGAATTGCTTGACGACGACTTCGGTGCCGCCGTCTCCGTCGATGTCCGCAGCAGTAAGAGTTACGTCGTAGTCCATGCCGACCCACAGACTGTCCGTTCTCCACATCTCCTGCCCTTGGGCATCGGTGGCAATCACGGTGGCGTTGCTCTGTGTGCTGTAGACGGTGATCAGCTCCGAGTTGCTGTCTCCGCCCACATCCGCGAAAAGCACGTTACTCTTTCCCCACATGCCTCCCACCGAAAAGACTTCGCCTGAACCATTCCCATGCAGGGCGATGAGTTTGTCGTCGTTTGGTGGCGAGGAGTTTGTCCAGGATGTAAAGGCAACGACCGGATATTCCACGCCGTAATCGGACACTCCCGTCATACGGAGGATCGGCTGAGCGACTTTCTGACCTGCGTGAC
>CAZDDH010000267.1:0-11426 GCA_964504165.1 uncultured Rickettsiales bacterium | reverse complement strand
GTGGTGGACGGTACGCAGCGCCAGCTGAGGGCCCGGCTCACCGAGGGCCTGGGCGGCGATGACGCCGACCGCCACACCGCCGTTGACGATCAGGGCCCGGGCCAGGGCGCGGCCGTAGCAGGTGGTGCACACACCGTGACGGGTGTCGCAGGTGAGCACCGAGCGGATGAACACCGATTCGATACCGGCGTCGATGACCTGCTGGACCTTCTCCTCGTCGAGGAGCGTACCCAGCGGGATGATGACCTTGTCGTTGTGTGGATCGACCACGTCTTCCTGGGTGAATCGGCCGATGATGCGATCCGCCAGTGGCTGGATGATATCGCCGGCCTCGACCAGGGCAGAGACCTCGATACCGTCGGCGGTACCGCAGTCGTCCATCGTGACGATGAAGTCCTGCACCACGTCCACCAGGCGCCGGGTCAGGTACCCGGAGTTGGCGGTCTTGAGGGCCGTATCGGCCAGACCCTTGCGGGCGCCGTGCGTGGAGATGAAGTACTCCAGTACGGTCAGTCCCTCGCGGAAGTTGGCGGTGATGGGCGTCTCGATGATCTCACCGGAGGGCTTGGCCATCAGGCCGCGCATACCGGCCAGCTGCCGGATCTGGGTGGTGGAACCACGGGCGCCGGAGTCGACCATCATGAACAGCGGGTTGAAGCTGGTGATCTCCCGCTCGTCGCCGTGGATGCTGCTGAACACTTCCGTGCTCATCTCCTCGAGCATCTGGTCCGAGACCTGCTCGGTCATCTGGGCCCAGATGTCCACGACCTTGTTGTACTTCTCGCCCACGGTGATGAGGCCGTCGGCGTACTGGCTCTCCGTCTCCCGGACCTCGGCAAACGCGCTGTCCAGCAGCGGCTGCTTCTTGTCGGGGATGTGCATGTCGTTGATGCAGATGGAGATGCCGGCCTTGGTGGCCATGCGGAAGCCCAGCAGCATCAGGTGGTCGGACAGCAGCACGGTGGCCTTGGGGCCCGCCTCGCGGAAGCACTTGCCCACCAGGTCTCCCAGGTCACCCTTCTTCATGACCTGGTTGACGTTCTTGAAGGGCAACTCCTGCGGCACGATCTCATAGAGGATCACGCGGCCAACTGTCGTATCGACGAGCACCCGCTCTATGTCGTCGGGGCGGTCGCCAAAGCGGCCGGTCTCGGCGATGTCCTGGTCCATGCGGACCTTGACGCGGGCCTGCAGGTCCAGCTCGCCGTGGTCGTAGGCGCTGATCACCTCTGCGCGGCTCCCGAAGATCCCCCGGAAGCAGGGGCGGCCTTCCTTGGCGGCGCGCTCGTGCTCGAAGTGGTCGAAGCCACCCTTGCCGAACGCCTTCTCGCGCGTCAAGTAGTACGTCCCCAGCACGATGTCCTGGCTGGGAATGATGATGGGGTTGCCGTTGGCCGGGCTGAGGATGTTGTTGGTGGACATCATCAGCACGCGGGCTTCGATCTGGGCCTCGATGGACAGCGGCACGTGCACCGCCATCTGATCGCCGTCGAAGTCGGCGTTGAAGGCCATGCAGACCAGGGGATGCAGCCGGATGGCCTTGCCCTCGATGAGGATCGGCTCGAAGGCCTGGATCCCGAGGCGGTGCAGGGTCGGTGCGCGATTGAGCATCACCGGGTGCTCCCGGGTGACCTCTTCGAGGATGTCCCACACCTCGGCGTCCTGCTTCTCGACCATCTTCTTGGCGGCCTTGATGGTGGAGACGTGACCCCGCTCTTCGAGCTTGTTGTAGATGAACGGCTTGAACAGCTCGAGGGCCATCTTCTTGGGAAGTCCGCACTGGTGCAGGCGCAGGCTAGGGCCGACCACGATCACGGAGCGGCCGGAGTAGTCCACCCGCTTGCCCAGCAGGTTCTGGCGGAAGCGGCCCTGCTTGCCCTTGAGCATGTCGGACAGGGAGCGCAGCGGCCTCTTGTTGGGGCCGGTGAAGGTCTTGCCGCGGCGGCCGTTGTCGAACAGGGCGTCGACGGCTTCCTGCAGCATCCGCTTCTCGTTGCGGATGATGATCTCCGGCGCCTGCAACTCCTTGAGCCTCTTGAGGCGGTTGTTGCGGTTGATGACGCGGCGATAGAGGTCGTTGAGGTCACTGGTGGCGAAGCGGCCGCCATCCAGGGGCACCAGCGGGCGCAGGTCCGGGGGGATGACCGGGACCACCTCCAGCATCATCCACTCGGGACGGTTGCCGGAATCGCGGAAGGCCTCGATGACCTTGAGGCGCTTGGCGATCTTGCGCTTGTTGGCTTCCGATGTGGATTCGCGCATGTCGACGCGCAGCCGGTTGGACATCTCGACGCAGTCGGAGGTGCGGAGCATGTCCCGCACGACCTCGCCGCCCATGCCGGCCTTGAACGAATCCCAGCCGAACTCCTGGAGGGCGTCCTGGTACTCGTCCTCGGAGAGGATCTGCTTCTCCTTGAGGTCGGTGGAGCCCGGATCGGTGACGATGTACGACTCGCAGTACAGGATCTTCTCTAGGTTCTTGAGCGTGATGTTGAGCATCGCGCCGATGCGGCTCGGCAAGCTCTTGAGGAACCAGATGTGGGCCACCGGGGTGGCCAGCGTGATGTGGCCCAGCCGCTCACGACGGACCTTGGACTGGATCACCTCGACGCCGCACTTCTCGCAGGTGATGCCACGGTGCTTCATGCGCTTGTACTTGCCGCAATTGCACTCGTAGTCCTTCACCGGCCCGAAGATCTTGGCGCAGAACAATCCGTCCCGCTCCGGCTTGAACGTCCGGTAGTTGATCGTCTCGGGCTTCCTCACCTCGCCGTAGGACCAGCCGCGGACCATCTCCGGGCTGGCGATGGCGATGCGCACCGCGACGTAGTTCAGCGGGTCTTTGGGCTTCTCAAAGAGGCTGTAGATGTCCCGCAAGGTTATCTCCCACTCTTCGGGGCAACGCCCCGATGTTCAAACGTACCGGTCGGCCAGGGGTCGACTAGTTCAACTTGCTGCGTTCGCCGACGTCGCGGTCCTCGATGAGCTGCATGTTGAGCGCGAGGCTCTGCAGTTCCTTGACGAGGACGTTGAACGACTCGGGTAGTCCGGCCTCGAGGGTGTTCTCACCCTTGACGATGGACTCGTACATACGCGTGCGGCCGGCCACGTCGTCCGACTTGACCGTCAGGAATTCCTGCAGCGCGTGTGCCGCGCCGTAGGCTTCCATGGCCCACACTTCCATCTCACCCAACCGCTGGCCACCGAACTGCGCCTTGCCGCCCAGCGGCTGCTGGGTGACCAGGGAGTACGGCCCGATGGAGCGGGCGTGGATCTTGTCGTCCACCAGGTGGTGGAGCTTGAGCATGTACATCACACCGACGGTCACCTTGGTGTCGAAGGCCTCGCCGTTGCGGCCATCGAAGAGCGTCACCTGGCCGGTCTGCGGCAGGGCGGCGTGCTTCAGCCCTTCCTTGATCTCGTCCTCTGACGCGCCCTCGAACACCGGCGTGGCCAGGAACACGCCGCGGGCGAGCTTCTTGGCGAAGATGAAGATCTCGTCGTCGGTGGCGCTATCGACCAGTGCCAGCACCGGCGGATGGGAGCCGAAGCACTCCTTGACGTAGGCGCGCATCACGCCGGCCGAGGCGCCGGTGTCGAGCAGCCGGTTGTACTCGGCAGCCATTCCCTTGGCGGCCCACCCCAGGTGGGTCTCCAGGATCTGGCCGACGTTCATGCGGCTGGGAACGCCCAGGGGGTTGAGCACGATGTCCACGGTGCTGCCGTCGGCTAGGTGCGGCATGTCCTCTTCCGAGAGGATCTTGGAGATGACGCCCTTGTTGCCGTGGCGGCCGGCCATCTTGTCGCCCACGCTCAGCTTGCGCTTGATGGCAACGTAGACCTTGACCAGCTTGATGACGCCCGGGGGAAGCTCGTCGCCCCGCTTGAGGCCGGCGATCTTGCTCTCGAACAGCTCGTCCACTAGGTCGGTCTGGTCGTTGACGGCGTCGATGATGCCCTGGACCGCGGTGTCGGCTTCTTCCGAGCCGGCGCCCGAGATCTCGGACCAGCGATGGATCGGCAGCTCGGCGATGGCCTCCTGGGTGAAGGCCTGGCCCTTGTCGACGATCACGTCGCCCGTGTTGTCGTTGATCATCTTGACGGCACTCTTGTGCCCCTCGAGCACGGTCCACAGCTTGGCGCGTGCCGAGCCGTAGATCGTCTTCATCTCGTCGCTCTTGTCCTTGAGGATGCGGGCGACCTGCTCCTCCTGGATCTGCTTGGCGCGCTCGTCCTTCTCCACCCCTTCTCGGCTGAAGATCTGAGCGTGGATCACCGTGCCCTGCACACCCGGCGGGACGCGCAACGAGGTGTCTCGCACATCGCCGGCCTTCTCGCCGAAGATGGCCCGCAGGAGCTTCTCTTCGGGGGAGAGCTGGGTCTCACCCTTGGGGGTGATCTTGCCCACCAGCACGTCGCCGGAGCTCACCTCGGCGCCGATGCGAACGATGCCGCTCTCGTCCAGGTCCTTGAGGGCTTCCTCGCCGACGTTGGGAATGTCGCAGGTGATCTCTTCCTTGCCGAGCTTGGTGTCCCGGGAGGCAACCTCGAACTCCTCGATGTGGATCGAGGTGAAGATGTCGTCCCGCACCATGCGTTCGGAGATGAGGATCGAATCCTCGAAGTTGTACCCGCCCCAGGGCATGAAGGCCACGAGGGCGTTCTGCCCCAGCGCCAGCTCGCCCGTGTCCGTGGCAGGACCGTCGGCGATGACGTCGTCGACTTCGACGAGGTCCCCGACCCGAACCACCGGCTTCTGATTGATGCAGGTGTTCTGGTTGCTGCGGCGGTACTTGACGAGGTGGTAGATGTCCACGTCGCTACCGATGTCCTCGGAGACCTCATCCGTGCGGATGACGATACGAGTCGCGTCCACGTACTCCACGGTGCCGCTGCGGCGGGCCAGCGTGGTCACGCCGGAGTCACGGGCCACGAAGCGCTCGATGCCGGTCCCGACGAACGGGGCCTGGGTCCGGACCAGCGGCACGGCCTGCCGCTGCATGTTGGACCCCATCAGGGCGCGGTTGGCGTCGTCGTGCTCGAGGAACGGGATCAACGAGGCGGCCACCGACACCAGCTGGTTGGGGCTGATGTCCATCAGGGTGACTTCCTGGTTCCGCACCAGGGAGGGCTCACCGCCGACCCGGGCGTGGATCATCGGCTCGCTGAACCTGGCGTCGTTCCCGATGGGGGAGCTAGCCTGGGCGATGATGTTGCCCTCTTCCTCCAGCGCCGAATGGAACTTGATGTCGTTGGTGACGTTGCCTTCGGTGCATGAACGGTAGGGGGTCTCGATGAACCCGTACTCGTTCACGCGCGCATAAGTAGAAAGGGAGGCGATCAGCCCGATGTTGGGACCTTCAGGGGTCTCGATGGGGCAGATGCGTCCGTAGTGCGTGGGGTGGACGTCGCGGACGTCGAACCCGGCACGTTCACGGGTCAGACCACCGGGCCCCAGGGCCGACAGACGACGCTTGTGCGTGATCTCGGACAGGGGGTTGGTCTGGTCCATGAACTGGCTGAGCTGGGAGGAGCCGAAGAACTCCTTGACCACGGCGCTGACCGGCTTGGCGTTGATCAGGTCGTGGGGCATCAGCGTCTCGATCTCCGACAGGCTCATGCGCTCCTTGATGGCCTTTTCCATACGGACCAGGCCGATGCGGAACTGGTTCTCCAGCAGCTCGCCCACCGCGCGGACGCGGCGGTTGCCCAGGTGGTCGATGTCGTCGACGGTGCCCCGGCCGTTGCGCAGCTCGATGAGGTACCGAACCGTCTGCATGATGTCTTCGCGGGTGAGCGTGGTCTGCTCCAGCGGGACATCCACATCCAGCTTGTGGTTCATCTTCAGGCGGCCCACACGGCCGAGGTCGTAGCGCTCGCTGTTGAAGAAGAGGTTCTCGAAGAAGGCCAGCGCCGTCTCGTAGGTCGGCGGATCACCGGGGCGCAGCCGCCGGTAGATCTCGATGATGGCGTCTTCCGAGTTGTCCACCTTGTCCACCAGCAGCGTGTCCCGCAGGAAGGACCCCACGTTGACCCGGTCGATGAACAGAGTGGTGATCTCGTCGATGCCCCGATCCCGGATGGTCTGCAGCGACTCCTCGGTGATCTCCTCGTTGCACTCGGCGATGACCTCGCCGGTGTTCATGTCGACCACGTCGTGTGCGACGACCATGCCGATGACGTCGTCTTCGGTGAGCGGTAGCCTCGTCACGCCCGCCTTGGCCATCTTCCGGCAATGGCCGCGGCCCATCTTCTTATCGGCCTTGACCATCACGTCGCCGGTCTTTGGATTGAGAATATCCAGCGTCGTGCGCGTCCCCTGATGGTGCTCGGGGTGGAAGTTCTTGGACAGCTCCTCCTCACCGATCTGCACCTGCTCGTGGTCGTAGAAGTATTCCAGCAGCTGCTCCTCGTCGTAGCCGAGGGCGCGCAGCAGCACCGTGGCGGGCAACTTGCGGCGGCGGTCGATGCGCACGTGCAAGATGTCCTTGGCGTCGAACTCGAAGTCCAGCCAGGAACCGCGGTTGGGGATGACACGGGCGGAGAAGATGACCTTGCCGCTATAGCTGGTCTTGCCCTTGTCCTGATCGAAGAAGATCCCGGGGGAGCGGTGCAGCTGGCTCACCACGACACGCTCGGTGCCGTTGATGATGAACGTGCCGTTCTCGGTCATGATCGGCAGATCGCCGAAGTAGACCTCTTGCTCCTTGATGTCCCGGATGTTCTGGCTGTCCGAGTCGTCATCGACGTCCCAGACGACCAGCCGTACAGTCACCTTGAGCGGCGCAGCAAACGTCATGCCCCGTTCCCGGCATTCGTCCACGTCATACTTCGGCTTATCGAAGGTATAGCTGACGAACTGCAGGGACGCCGTCTGATTGAAATCCTGAATCGGGAACACACTGTGGAACACAGTCTGCAGCCCCTGATCCTTCCGCTCGTCGGGAGCGGAAGCATTCTGCAAGAAATCCTCATAGGATTTCTTCTGGATTTCGATGAGGTTCTGGACCTCGACGACCTGAGGAATTTTTGCGTACGAATAGCGGAACCGCGTGTTGTTGGCGATCAGAGATCCCATGGACTCTCCTTCAGCACCGAGGCAGGCGCTGGCCACAATTGTCCATCGGGGTTGGTGCTCGGATTGCCAACCCCGTACCGACGCTAAACGAGTCGCGAAACGACTCTATGGTGCTCCCCCCGAGGCCGGCGCAACGGGGGGAGGTATACCCCTAGAGAGGCTAAAACTACTTGATCTCGACGACTGCGCCCGCGGCTTCCAGCTTCTCCTTGGCCGCCTCGCAGTCCGCCTTCTCGGCGCCTTCGAGGATCTTGGCCGGAGCGGATTCGGCCAGAGTCTTGGCTTCCTTCAGCCCCAGGCTCTTGTCGATCTCGCGCAGGGCCTTGATGACCTGGATCTTCTTGTCGCCGATGGCGAGAAGTTCGCAGTCGAACTCGGTCTGCTCTTCGGCTTCTTCAGCCTCAACGGCCGCGGGGCCGGTAGCGACAGCCATCGGCGCAGCAGCGCTGACGCCCAGGGTGTCCTCGAGCTCCTTGATCAGCTCGGACAGTTCCATGACCGAAAGGTTCTTGATGTAATCGACGACTTCAGCACGCTCGATAGCCATTTTCACAACCTCCTATAGGGTCGAAGCTATGGTCTTTGCGTTGCTCCCATCCGGGAGCGCCACCGTTCACACCATGTGACCGGCGGCAGAGGAGCGGCGCTCTCAGGCAGCCTCTCCGTTTTCCAGTTTTTCTTTGTGTGCGTTGAGCACGTTGAGCAGGCCCCGCGGCACGTTGGCCAGCAGGCTGACCATGTTGCGGGACGGCGCCTGCAGCACGCCCAAGAGCATGGCCTGCAGGGTTTCCTTGCTGGGCATATCCGAGAGGATCTTGACCTGCTTGGGATCCAGGACCTCACCCTCGTAATAACCAGCCTTGATATCGAACGCCTTGTTCTCCTTGGCGAACGTCACCAGGGTCTTCGTCGGGCCGACGGGATCGTCGTAGCCGAAGTAGACGCTGGTTGGGCCGTAGAAGTGCTGGGCCAGATCATCCTTGTCCTGCGCATTGAGGATGCGCCGGCAGAGGCTGTTCTTGACCACGCGGAACTCGCCATTTTCGTGCTCGCGCAGCTCGCGGCGCAGGCCGTTGATGGAGTCCACATCCAGCCCTCGATAATCCGCGAGGATCGCGACCACGGCGTTTTCGAACTTCTCCGTGTACTCTTCGATGAACGCTACTTTGTCCGAATGTTTCATGATCCTCGTCTCCTAACGCAGCAACCGCGCGATGTCCGTGGTGTCGACCCGGACTCCGGGGCCCATGGTGGAGCTGATGCTCACGTTCTTGAGGTAGGTACCTTTGGCAGACGAGGGCTTGAGCCTCATCAGTTCCCTGATCAGCGTCATCAGGTTTTCGTGCAACGCGTCGTGCTCGAAGCTGGCCTTGCCGATGGGCGTGTGGATGTTCCCCTCCTTGTCCACACGGAACTCGATCTTGCCCGCCTTCAGCTCCTTGATGATATCGGTGAGCGCGAAGGTGACCGTGCCGGTCTTGGGCGAAGGCATCAGCCCCCGGGGGCCCAGCAGCTTCCCGACCTTGCCGAGGTGCTTCATCATGTCGGGGCAGGCGACGATCTTGTCGAACTCGAGCCAGCCTTCCTTGATCTTCTCGACCATGTCCTCGCCGCCGACGTAGTCCGCCCCCGCCTCTTCCGCCTCGGTGACCTTCTCACCGGACGCGATGGCGAGCACCCGGACGCTCTTGCCGGTGCCGTGGGGCAGGTTGACCGCCCCGCGTACCATCTGGTCCGCGTACTTGGGCTGCACGCCCAGGCGTACCGCAGCGTCCACGGTCTCGTCGAACTTGACCGTCGCGTACTTCTTGACCACCTGGACTGCTTCCTCGACGGCTTTTGCTTCCGCACGTTCGACTACCTTGTGGTAATTGCGAACGCGCTTTCCAATCCTACCCATGATCTCTCCTCGCGGTGCATGCGACGGATGCCCCAGAAAATGGGGGGCCGCCTCCCGCAAAGTGCCGGTTGCCCGGCGTATTCGTTTCAGACGACGTTGACTCCCATCGAGCGCGCCGTCCCGGCCACGATCAGCATCGCCTGCTCCACGTCCTGCGTATTGAGGTCGGGGAGCTTGGTCTCGGCGATCTGGCGCAGCTGATCCTGATTGATCTTGCCCACCTTCTCCTTGTTCGGTTCACCGCTGCCCTTGTCGATCCCGGCGGCCTTGCGGATCAGTACCGAGGCCGGCGGGGTCTTGGTCACGAACGAGAAAGACCTGTCCGCGTACACGGTGATCACGACGGGAGTCGTGAGCCCCTTCTCGATCTTGTCCGTCGAGGCGTTAAACGCCTTGCAGAACTGGGGAATGTTGACCCCGTGCTGACCGAGGGCCGGACCGACCGGAGGGGAAGGACTGGCCTGCCCGGCAGGGATCTGCAGTTTGATATAACCCGTGATTTTCTTAGCCATGGTTACGCCTTTTCCACCTGCGTGAAGTCCAGCTCCACCGGGGTCGAACGACCGAAGATGGAGACCAGTACTCGTAGCTTGCCCTTGTCGGGCTTGACCTCGTCCACGACACCATTGAAGCCTGCGAACGGTCCATCCACGACGCGGAGCTGCTCGCCCTTTTCGAAGGTCATCATCGGCTTCGGCCGTTCCGAACCCTCTTCCGCCTGGATGTTGATCCGCTTCACTTCCTCTTCGGGCACCCGGGGCGGATGCTTGTCGCCGCCGCCCACGAATCCGGTCACCTTGGGGGTGTCCTTGACGATGTGGTACGTCTCGTTGTTGTAGTCCATCTCGACCAGCATGTAGCCGGGGAAGAACTTGCGCGTCGTCTGACGCTTCTTGCCGTCACGAACCTCGATAACCTGTTCCTGGGGAACCAGGATCTCCCCGAAGAACTCGTCCTTGCCAAGCGACTTGATGCGCTCTTCGAGCGCGAGCTTGGCTTTGTTCTCGTAGCCAGAATAGGTATGGACCACGTACCAGGCCTTGGCCATTGTTGGTTCCTCTCGTTCCTGCATCGCTCGTGCAACCTACCTAGTTCAACGAACTGGAGAGGATCACGTTGGTCACCTTCGCCCAGACCAGATCGAACGATCCGAGGATCGCAGCAATCACGAATACGAAGACGATGACGACGATCGTCGAGTCGCGGGTCTCCTGCCTCGTGGGCCAGACCACTTTCGAGGTCTCTTCGACGACTTCCGTGAGGAACCCGTAGGCCTTGGGGTATTTCCACATGCCAACGGCAAATCCGGCCGTACTCAACAGGGCGACGATGTCCGTCATCGTGAATGGACCGGCCGCCATGTTGGTCAGGCCCGCCGTGCCCACGATCCACAGCAGCAGTTGCCGCAGGATGATGAACAGGATCACCGAGGCGGCCAGGTAGCTGAATCCTAGAATGCGGCGATTCGACATCGTGCTCACCCAGGGCTGCCATCGAGGCAGCGTTTCTCCGTCAGCTCGCTCCAAAATGGGGCGAGATAAGCTGGCAGGGGCAGGAGGACTCGAACCCCCAACCTACGGATTTGGAATCCGTTGCGCTACCACTTGCGCCATACCCCCGCAACGTGCTGAACCGGGAACTCCCGATCGCTCGGGCCGTCCCCGGTTCCACGAGGCCAGCCGAAGCCGGCCCTGGTTCGCTCGTCGCAGCGGAAGCCTGTAAAACCTTCCGTTACTCGATGATCTCGCCAACGACGCCGGCGCCGACCGTACGGCCGCCTTCGCGGATGGCAAAACGAAGTTCTTTCTCCATGGCGATGGGCGTGATGAGCTTGCCGTGAATGGTGACACGGTCACCAGGCATGACCATCTCGACGCCATCTTCCAGACTCACGACGCCGGTCACGTCGGTTGTGCGGAAGTAAAACTGGGGCCGGTATCCCGTGAAGAAGGGGGTGTGACGACCACCCTCTTCCTTGGTCAGGATGTAGACCTCGGCCTTGAACTCGACGTGGGGCTCGATGCTCTTGGGCTTGGCCAGCACCTGGCCGCGCTCGACCTCGTCCCGCTTGACGCCGCGCAGGAGGCAACCCACGTTGTCGCCGGCCTCGCCCTCGTCGAGTATCTTGCGGAACATCTCGACGCCGGTGCAGACAGTCTTGCGCGTCTCTTTGATGCCGACGATCTCGACGTCCTCACCAGTCCGAATCTGGCCACGCTCGATACGGCCGGTGGCGACGGTGCCGCGACCGGAAATCGTGAAGACGTCCTCGACCGGCATCAGGAACGGCTTGTCGATGGCGCGCTCCGGAAGCGGGAAGTATTCGTCCATGGAGGCCAGCAGCTCGTTGATGCACTCGCCGTCGGCGGCGTCAGGGTCGCTGTTGTCGCGGGGCTTGAGGGCCGAACCGCGGATAATCGGGATATCGTCCCCGGGGAACTCGTAGGA
>CAZDDH010000266.1:0-11463 GCA_964504165.1 uncultured Rickettsiales bacterium | reverse complement strand
GCGTACCCCCTACAGCTGGTGACGCTCCAGCCTCGGGTCGGTCCACAGGTCGGGCTCGGTGTAGGGCTCGGTGGCCCCGGTGACGTAGTACGGCGGGAGCGCCTCGTCCCATTCCACGGTGTAGGGCGCGGCTGCGGTGTAGCGGTGCCAGGCCCACAGGAACGGCACGTGGTCGATGCCCGAGTACACCACGTAGCCGCCCCCCTCCTGGATGCCGCCGTCGCGGTCCAGCAGCACGTCCCGCAGCACGAAATCGGTGTAGCGCACCGCGAAGTCCACCCACAGGGCCGGGTCGTAGCGGCCGTCCACCACCGATGGGTCGAAGTCCTCCCCGTTGAGGGCGATGGCCGCCAGCCCCAGGGCCGCCGCCGATTTGCTGCGGTGGTTGTTCACCAGCGCCCGGGTGGCCACCCAGTTGCTGATCTCGAAGTCGGCGTAGAAGTCGGCGGCCAGGTCCGCCACGTTCTGGGCCGCCTGCGCCCGCTCGTCCCCCGCCAGCACGTCCGCCGCGATCAGCCAATCCAGCGTGTCTGCCCACAGGTGCAGCTCCTGGGCCGTGTGGATGTCCTCGGTGAAATCCACCAGGCCCTTGGCCCTCGACACCGTGTACATGGCAAGCAGGTAGGCCGTGGCGCGCTCGGCCAGCGCTTCCCGCTGGGTGTCGTCCGGGGCCACCACCGCCCCGTCCTCCACCGTGCGGTCAAGCAGCACCAAAAACGCTGCGGCTCGGGCGGCGTTGGCCTTGGCCTGCTCGGCGTCGATCCCGTGATCTTCGGGGTCCAGCTCCCACTCCGCCATGGCGGCCAGGCGGGTGAGCTGCCCCAGGTAGGGCTCCCGCTCCACGCGGTCCTGGAGCCCGGGGATGTCGTCGGCACCGAACAGGGTGCGCGGGCGCTCACCCGCGTCGTCCATCTCTCCCACAAGCCAGGTCTCGGCGGCGGCGCGGTGCGGCACGGACAGCGCTCCCCAGGCCAGGGCGAGCACCAGGATCCGGGGGAGCAGCTTCAAGGATCAGCTCCCGGGGAAGTTACGCAGGGTGAACTCGTAGGCGTTGCGCCAGCAGATCTTCTCCACCAGCTCGTCCACGCCGATCTCGTCGATCATGCGGGTGTGGCGCACGCCGTGCAGCACGCGGGCCAGATCGTCGGCGAACAGGGGGAACTCCATCACCGTGGGGTAGCGGGGGATGGGGTGCATCACGCCGTCGTAGTCCGTACCCAGGGCGATGCAGTCCCACACGCGGCGCCGGTCCTCGGCCGGGCGGCGGTCGTCCAGCATCACCGCGTCGACGAACCCCAGGATCTGGTCGGCGATGACCCGCTTCCACAATGCGTCGGGGATCTGCACGTCCGGCGGGGTCCCTGCCACCCGGCGATCGAAGATCACCCCCAGCAGCCCGCGGCTGTCGTGGAGCATCCGCACGTCCTCGTCGCACAGGTTGATGCCCCAGGCGTAGTTGTTGCCCACGAACCAGTGGTCGTCTTCGTTGCCGGCGTTGTCGATGAGATCTTGCAGTGTTCCCACGCCGGCGTAGCCCACGTGGCTGGCCACCAGGGGAATGGGGGTGGCCCCCTCGCGGGCGCTGTGCGGACGCACGATCTCGTCGTAGTACTGGCGGCGGGTGAGCGGGCTCATGTGCTTGATGTCCAGCAGGATGCGCCGGCCGCCGCGGTCGTTGAGCTCCTCGTCCAGGTCCAGCAGCTCCCGGGCCACCGTCAGCCCCAGGTCCCCCTCCCGCTCGAAGCCCTCGTAGAGCCGCTCGTTCTGGTCCATCACCAGCTTGGCCACGTCGGGGAGGCTGTGGGCGTGCCCGCAGAACCCGTTGTCGAAGTGGTGGGCGAGGGTGATGAACAGCACCGGCTCCGGCTGGGCCTTCAGCTCGGCGATGCGCTCCAGCATCTTCTCCGGCGCCACCGGCTGCAGGTCCGGGCCGATGGAGAACACGTGGCTGCCCTCGATGGTCACCACCGCGGCGACGTCGTCGTCGGAGCCCTCGATGACCTGCTGCAACTGATCGGCGCTGCGGATGATGTGGTAGCAGCCGGCCACGTCCCGATCCAGGCCACCATCCCCTGCCTCGGCGCCCGGTTCGTGGGGCTGGCCATCCCGACTGCGCAGGAAGTCCAGCTCCCGCAGATACTCGTCCCAGTAGTCGAAGTTCTTGGACACGATGTGGCGCACCCGCTTGAGGCCGTAGCGCAGGTACAGCGCCTGGAACGCCATGCGCACCGGGCCCCGGTTGCGCAGGATGCGGCTGAACTCCATCTTGGCCTCGTCGCCGCCGTGGAGTAGCCAGCGCAGCCCCCCCTTGACCGCCGTGGCGCCGCTCATCAGCCGCAGCGCCTCCCAGGCGAAGGGGTGGCGATTCTCCCCCTCGGAGGTCTCGAAGAAGCCCTTCTCGATGGGGGTGAACGATACGAAGGCCAGCCGGGTCTTGGAGCGGGTCAGCTGGGCAAAGCTGGCCTGGGTGTAGGTGGCGGCGTGGGCCCCGGCCTCCCGTTTGCCGCGGTCGATGGCCATCGGTTGCCAGGGATGGAAGCGCTCCGGGTCATGCTCGGCGGCGCTGTTGCGCATGTGGTTGAACGAATACAGCGTGGGGTGGGTGTGCAGGTCGGCATACAGGCGAGCCATCAATCCTCCTCGGCCTCGGCACGGGGCTGGATGACGATCTCCTGCGCCGGGTCGTAACGGGTCATCTTGTCCAGGATGTCGGTGACGATGGTCTCCAGGTCGCCCCGGTTGGGTAGGGCAGCCATCATCCCGTACATGGCGGCGCTGCGCTTGGGCACGTCGCCGCTGCCCACGCCGAGCTTCTCGCTGGCCACGGCCGTGACCTTGCTGGCCACCCGGGCGGGCATCACCCGCAGCGCGGAGCGGATCAGCAGCTGCTTGGAGCGGGCGATCCAGCGGTCCCGGTCCTCGCGCTGGGACAGGGAGACGGCCTCGCGCAGGTCGGCGACGAAGCGGTCGGCGCTCTGGATGTGGGCATGGTTGATGGTCAGGTGCAAGCTGGGGGGGGTCTGCTGGCGGTCCAGGTGCCAGCCCCGCTCGGCCAGGTGGTCGCCAATCTCGTAGACGTCCAGCTTGTCCGACGCGATGCACATCACGCTCATGTGGGGCCGGCTGAGGATGCGCACCCCGTCGATGGCGTTGATCTCCCGGCGCAGGTGGGTGGCCGTGTCCATCACCCGGCGGGCGATATCCACGTAGCCCTCCATGCCCAGCCGGTGCATCACGGCCCACGCGGCGGCGATGGCCCCCCCGGGGCGGGTGCCGGCCATGGTCGGTGAGACGTAGATCCCGCCGGGCCAGTCCGTGTAGGCGAAGTACTGGTGGCGGCGTAGCTCGGCGTCTCGGTAGAGCACCACCGAGGCGCCCTTGGCGGCGTAGCCGTACTTGTGCAGGTCGGCGGACATGGAGGTCACGCCAGGCACGCGGAAATCGAAGCGGGGCAGGGCGTACCCCAGCTCCCGCACGAAGGGCAGCATCATGCCCCCCACGCAGGCGTCCACGTGGCACAGGATGCCCCGCCGCGCGGCCAGGTCGGCCAGCTCTTCGATGGGGTCGATGACCCCCTGCGGGTACTGGGGCGCCGACCCCACGACCAGGATCGTGCGGCGGTTGATGGCCCGGCGGGTGGCCCGCACGTTGGCGCGGAAGTCGTGGCCCACCTTGACGTGCACCGCCTTGACCCCGAAGTAGTGGGCCGCCTTCTCGAAGGCCGGGTGGGCGCTGGTGGGCAGCACCATCTCGGGGCGGGAGACGCCGGGGCGGTGCTTGTGGCCCCACTCCCGGGCCGTTTTGACGGCCATCAGGATGCTCTCGGTGCCCCCGGAGGTCATGTTGCCCACCACCGAGCCGTCGCTGCCCAGCAGGCCGGCGGTCATGGACACCACCTCGTTCTCCATGCGCTTGAGGCTGGGGAAGGCGCTGGGGTTGAGGCCGTTTTCGGAAAAGAAGGTGGTGTAGGCCTTTTTGGTGAAGGCGGACAGCTCGTCGCCGGCGTGGAACACCAGCGAGAAGACCTGGCCGTCGTGCCAGGCCACGTCCTCGTCCCGCAACGCCGTCAACGTCGCCAGGATATCGTCGGCGTCGTGCCCCTGCCTTGGAAGCGTCTTGTTGTGGGTCATCCGTTTGCTCCCATCCCCCATCCCTGGACGATCAGCCACAGGTAGAAAGCCGTCTTGGGGATCCGCACCAGGGAGGCGGCCATCACCTTGCCGAAGTGGACCCGCCCCATGCCGGCGCTCCAGGTAGCCAGCGAGAACGGGATCGGCAGGAACGCACAGATGGCCACGCCCCACGCCCCCCAGCGCTTCATGAACGCCCCGAATCCCGGATACCGGCGGCGGATCCAGCCTCCCAGCCCGATCCACTCCCCGATGGTTCGGCCGCAAGTGTACCCCACGGCGCCGCCGGTGACGGAGCCGGCGGAGATGTAGACGAACACCGTCCACACCGTCTCCCCCCCGCTGATGGCCAGCAGCATCAGCGGCTCGTTGGTCAGCGGCAGCGGGCTGGAGTCGGTGAACATGGCGCCGAAGTACAGCCCCATCAGCCCGAAGGTGTCCATCGCCACCTCCCCCGCCGCGACGATGGGATCCCGCAGGAACACGCCGCACAGGTAGGACACACCCAGCAGCACCAGCAGGCCCACGCAGGCCTTGGCGATGAGGCGGCCATCGACCTGGTAGCCGCTGGACGGTGCCGGCTCGGGCGGTGGCGCGGGTTCGGGTGGGGACTGAGTCACGGTTCATCTCGTATAGACCGTTACGGGGGGCTGCGGCAAATCGCACCGCGTCCGCGGAGGCTCCCCGCCGCCCTTCGTGACGGAGAATCGTTTTTTGGGTTTTTTTCTAAAGATATCGCGTCGGCGCGACACCTATTGGACAGGAAACAAGCATTTCAGGAGAGCTTTATGTCGATATTCAGGAAGTTCATGACATGCGTCGCCGCAATCAGCGTCGGCGGATTGGTCCTGGTGGCATGCCCGCCCCCCGCTGCGGAGCTGGTCTACCAGGACATCCATATCGCCGACGAGTCCATCGATTTCGGCATGGTCCCCACCGGCCAGTCCCGATCCCACACGGTGTTGGTCCACAACGCCGGCGACTACGATCTGACCTTCACCATCCCCCCCGAGTTGGTGGACGAGAACGGCACCGGTGCCTTCACGCTGGAGAGCGACGTGGAGCTGATCCCGCCCCGCTCCTCCGCCGAGATGACCGTCACGTACGTGCCGGTCGCCGAGGAGGAGGCCTGGGCCTCCATCTCGCTGTACACCAACGATCCCGACGAGTGGCACCGGGTGCTGATCATCCAGGGCAGCTCGTTTTCCGGCCAGCCGGCGATCAGCGTGTCGCCGGCGCTGGTGGAGTTCGGCTTCGTGGCCTCCGGCAACTCGGCCACCAAGCAGGTCGCCATCACCAACGTGGGTGACGTGCCGGTGGACATCGTCGACATCACCGTGGGCGGCTCGGACACCCAGTTCCAGGTGGTCGAGGTCCCCAGCTTCCCCATCCCGGTGGGAGAGCAGGCGCTGGCCGAGGTGGAGTTCCACTCGGACGGCGGCGACCACCAGCTGGCGCCGCTGACGGTGGAGATCGCCGACGCCGACAACCCCTACTTCCAGGTCAACCTGAGCGCCAACTCCCCCGGGAGCACCAACAACTCGGCCCCCATCGTCCAGATCGTGGACCCCTCCACGGCCAAGGTCTTCTACTCGTACCAGGACCTGTACGTGCTGGCCCACGTCTTCGATCCCCAGCAGCCCAACATGGGCCTGTACTGCACCCTGGAATCCAGCGTGCTGGGCATGGTGGAGCAAAACACGTCGGACGCGGACGCCATGCAGGTGTCGTTCACGATGGAGATCGACGAGACCGATTTCGAGACCTCCCCCGGGCTGCACACGCTGCTGCTGTGCTGCAACGACGCCTTCTGGGCCGACGCCTGCGACACGGCGGTCATCTCCATCGACGAAGAGTTCTCCGCCGACGACCTGGACGGGGACGGCTACGACCCGGCCACCGGTGACTGCAACGAGGCCGACGACTCGGCCTATCCGTTTGCCATCGAGGTCGCCGACGGGGTGGACAACGACTGCGACACGATCATCGACGAGGGCACCGTCAACTACGACGACGACGGAGACGGGTTCACCGAGGTGGGCGGCGATTGCAACGACGAGGACACCGCCATCTACCCCGACGCCCCGGAGATCCCCGATTTCTTCGACAACGACTGTGACGGCACCATCGACGAGGGCACCTACAACTACGACGACGACGCGGACGGCTTTGCCGAGACCGTGGGGGACTGTGACGACACCGACCCGGACGTCTACCCGGGCGCGCCGGAGATCTGCGACGGGATTGACAACAACTGCAACGGCACCACCGACGAGGACTGCATCGACAATACCCCGCCGCTGATCATGGTGGGGGGCATCATCGCCGACCAGGTGCAGATCACGCCCAACGAGGTGGTCAACCTGAGCTTGACCATCGTGCACGGGGAGAACGCCGAGCTGGTCTTCGATTGGGGCATCGACGGCGGCGGCGAGTTCACCAACGTTTCCGAAGACGGCTTGCAGGCGACGTGGGCCCCCGATGGGATGGGAACGGTCACCATCCACTGCACCGTCACCGACACGGGCTTCGATGATCCGGACGACTATCTCGAGGAATGGGATCACGTGGAAATCACCGTCAGCGAATCCATCGGCATCGGCGGCGGGCCCACCGACCCGGGCCCGGGCTGCAACGTCGGCGCCCGATCGGCAGCAGCCACACCCCTGGCGCTGGCCACGGTCGTTGCCCTGCTCCCCGTGCTCGCCCTGCGCCGCCGCCGGGATCGCTAACCCGCCAGCTCGCTCACTCCTTGTAGACCACGAACTCGATGCCCGCGTACTTGGCCTGCCCGGCCGTGTACATCACCTCCCGGATCACCGCGAAGGGGATCTCCCGGTCGCTCTGCAGCAGCAGGCGGCGGGGTTGCTGTTCACCGCCCATGGCCTGGTCGAATAGCGAGGTGTCCGCCTTGTCGAACAACACGTCGTACAGCGGCGAGATCAGCGTGCCCTTCTTGTAGTCGTCGGGGACGCGCAACTCGGTCAGGTCCACCACCTTGACCCCATCGACGGTGATATTGCGCTTGGACACCACCACATTCACCGCCACCTTGGGGTTCTTCAGCGCGGTGGAGCTTGGGAGCTGGAGGTCGGCGGAAGGTTTGACCTGGATGTCCTCCACCGAATAGCTCTTGAGCAAGAACACGAGGATGATCGTCATCATGTCCATCAACGATGTGATGGCCAGGCCCCCCTCCTCTCCGATCCGTCTCCGTGTCTTGACGCGCACCTCTGCCGCAGTTGGCATATCCATCTCCGAGGGGCGCTCTACAGGATGCAACGCCCGGGTGGGGCGGGGCGTTCCGTGTAGGCGGGGGGCCAGGCGCTGATTTGACAGGCCCTTTAGAACGAGTGGTTCAGGGATGCGTAGAAGCGGAAGGTCCAGCGGCGGGTGATGCCGTCGTCGGTGTAGACGGGATCGGGGCCGGTGCCGGCGTCCACCCGGGCCAGGCTCAGCTCGTTGAAGGCCAGGCGCAGTCCGCCGCCGACCCCCGGCACGATCCAGGGGGCAGGGGGCGTCACACCGGGGATGTCGGCCCGGGCTGCGTCCACCCACAGGGCGGGGATGGGGCGCACGAAGAACCCCTTGAGCAGGTAGAAACCCGGCGGCCGGATGCGGAACTCCACGTGTGCCAGGCCGGTTAGCGGGCCCCGGATGCGGCCCCGGTCCTGGCCCCGCAAGCCGTTGATGCCCGTCAGCGTGCGGGGGTTGGTCTCGAAGCCGGCCAGCACCCCCATCTCGTGGAACGGTACCTCGCCCAGGGCCGCCTGCAGCGCCAGCTCCGCGGCCAGCACCACCTCTCCGCCCGGGCTGCCCAGGTAGCCCCGCAGGTCGAAGAACAGCCGGCCAAAGGTGCCGGAGCCGTCGATGGCACCGACATTGGTCTGGGCCATGCCGGTGATGGTGCCGCCGCGCACGGGGTCCATCCGGCTGTCGCGGGTGTCCACCTGCAGGCCTGCTTCGGCCGTGCCGTAGAAGCTGCCGCCCGTGCCGTACAGCTCCCCCGTGGCCGCCTGCTCCTCCAGCAGCGTGTCCTCGCGGATCGTCACCCAGTTCTTGTGGAAGCCGATGCCCCCCATCAGGCGCACCGGGCCGCCGATGTTGTGGAAGATGCGCACGTTGCTGTGCAGCGTGTACAGGGTGAAGCGGTGCCAGTACTCCTTCACCGGATCGCTGGACAGGTTGCGGGTGGCGTCGCGGGTGGTGTCGTTGCCCAGTCCGAACCACCAGTCCCACTGGAACCCGTTGCTGGCCAGCAGGAAGGTCACCTCGGTGCGGCCGTCGTCCCGGGGCAACCAGCTGAACCCGGCGAACAGCTCCCAGCCCTGCGGGGCGGGCTTGAGCCAGACCCGGGCCACCAGGTCCAGGAACCACACATAGGGGCGCACGCGGAGCAGGTCCTCGGGGGGCAGGGCCCGCTCCATGTTGCCAAAGGCCCCGGCGCCGAAGCCGTCGTCCGGGTTGTAGCCGGTGGAGGGCAGGAAGATGGCGCGGGTGCGTCGGGTGGACTGGAAGCCGCCGGCGACGCGGGACTCCTCCGTGTCGATCTTAGGATCGTCCGGGTCGTCCGTTCGTTCTTCCGGCTCGTCGGGCGTTTCGTCCGGCTCCTCCTGGGGCTCGTCGGGGGACTCCTGGGCTGCAGCCTGCAGCGGGTGGCCGAACCACAGGGCCAGTGCCATCCACAGGAAGGCCGACCAGGCCGTCGTCGCCGTCGTGGTCCGTCGCTCCCGCAAAGGCGTTGATTCCTTCCTCCGCCAGCTCTCCGGGTGTCGCCGGGTCTGCCGCAGATGTGCCACCAGGGTACCCGCACACGGCGTTTCCTGCTGGTCCCGGGGTGGCCTATGCCGCCCGTTCCAGGCAAGATGTGGGACGTGGACTGAATTGCCGTTCATGAAGGGAGCGGGTCGTGATGTGTGTACGGGGGCTGATTGCCACGCTGGGACTACCGCTATTGCTGGGTGCCTGTACGGCCCCACCCGCCGCCCCCACCGAGCTCGACGAGCTCAGTGCCTTCCTGTTCGCCCACTTCGAGCCCGAGGACGGCGAAGAGACCGTCATGCCCGACGGTCTGGGCAACCTGCGCGATTTCTGTGCCGATGTCGATCTGAGTGGCGGCTATGCCGACCGCTCCTACACGCTGGAGCCGCTGTCCGAGGAGGATATCGAGGGCATCGTGCATGCCGAGCGTGACCTGGAGCTCCAGCTGCCCATCGCCCTCATCGCCGAGACCCCGCACACCCCCTTCGACCACTCCAACGTGATGATCATGGAGGACCAGACAGAAGTGGAGCCCGCCTCCGCCAACCACTACGTCCGCACCTTCCTCGACCCCACCGACCCCTCGGGTTTCCCGGACCAAGAGCACATGGTCATGCGCACCAATTGCAACATCTACAAGGAGAACACCTTCCTCAGTGTGCCCTACGACATGCACAAGGATTTCCGCTGGTTCGAGGTCGGCGAACCCGGCAGCGGCGAATGGGCCGTCATGGGCCGCGCGTGGACCGAGGAGGCTGCCCACGGCGACTCGGGCAGCGTCCACATCTACCAGAGCTACAGCATCGACGTGTTCCTGCCCGTGGGCAGCGCCGGCATCCGCTATATGTCCCTGTGGACCGAGGTCGTCATCCCGGACGTCAGCGACGACATCATCGCCGGCACGACCAAGATGGGGATGTCCCAGATGTTCGACGCCACGGATGAGTATGTGACGGAGAATTTCTGATAACCTACTGTTCATGAAGAATGGGGAAAAAGACGAGCGTCCTCCTTCAGATTCGGCGAAATCGTCATTTCATATTTTCTTTTGTCTCGCCACATGGCTCAGTCTGTTGGTAGCATTACTATGCATCAAGCTCTGGCATTCGTATTTTGACGCTCTACTCAATGCATACCGACTGATAAACTCTATCATCATCGCAATGCTTGCCACTACGTTTATCCTGGCAATTCTTCCGCTCTTTCGCCGCTCAACACACGCAAGGCTCAACCTATGGAATCTACTTTCTCTTCTGGCGCTATTCCCACTTGCATTGATGGCGTTCCCCTGGGTTGAGGACGACGTCGAATTTCTCGCCTTCGGCGGCTTTGATCAACCAGAGGTCAGAGAAATTTATACATGCCCCGAGGCCGCACGTGAGGCGATCCACAAAAAAGAAATCCCATTGCGGGCGATACACGATTGCAGCACGTCCAAACGCCGTATTACTGACGTCGGCCCAGTCATAATCGTGAAGATCGAGCATACGGCACATGATTGCCCTTCAGGATGTTTTTATAGCAAGTACCAAGGCGTTTACATTTCCGAAGAGAATACGCTCATTGACATCCCCATTGACCACCGCAGCGCTGGCGCAAACGCTTGCCGGAGCAATTATTCAAAGGCCGCAAGGAAGCAAGGCATATCAAAGAAAAACAAACGCGTTAAATCGAAGAAAACCAAACTCTTTCTTCACGATGGAAATTGGGGATGGCTCTACAAATGCAAATCCAATATCTGCACCGACAACAACAGCATGCAATCAAATCAAGCGGATGCCAAATGCGATGAAATATACTGGACCTTTTGCTTCCTCGGCGAAGATGGGCGGCCTGACTGTGATCTACTTCCATGACTCTGGGATGAGAGAAACTCTCGGTCACGCCTCATCGTCACATTCAAACATCAGAATGAGTTGAGGATCCGCGTCTTCACCAGGGCCATATCGAGTCTCCATCAACACGTTGGATTTTTCCCATGAACCCTGCGTATCCCTGAATACGTTGAATGTATTTGGCCCACCCTCATACCGTCCAATCTCGGTGGTTTGCTTCGTACCGAGCAGAGTCAGCCACACGACCGAGTCCCGGTTCCACACGACAGCCTCCAGTTGAACGTGAGGTTGTAACTGCTCGTTCAACTCGATGGAAGTTACCTTTCGTGAATCCTCTCCAGACACAAAAAAAACCGACGCGGAGCTGCAGGTTACCAAAAACTCCGGGTTTATCGGCGCGACAAGCCGCTGGATGGCCTGGCCCCGGTACAACACCTCTATTTCGCGTTCGGTGTCCTCAAGCCGTAGTTCCAGCACCTGTCGAAGTGCAGCCTGATGAATCAGTAGCGCGATGAGCGAAAGGCAGGCGATGGCGGACACGATCACCGTGGCAGCCAGGGCTCCCAACAAGACACTTCGGTTCATGGTCAGGTCTCCCCCAACAAGACACTTCGGTTCATGGTCAGTTCTCCCACATGTCGCATTGAACACCTGGCGGAAGGTAGCGCAACACCCACGTAGCGTAAACCCCCTGGTTGCATAACCAGTGAGCGGTTTATATAAGGTGCGGCGCCTCT
>CAZDDH010000265.1:0-11469 GCA_964504165.1 uncultured Rickettsiales bacterium | reverse complement strand
CGTGTCGTCGTCGTCATCCTCCGTGTCGTCGTCGTCCGACGTATCGTCGTCATCGGACGTGTCGTCGTCATCCCCGACCGCGTCGTCGTCCGCCAGCGGGTCGCCACCGTTCCACAACCCGAGCCAGTCGATGTCGCCGCGGTCCGTACAACCCACCAGCCCCAGGGAACACCCCAGGATCAGGGCCCATAGCAGGCTGCCGTTCAGAGGTTTCATGATTTGCCTCCCAGCGGTCCGATCTGGATGCCGATGCGGAAGGAACCGGAGACGAAGGGACGCACCAGATAACCCGCCTCCAACACTCCGCCGAGCACCAGCCGCGTCCCGGCCACGGATCCGCGTACCCCGGCCTGGCCCCCGAAGCCGGCGTCCATCCGAGAGCTGTCGCCGTACCGGCTGATGACAACGGGGACCACCACCCCGAAGATCAACCGCGCGCGTTTCAGTGGAATGGAGGCCGCGGCGTCCAGCCCAACCGAGGGCAGGGACACCATCCCTTCGTGGTCCGCATAGCCACCCATCCCGTAACGGAAGCCGGCCCCCACCTCCAAGTAGCGCCACGGCAGCAGGCGCACGCCCACGGCCGGGCCGACCACGGTCAGCCCCACGCTGTTGGCGTGGTGCCCGCCAGCTAGCCCCACCTCGACGGCCACGAGGCTCCAGTCAGCGCTCGCAGGAATCGGTGTGAATTTGCCACCGCCATTCGCCGATGGAATGTATCCCGCGTTCGTGGCCCCGGTTTCCGTGGTGCCCGTGTCCGTGGTGCCCGTGTCCGCCGTGCCCGTGTTGGTCAGCACGGTGACGCCGCCCACGGCCGGATTGGGGATGGCCGCCGGATCTCCGCCATACTCGACGAACAGCTTGCGGGCCTTCTCCGTCTCGGCCCCGGGGAAGGTGACGGACAGGTACTGGGTCACCTCCGCCAGCGCCTGGTCATCCATCCCGATCTGATGGAAGCAGTCCGCCAGGTACAGGCGGGCTTGGTGCAGCTCCGGATTGTGGGAGAGCGCCATCTGGAACCGGGCGATGGCCCCCTCCGAGTCCCCGGCGGACTGCAGGTCGAGGCCGGAAAAGAAGGCGGCCTGGGCCTGTTCGGCTGCGTTGGCATCGATTTCGGCCGCGGCCGGCCCGGCCACGAACGACAGCCATCCGAATAAAACCCACGCGTACATCGATGATTTGGCAACCACGATCCACCTCACTCTACCTGTGATTATACGTCCATTTGACGGGAGACGACGGAGAACGACCCTCGGGGCCCGCCCCGTGGTGAGGGAAGAGTGCGAAACGCTCTGGCGGGCGTTCTGCGTTAAACTCCTTCTAGATGGTGGGGAAAGATACCAGTCGCACCCTCGGCGGCGTGAAGCCCGCGGGGGAGCTGTTCGGCAACTACCGCATCCAGAGCCTCATCGGCCATGGCGGCTTCGCGTCAGTGTACAAGGCGGAGTTCCAGGGGGAGTTCGGATTCCGCAAGTCCGTCGCCCTCAAGGTGCTGCGCCGCCGCCTGTCCAGCCTGGACGAGGAGGTGTGGGGCGAGTTCCTCAACGAGGCCCGCCTGGGGGCCTCCATCCGCCACCCCAATTTGGTGGAGTTCTACGAGTGCGGCCGCGTCGGTGACCGGCTCTACATCGCCATGGAGATCATCGCCGGGCCCAACCTGGCCCAGGTGATGCGCATGATCCCCGACCTGGTCGATCCCCTGGACGACTCGGTGATCCTGGCCACCGCCATGCAGATGGCGCGGGGGCTCAAGGGGCTGCACGCCGCCACCTTGGACGACAAGGAGATCGGCGCCATCCACCGGGACATGAAGCCGGGCAACATCCTGCTGTCGCCGGAGGGCCAGGCCAAGATCACCGACTACGGCATCACCCGCTTTGCCGCCGATTTCTACCAGACCCTGGACCAGAAGGGGCCCCGGGGCTCCCCCCTGTACATGTCCCCGGAGCAGGCCCGCGGCGAGGCGCTGTCCCAGGCGTCGGACGTGTTCTCCTTCGGCAGCACCGTGCTGGAGATGATCACCGGCACGCCGGTGTTCGCCGCCAGCTCGGTGATGGGCATCATGGACAAGGTCCGTTCGGCCGACGTGGGCGAGGCGCTGGTCGTCGCCCGCCGGCGCTTCCCCCAGACGGTCCGCATCCTCGAGGACTGCATGGTGGCGGACCCCGACCACCGCATCACGGACGGCGCTGCGCTGGTCGAGGCGCTCAAGGAGGTCCAACCCCCGGCGTTCGGCGAGGAGCTCATCGGCCAGCTGGCGACGCACGCCTACGAGGTGCTGCAGACCTACCAGGACAAGCGCGGCCGCACGCCGATGCTCAAGTTCTGGAGCCACCTGGCGGGGGATAGCCGAGACCCCGACAAGGGGGCCAGTTCCATCGGGCCATCGTCCGTGGACGAAGATGAATTCCCCGATGTGCCGCGGCCCATCGAGGAGCTGCTCGGCGGCACCTCGGCCGAGCTCTCGGATCCATCGGAGGAGGACTCGGCGGACTCCCCCGACGCGGTAGAGACGGTCACGATCTACCCCGATGGGACAGCCGAAGTCCCCGCGGTGACTCCGGCGCGGCCATCGATCCTGCCGTGGCTCGTCACCACGGGCGCCCTGCTGCTGGTGATCGTGGTGCTGGCGGTGGTCGCCCTCCCGCAGCTGCTGGGCAACGGGGGCCAGGTCACCGTGCCGCCGGAGCAGCCGACGGAAGCCCCCACGCCGCCGGACCCCGAGACCCCGACCCCGCCGGACGACGACGGCGTCGCAGGGACGTCCGACGGCACCACGGACGGGGGGACCACCACGCCACCGACGGACCCGCCCACGGACGAACCCGTCGACGGGCCGCTCGATGAACCGGTCGATGAACCGGCCACCCCGGTCGAGCCGAAGGACGTGGTGGACGTGGAGCCGACCGATCCAGTGGACAAGCCCACCCCGACCCCCGCCGCCGGCTCCGGCCCCCCGCGCCTGCAACACGACCCCATCACCCGCGGCATCCGCGGCCAGGACATCCGCTTCAAGGTGTCCATCGACCCGCCGGGCAGCTACCGGTCCACCGTGTGGTACAGGGCCGCCCCGGACGGCGCCTGGCAGACGCGCAACGTGGACGGCGGCGAGGACGGCACGCTGACGGTGGTCATCCCCTCGGGGATCTGGCTCAGCCAGGAGTCGTCGGAGGTGGACTACTTCATCGAGGTCGCCGGCCCCGGCGGCCTGTCCCGCAGCGGCTCCGCCGCCCGGCCATTCCGGTTCAAGCTGTTCTGATCGGGCTCAGCGCTTGAGCAGATAGCGGAAGCGATCGTCCTCGTGGGGGAAGATGCCGGACAGGCTCCACAGCTCGTTGCGGAAGAACAGCACGGAGCCCACGTCCGCGTCGATGCGGGCCGGGTGGTAGACCACCACCTCGCCCTCCTTGATCTCCTCCACGTCGTCGCTGTAGAGATCCTCCTCCAGATCCTCGGGGGCGGTGACCGCCAGCACGATCTTCAGCGCCTGCTCCCGCCCCAGCTCCGGGTACTCCATACGCAGCAGGTCCGCGATACCGTTGGCCGAGGTCCCGCCGTGCTTGCGCACGAAGTATCTGACCGCCTTCTCGTGGTCACGCAACGACAGGTCCACCAGCATCGAGGCGGCCCCCATGCGGGCGGCCCGCAACATGTTGCGGTCGGTGACCATGTGGACGAAGGTGGCCACGATGAGCTGATCGAACTTGGAACCCACCCCCCGGCGGATCTGCCCCAGGGCGTCGTCGATGCTCAGCGGCGGCCGGTAGGCCCGGGCCGAGACCAGCTTGTCGTACTCGTTGACCACCGCCAGGATCCGGGATTCTTCTGGGATCTCGGTGCCTGTCAGGCCGTCGGGGAAGCCCTTGCCGTCCACCCGCTCGTGCACGTGCTTGACGTACTTGACCAGGGCCTCGGTCTCGCTGAATACGCCGAGCAGATCGGCCGCGTGCACGGGGTGTTTCTCGAACCGGTCCCGTTCGGCGGATGAGCGCTGACGCGGGTCCGAACCCAGGTCCTCGTCCAGGGCCAGCTTGCCCAGATCATGGAGCAGCCCGGCCTTGCGCAGCAGGCCGACGGTCTCGTCGGGCAGCTCCAGGGCCCGCCCCAGGGCCGCGGCGTACTGGCCGACGCGTTCCGAATGGCCCCAGGTGAAAGAATCGGACAGGTCGATCATGCGGGCCAGCCGGTGCAGGCCCGCGTCCTCGGACGCGAGAGAGAGCCGCAGGATGCCGATGATACGTTCGAGATTCATGGCGTCTTGGCCTGCATCTCGCTGCTGGGATTGTCGCCCGTCATGGGTACTGGCCAGGGTAACACGGCCGGGCGGCGGCGCAGGAACGGAAGGCACCGCAGCACCAGCAGATAGGCGAACACCAGCGAGATCCGCGTGTTGTCGAGCATGGGCAGGAAGTGGCTCGTCCGCCGCTCCGGCGCCCCGTAGTGCACGCTCACCGGCACGGACACCACGGGGATGCCGGCCCAGGCCGCACGGACGATGACCTCCATCTCGAACTCGAAGCGCCCGCCCTGGGTGCCGGCGCCGAGGATCTCCGGCACGGGGTAACAGCGGAAGCCGCTCTGGGCGTCCCCCACCACGCCGCCCCCGTCGATACGGATCCACAGGTTGGTGAACCAGCGCCCGAACCGGCTGCTGCGCGGTACGTCCGGGCCATCCATCCCCCGCTCCCCCAGGACCAGCGCGCCGGGGAGGGCCCGGGCGGCCTCCAGCACGAGAGGGATCTCCTCGGGGAGATGCTGGCCGTCGGCGTCCACGGTGACCGCGTCACGGAACCCTAGCCGGTAGGCATGGCGGAAGCCGGTGCGCAACGCCGCCGCCTTGCCCAGGTTGATGGGGTGGTCGATGACCCGGGCCCCTGCCTCACGGGCCGCATCCCCCGTGCCATCCCGAGAGCCGTCGTTGATCACGAGCACGTCGGGCAGGATCTGCAGGGCACCGCGCACCACCGCGCCCACCGTGGCGGCGGCTTCGTAGGCGGGGATGACGACACAGAAGGGTCCGGCCTCACGCGACATCTTCTGATGATGCCACGCGGGGACGGCGAGGGGGAGGGACAGGGGACTGCGGTTGCGCCGCCGTGACGGGTCTGGTAGGCCACCGAGAGGATGCTCGATTCTCCCGACCAGCCGCCCAACGACAGCCGTGAGGCACTCCGGCGCGAGAAGATCCCCCTGCACCCCGTCAAGCTGATCAAGAAGATCTGGCAGTACCTGATCCACGAACACACCTCGCCGGGCCGCCTGGCGGTGGCGGTGGGGATGGGGGTTTTCGTCGGCTGCCTGCCCATCTGGGGCTTCCACCTGCCGATCTGCATCGCCCTGGGCTACCTGTTCAAGCTCAACAAGCTGGCGGCCTGGTTGTCGGCCAACGTCTCCAACCCGCTGTTCGCGCCGTTTCTGGTGTTCGCCGAGATCCACGTGGGGTTCTTGGTCATGGAGGGGAAGCTGGGGCGGCTGACCCTGGACGAGCTGCGGGCCATGGGCCTGCGCGAAGCCTCGGAGACGTTCCTGGTCAATTGCCTGGTGGGAGCGGGCGTGCTGGGATTGGTGCTGGGGGTGGCCTGCGGCCTGCTGGTTTATGTCTTGCTGCTGGCGCGCAAGCGGCGCAAGGAGCGGCAGGCTGGGGGGACGCCCGGCACGCCCTCCGGGGAATCGTCAGCCTCCCGATCCTGAGTCCCCGTCATCGTCGTCCGCGCTGTCATCATCTCCGGCCGAGTCGTCGTCCGCCGTGTCGTCGTCCCCGGCGCTGTCATCGTCCGCCGTGTCGTCGTCCCCGGCGCTGTCATCGTCCTCTATGGGCCAATCGCTGGGGCAGCCCAGGGTCAGCCCCACCAGGAACAACAGGGCCAACAGCGTGAAGGGCAAGATGCGGGTCAGGATCCGGGTCATGGCTGCCTCCTGGGCAGAAGGTTACCCCCTGGGGACGCCGCCGCCAATCACCAGGCCCGTCTGGCGGCTGCCCGGGTTGCCGAAGCCGATGAGGCCGGGGCCCAGCTGCTCACGGATATCGTCCAGCGCGTGCATCAGCAGGTGGCGCCGGTCCCGGCCCCGCTCCGGGTCGAACAGGGACAGTTGGTGGTGCCCGTGTTCCAGGTTGGACAGGCGCAAGCCGATGCGATTCACCGGCCGCTGCTGGGCCAGCAGCTGATCCAGCAGCGGCTCGGCGGCCAGCCACAGGTCCCGGTCGATGTCCGACGGAGCGTCCAGGGTGCGGTGCAGGGACCGCTGGGTCATGTCCGGGTAGCGCCAGGCCACCTCGACGGTGCGGCAGAACAGCTGGCCCGCCCGCAGCCGGCGCATGGCACTGGTGAGCAGGGAACGCACGTGATCCCGCAGCACCTGTGCATCCCCCACCGGCCGGCCCAGGGCCCGCTGGTGGCCGATGGAGCGGCGGCGGGAGCCGGAGGAGACATGGCTCCCGTCGATGCCCATGGCGCGGGCCCGCAGGGAAGGCCCCCCCGGGCCCAGGGCCGTGCGGAGTTCTTCGTCGGACCGCCGCTGCAGGTCCCCCAGCGTGAACAGGGCCAGCTCCTCGAGGCGCCGCTTGTTCACCGGCCCCACGCCGGGCAAACGACCCACCCCCAGCGGGGCCAGGAAGCTCGCCTCGTGCCCCGGTGCCACCTCCAGCAGCCCCCGGGGCTTGGCCAGCCCGCTGGCGATCTTGGCCACCAGTCGGTTGGATGCCAGGCCGACGGTGATATCCAGGCCGAACCTCCGCCGGATCTGCCGCTGCAGCCGGGCGCACACCTGGAGGGGCGGCCCCTGCAGGCCGTTGGTGCCGGTGAGATCGAGATAGGCCTCGTCCACGGAGACCTGCTGCACCACGGGCGCGACCTTTCGCATGCAGTCCATCACGGCCCGGCTGGCCCGGTCATAGAGCTTGTGGTGCGGGGTGACGGTGACCAGGGACGGGCACAGCGTCCGCGCCCGGGCCAGCGGCATGCCCGACCGTACGCCGTGGACCCGCGCCTCGTACGATGCGCTGAGCACGACCCCGCCGCGACCCGTGCCGCCGCCGCCGACAGCGGCCGGCAAGCCCCGCAGGGAGGGGTCGACGACCATCTCGACGCCCAGGAAGAACGCATCCAGATCCACCAGGGCGATATGGGGCTGCCCGGCCATACCTCAATTGAACATTTGTTCAGTGGATACGTCAACGGAAGAATCGTGGTTGGCGGAAGGTTTCGGGACCCGACGGGCCCCTCGTCAGCCCCCTCACGATCCGGAATAGGGGTAGTACCACAGCTCGGCATGGCCATCGGACGCACTGGACGACTCGTACAGGATGTGGGTGTTCCCGTCGGTGAAGGACGGCTTGCGATCGAAGGACTCGTCCTCGGTGAGGCGGGTGATCTCGCAGCCTTCGATCTTGAGGGTGTAGATGTCGGTCCCGGCGCCCTGGCCGTCCCGCACGGAGCGGAAGGTGACGCTCTGGCCGGTCCAGGCCCAGCTGGGCTCCCGGTCCGCCGCGTCCCCGTCGGTCAGATCATCGCGGAACGTCCCGGTGAGGTTCATCATCACCAGCCGGGACGTGCCCCCCTCCCAGGACTCGGCTACCACCAGATTCCCCGCCGGGGAGGCGGCCGGGTGCCGGTCGTCGGCCCCCTCCGGGGTGAGGGGGGTCTCCCCTTCCCCGTCGGCGCCGATGACCGTGGTCGTGCCGGCGGCGTCCGGATCCCCGGCCGGCCGCGACGTGAAGACGATGAACTGCCCCGTGTCGGACCAGGTGGCCTCCGTGGCGTCCAGGCCCTCCCGCACCGTGATGCGCTCCACCGCGCCACCATCCGGATCGATGCGGTACAGCTCCCACCGATCATCCTCGGCGTCACTGGAGAAGACGATGGCGTCCTGGGCCTCGCTCCAGCAATGGCCCGTGTGGTTGACGTGGCGGCCGCCGTCGGCCAGCAGGTCGGTGACCGCGAAATCCCCCAGGTCCACCAGGACCAGGTCCGCCGGCCCCTCCCCGTAGCCGTCGCGGTAGCGCGTCGCCACCGCCCGGTCCCCCTCGTAGGAGAGGCAGGGGTTCTGCAAGCTGCCCTCGTCGGAGGCCAGCAGGTAGGCGCCGTCCGGCCGGTCCCCCTCCTCCTCGCAACCCAGGGTGAGCGCGGCGGCCAGCGCGAGGCCGGCAAAGACGAACGGTTTCACGAAACTCACCTCCAGCGGCGACGACGCACGGCCAGCCCCATCGCCATGGCACACAATAGCCACGGCTGGGCCGCCGGTCGAGCGCCCTGGGAGCAGCTGCAGCCCTCCTCGTCGCCGTCAGCGGCGTAGACCAGGATCGTCACGGTGTCCTCGCCGGTGAGGCCCATGTCGTCGGTGACGGTGAGGGTCACCTGGTGCTCGCCGATGCTCTGGGCGATCCACTCCACCTGCTCGCCGTCGAGCGAGCCCGCCGGTGTCTGCCAGCTCCAGGCGGTGATCTCGCCATCCGGATCCTGGGAGCCGCTGCCGTCCAGCTGCACGGCCGTGCCCCGGATCACCCCCCGATCCACGCCGGCGTCCGCCACGGGAGCGGTGGCCGCGTCCGCTGGTAGCACGGTGATCTCGAACCACACCTCCCCTTCCGGCGGGCCAAACCAGGCCACCCCCTCCTGCACCAGCCCCCAGTGTTCGGCGTAGACCGTCTCCTCGCCCACCTCCGGGGCACGCAACGTGAAGGAGAAGCGGCCCACCTCCCCCTCGCCGGCCGCCCCATCCACCGCGGTGGGCCGGTGGGCGGCAATCCAGCTGCTCTCGTCGTGGAACGCCGACTCCCGGTCCTGGGGCGCCCGCGTGCCCAGCTGGGTGTCCGCGGTGTCCCAGCTGGCCGTGCCCTCGTTGAGGTACTCCAGCCAGGCGGTGGCCGTCTGCCCCGCGACCATCACCGCGGGGTAGTCCTGGGCGGACCAGCTGGCCTCCCACTCCGGGTCCGGGTCCGGGATGGGCCCGCGGGCGCCGAACAGCTGGCTCAATCCCAGCTCGACATGGCCGTTGTTGTAGCCGGGCCAGTCGTAGACCGCCCCCTCCCCGTCGTACTGGCCCCAGCTGCCGTTGGCGTCGCCGTAGGGGTCGTTGGCGACCAGGGAGTGGTCCGTCTCATAGCCCTTGAAGACCATGATGTGGCCGTAGCCGATGGTGGTGGTGGAGGCGTACATGGGGTACCCGGCGTCCACCTCCGCGGTGAGGGACCCCCACGAGGTGCCGGCCTGCCACGAGTCCAGCCCGTGCTGGTCACAGTAGGTATCCATGTAGGCCCAGTAGGCCGCCCCCAGCTCCCGGCAGATGTAGCCGTGGGCGCCCTGGACCCACACGTCGTTGGGGGACAGCCCCCAGATGTCGTAGGTGTGCCCCTCGAAGCTGTACTCGTTGGGGACGTACCAGCCCCAGTGGCTCACGTGGGAGGTGGGGCTGTCCACGGTGATGTCGTGGTCCGGCAGCATCTCGTACTTCTGGATCGTCTGGATGCACGACGTGGGGCCGCAGGACCAGCCGCCATTGAAGTCGTTGGGGGTGTCCCACAGCTGGTGCATGTAGGGCATCTCCACCACCACCGCCTTGGTGTCGGAGGGCGGCGGGGGGGACCAGGGGAGCTCCTCACCGCGCAGCAGCACGGTGGGTTCGCCCACGGAACCGTCCTCACCCAGCCCGGCCAGCAAGAGGTCCCCGCTGCGGGTGTCCACGTAGACGATGCGCCCGCCGTCGGGGGAGACGGCCGCGTGGCGCTCGTGGCGGTGGCCGGCGGTGAGCTGCCACAGGTCGTCCTCCTCCAGATCCAGGAGGAACAGCTCCGAGTCGACCACGGCGTAGGCTTCGCTGATCACCCGCTCGAACACGATCTGGGGGCGCCCCGCGATCCATCGGGGGTGGGTGCCCTGTACCGCCGCCAGTTCGGTGCCGTCGGCGGCGTCCAAGACCCGGAATTCGTCACCGGGAGCCCGCACGAGCAGCAGCCCTCCATCGCTCCAGCTGGGGTGGGACCAGGCGCCGGCCCCCGTCAGCCAGCGGATCTCGCCGTCCTCCAGGTCCGCGACCCCGATGCTGCCGTCCGGATGGTTGAAGGCCAGCCGTTCCCCCGCGGCATCGAACACGACGAGGTTGCTGTAGCCGTACAGGGGCAGGCGCCGGACCACGGGCCAGTCCGCGCCGTCGGTCATCTGCCGCACGACCGCGACGTCCCCGTGGGACCACACCACCAGACCGGTGCGGGAGATGGACGGATCGCCCAGCCGCTCGCCGCGGTCCAGCAGCCAGCGCTGGCCGGTGTTGGGATCGGCGAGCACGATACGGTGCTGCCGGGCACCGTCGGCGGACCACACGACCTCCTTGAACAGCAGTCGGCCGCTGGCCCACACCGGCGCGTAGCCGGCGCCCCGCGCGGCGCTGATCACGTCCGCGTGATCGCCCTGGGGTGACACCACCAGCAGCGCTGCGTGATCCCAGCGGGTCACCGCCAGCGCCCGGCCATCCGGCGCCCACACCGCCGGGCCCGCCCCCCACTGGCCCTCCACCCCAGGCTCCCAGCCGGCCGGGGCTCCGGCCCGTGCGATCCCCCAGGGCGCCGCCGCCGTGGCGAGCATCGCGGAGAGGAGCAGACAGGGGATCCGGCGGTGTGTCGGCATGGTCCAACCCTTCGTCCACGCATGGTTAACAGTAGCGGCCGCTAAGGGTCCACTGAAGTGTTCCACTTGACAGCCGCGGCCCCGTCGGATCATACATAGAGTTACGCGGATCGGACTCCTCCGATTGCTGCGGGGTGGGTGGGAGCGTTAACCCGTTCGTTCGGGTCTCGCGCTCGCTTGACCCGAACCAGGAGGAGTCATCATGACCGTGACCATCTCTGGCCAAGGCCTCACCATCGAAAACGTCGTGCGCGTCGCCCGGTTCAACGAGCCGGTGGAGTTCCACGAGGACGTCAAGGCTCGGGTCGATCATTGCCGGAGCTTCCTCGAGAAGCGCATCGTCGCCGGCGAGATCATGTACGGCGTCAACACCGGCATCGGGGAGTTCTCCGAGGTCGTGCTCAACGACGATCAGGTCAAGCAGTTCCAGATGTACCTGATCTACAACCACGCCGCCGGTATCGGCGAGCCCGCCCCCATCGAGCACATCCGCGCCGCCATCTGCTCCCGCATCAACGTGCTGTCCAAGGGCCACTCCGGGCTGCGCTTCGTGGTGCTGGACACCTACCGCAAGATGCTCAACGCCGGGGTCACCCCCGTGGTGTGCGAGAAGGGCAGCGTCGGCGCCTGCGGCGATCTGGCCCCCATGGCCCAGTCGGCCCTGGTGGTGATGGGCCAGGGCGAGGCCTTCTACAAGGGCGAGCGGATGAGCGGCCAGGCGGCCATGGACGCCGCCGGCGTGCCCACCCAGGAGCTGCAGGCCCGCGACGGGCTGGCGCTGATCAACGGCAGCAACCTCATCGCCGGCATGTCCACCCTGGAGCTGTACGACGCCGAGCGGTGGCTCAAG
>CAZDDH010000264.1:0-11596 GCA_964504165.1 uncultured Rickettsiales bacterium | reverse complement strand
CGCGGGACCATTGGGCCGAGGCGGAAGGCCGCCCCCTTGCGAGGCACACCGCGGGTGAGACGCCGAGGAGCGGAGTTGGAGGCATCGCAGGAACTCCATGCTGCAGCCTCCAGCCGGCCGTAGCGGAGTGGGGACGGGGCAGGGGCAGGGGAAGAGGGAGATCTGGGGGCTATTCGGTGGGGGCGGACTGAAGGCCTTCGCGTTTGCGGGACACCTCGAGGGCGCCGGCCATCCCGACGAGAGCGTGCTGGTTGTTGTCGATGCGGCAATGGTTGTCCACCACGCCCATGCGCAGGGCCCCCATCGCCCGCTTGGGGTTCGACATCCAGAAGGAATTCTCCGGCCGGAAGAGCTGCTCGCTCATGTGCCGCGTGGCCTCCAGCACCGCGTCCTCGTAGATGCGGGCGTCCTCGCCGGCCTCCCAGGCCGTGCGCACGACCCCCATCATCGCTTCGGTCCGCGAACCGGCCCTGGTCGTCCGCGGCACGTCGTTCGTGCGCCGGTACGAGCCGCGGTAGTCCGGGAACGGCGACGGCCTCGGGCCGTCAAACTGCTCGGACGCATGGTGCGTCCCCATCTTCAGCGCCGTCTCGGCGTAGCTCTCGTCCCCGGTGGCGTGGAACAGCAGGTACAGCGCCTGCATGACCCAGTGGTCCGGGTTCGACCAGCGGTTCTTGTTGTAGATCCGCATCTGGTTTTCGGCGATGGCCTTGGCCCCATCCAGCCAGCGTTCGTCCCCGGAGAGCTGATAGTAGCGGGTCAACGCCAGCATGCACTCGCCCGGGTAGTACAGCGGCTCTTTCTCCACGCTGTCCTTGGTCATCGCCTCCCGGTAGGAGCGGAACACCTTGCCGTCATCATCGATCATGTCGAGCATGGCCAACGCCAGGCCGTCCATCTTCTCCTTGTCGTCCTCGAGGTAGATGGCCTTCATGTACTCGGGATTGTGGATGTGCTCCTTGGGAGGACGGGAGATGTAGGTCATCAGGCTCAGCGCCGCTGAGCCCGACTGGCAGCGGTTGCCCTCCATGAGGCAGTACCGATCCCCAACCTCGTCCTCGGGGATCTTGCCCAGCGCCCGGTACACACCACCCACCGAGATGGCGCCGGCGCGGATGTAATCGTCGAGGTCGTCGGCCATCATCGGCTCGTCGTACGCCAGCTCGTACATCTCGAACAGACCGTACACCGACCCGGCGTGCCGCACCCAGCTGTAGTCCGTCGAGCCCTTGTCCTCGTTGGGGTAGTACTGGTAGTCGAAGGTGCCGTCCTCCTTGACCGTGTCCAGCAGCCAGCGGCCACCGAGCTTGATGGCTGCCAGGATCTCCTCGGAGGTCTGGTCGCCGATGAGCACGTTGCCGCGGTACACGTCGGCGGCCCCGGCCCCGGGGATCACCTCGCCGAAGCAGGTCGTACGGAAGCGCCGCAGATCCGTCTCCTCGTCCTTCCAGGACTTCTCCGACATCCCCGCACGCCGGCAGGCCTCCGCCAGCATCCGCGGCACCTTCTCGTCGCGCTTCTTCACCCGCGGTGAGTGGTAACCCTGGGTGACCACCTCGGCGGGCAGCAGGACCCCCTCCTTCTCACCGTTGACGACCATCACGCCGTCCACCCCAGGCTCGAAGAAGTACCACTGGGTGCGCAGCTCCCGGCCGGGCACCTTGAAAGACGGCCCGGGCACGTCCACCAGGAACCGTACGTCGGCCGCCTCGGCGACCCACTCCTTGCGGTCATGTACGTCCAGGGCCTCGCGGGTGGCGGCCACCAGGCGCTCGCCCAGGCTGCCCGAATCGCCGCTGCCCCGTAGACGCTTGGTCTCCCCCGGGCGGAACAGGCTGACGTAGACCGGCAGCTCGGGCTTCATGGCCAGCGCCGGGTCGCCGGCGAGGTCCGTCAGCGCCCCGGGGATCCCGTCCTTGCCCAGATCCGCGGACAGGGCCGCCCGTACCAGGTTGACCGCCGCCTGCTTGGCCGCAGCGTCGATCTCCGGCCCCTCCTCGGGGATGGCCCAGGCCCAGAACAGCACATCGTCGGTCACCGGCGGGATCAGCCCGAAGCGCTCGTCCCAGTCCTCGCAGGGCTCGAACTTCTGCATGATGGTGCCGTCCTCGGCGAACAGCGCCGCCGTGGATGACGTCCAGTCGTTGCGATCGGCGAACTCCCCGTCGTCGTCGATGAAGACCGGCGCCTGGATCCGCCTCTTACGGGCGAAGTTCTCCGCGTCGCTGGTCTTGGTGCCCCGGGGCAGCAGCACGATCACCGGGAAGTTGAGCTCGTTGCCACCTTTGGTGAGGTACCTGAGCTCCTTGGTGATGCGCTTGGTCCGGCGGGTGAATTCCCCGTCGAGCATCATGATCACGTTGCGTGGCCCCACCAGCTTGGAGACCTTGGTCTCCTTGCCGTCCAGGCCCTTGACCGTGGCGGTGAGGTCCAGCTTGTCCCCCGCCGGCACTTCCGCCAGCTGGAACTCGACCGGTTTTTCCATCGACGTGACGAGCTCGTACTTGTTGCCGGAGGAACTCTTCTTGTCGCCTTTGGAGTCCTTGTCGCTGTTGACTGCGTAGTAGATCAGCCCGCCGGCGAGGGCGAAACCGACGATGACCGCGAGGATGGTGGGCAAATTGGTGCGCTGCATGCAGTTCCCCTGTTCGTGAATTCGGCCAGAGTGAACCGGATCTAGCCCCTAAACGCAAGGGCATCTGAGCGGGGAGGCGGGTACATAGCTCGCGCGAAGGCGCGTGTGCGCTAGTTGATAGTGAGGGATCCCGATCCGGAGTTCTCGATCTCCACGGTCCCTGCGTTGCTGATCTCGATGTCGCCCGACCCATCGTTGATGGTGACCGTGCCGGTGACGTCGGAGATGAGCATATCGCCGGCGCCGTCGTCGATGGTCGCGTCACCCTCCACCGTGGACACGTCCAGGTCGCCGCTGCCGTCCTCGATCTCCACGTTGCCGATGACGTTCTCCAGCGCCAGGTCACCCGAGCCGTCGTCGATGACCACACCACCGGATGCGCCCACGATATCCACGTCGCCGGCGCCGTCCTTGAGGTCCAGGGCACCACAGAGCTCGATACCCACGTCGCCGTCCCCGTCGTCGACGATTAGGTCCAAATCCGCGGGCATCGTCACCGTGACGTGGGCGAAGTAACGGGCGGCAGCCGGATCGTTGACCGTGAGCAGCGCCGTCCCGTCCCCCATGTCCCGCAGCTCGAAACGCAGATCGTGGCGGGCATCGGCGTCCTTGTCCTCGCTCTGACGGTTGGTCATCAGATCGACGGTCACGTCGATGCTGTCCTGATCGTCCCGGCCGACGACCGTCAGATCGCCGTCCTCGAGGCTCAGGTCGATGGTGTCGATGCCGTCGGCGATCAACGTATCGTCGAAGGTATCCACAAGCCGCATCTCTGCGCACCCGGTGGCAAGCAGGGACACGTTGAAGAAGGTCATCACGGCAAAAAGAAGGTCGTTCCTACGGGCTGTCATCCTAGTACCTCGTTTCAGTGGCCTTGACCGACGCACGCCGACGCCTGGCGCCGCGAGTGGCGTGATTTTACCACCAACGCGCTCGCCTGTGCGCCAAACCCCTGGGGTAGCGTTGGTTTCAGCATGACCGAGGGCTCCGAACGGTGCGACTACCTGGCCCTTACCACCCGCGCGCCTGCTACCATGTCGGTCCAGGAGGACCCCATGTGCGGCCGATTCTCCCTGTACACGCTGGTGGAGATGCTCATCGACGTCTTCGACCTGTCTCCCGTCGTCTTGGACGTCCAACCCCGCTACAACATCGCCCCCACCCAGCCGGTGGCCGTGCTCACCAATGATCGCCCCCGGGAACTGCAGCACCATCGTTGGGGCCTGATCCCACCCTGGGCCAAGGATCCGTCGGCGGGGGCCAAGATGATCAACGCCCGGGGAGAGTCCCTGGCCGAGAAGCCCTCCTTCCGCAGCCCCTACCGCTCGAGACGCTGCCTGATCCTCGCCGACGGCTTCTACGAATGGCGCAAGGAGGGGCGCACCAGGACACCGCACTACTTCCAGCTCAGGTCCGCACAGCCCTTTGCCATGGCCGGATTGTGGGAGGAGTGGAAGGACCCCGAGGGATCGGTCGTGCCCTCGTGCGCGATCATCACCACCGAGGCCAACGAGACCGTCCGCCCGGTCCACCATCGGATGCCGGTAATCCTACCCCAGCACGCACACGAGGCCTGGCTGGACCCGGCCCCCCAATCCCCCCTCGATCTGGACTCCCTGCTCCTCCCCTACCCCGCCTTGAAGATGTCATCCACGCAGGTCTCCCCGCGCGTCAACAGCGTGGCGAACGACGATCCAGACTGCATCCGGCCCCAGGTCCAGCAGGGACTTTTTGACTAGATCAGCTCATCTCTTGCCCTCCTCCCTATCGTCTTCTTCTCTCTCCATTCCTGCATTCCTTCATTCCTGCTTTCCTTAGATGAATCTCTTCAGTCGTCTCTCAAGAGGAAAACTGCCAAAGAATGCAGGAATGAAAGAATGCAGGAAAAGAGGGGAACGGGGATCTGGGGGGCAAGGGTTTGGGAGGGAAAGGGAGTTCCGCTAGTTGCCGAGATTGATCTTGCGCCGGATGTCCACGAGCTGACCGCGGATCTCCAATAGCGTGCTGCGCAACGTCTCTTCGTGGTCCCGCATGGCGGCCTTGTGTTGCTTGCGGACCTGCTGCTCGGCGGCCTCGGCAGCGTCCTGATCATGGCGATGGAGCAAGCGGCGACGGGCGCCGGCGATGGTGAACTTCTGGCGGTAGAGCAGGTCCTTGACCTCCAGGACCCGTTCCACGTGTTCGCGGCGGTAGAGCCGCTGACCGCTGGTGGATTTTTCCGGGCGGAGCTGCTTGAACTCGGTCTCCCAGTACCGCAGTACGTGGGGTTCGAGCTCCGTCAGCCGTGCCACTTCGCCTATCTTGAAGTAGGTCTTGTTGGGGATGATGACGTCGGAGTCAGCCACCGGGGTGCCTCCGCTTTCAGCCCTGCTGGCCGTTGAGCGCGTCCTTGAGTACCTGGCTGGGCTTGAACGTGAGGACCCGGCGTTCGCTGATCATGATCACACGGCCGGTCTGAGGATTACGCCCCACCCGGGCGCGCTTGGGGCGGACGACGAAATTCCCGAATCCGGAGATCTTGATCTTCTCGCCCCGCTCCAGCGTCTCCTTGATCGTCTCGAAGACCAGCTCCACCAGCTCGGCGGCCTCCTTCTTCGAAAACCCTACCCGCTCGTAGATTGTCTCGATGATCTCCGCTTTTGTCATCGCTGTACCACTCCACGGAGCAACCCCGAGGGGCTACTCATCGGTTGCTACATCACCCCACAAATGGAAACACAACTCATCACCGGTCCTGGGTACTCCACCGGCTTCGCCGGTGCCCAGCTGGCCATCCCACAAGGTGTCCTGCATGCCGTCCTGATCGAGATCCGCTTCACCCTCCCCCACCTCGTGCGGGTCGAAGGTGACGGTGACCCGGGCCACCTCGTCCAGGCTCGCGCCGGTGGACTCGAAGGCTTCCTGATCGATCTCGACGCGGGCGTACCGGAGCTCGCCGACCGGGGCAGACGGCGGATCGATCCCGGCCCAGCCGATGACCGTGTCGCCACCGCAGCAAGTGAGGTCCGTCCACTCGAAGGCGTCGTGGGTGTCGTCGTCGTCTGCGGCGGAGTCGTCGTCCGCCGCGTCATCGTCGTCCGCGGCGTCGTCGTCATCACCAGCCTCGGTGACGTCCACGTAGACGCAGTTGTCGTCCTCGTTGAGGCTTTCGTACTCGACCTCGTCGGTCTCGCAAGAGAGCACGACGAGCGCCGGCACGAGGGCAAAAACCAGGGCCAAGGAGCGGTTCTGTTTCATCGCGTAAAACACGTCCATCAACATACAGGAATTCTGCCGTTCCATGTCAAGAACATTCCGTTATTGTTGGGTTTTCTTGAAATCCACGTCAAAGAATGAAGCGGTTCAACCCTTCCGAACGACCACACCCGGCAGGGCCCCGAGACGGTCCAGCACGCGGTGGAATGACTCGTCCACGCGGGCGCCGTCCAGGGTGCCCGCGTTGGACTGGAAAACCATCCGGATGGCGATGGACCGTTTGCCCTCGGGCAGCTCGTCTCCCTCGTACACATCGAAGATCTCGCTGTGGACCAGATCGACGGGCTTGGCACGCTGGACCTCGCCCAGCAACTGGGAGGCGGCCACGGAGTCATCCACCAGGACCGCCACGTCCCGCTTGGTGGACGGGAACTCGGACGGGGCCTTGTAACGCAGGGCGGGCCGCTTGCGGACCAGATCCCCGAAGGGAATCTCGAACACGTAGGCCGGGCCGGGCAGCTCCAGCTGGGCGAGCAGCTGGGGGGCGATCCGTCCGATGACGCCCGCCGGCTGGCGGCCGCGCTCCATACGGGCTGCCTGGCTCGGATCCAGCAGCACGGACGCGGCGCCGTCCCCCACGAACTGGATGCCGCCCACGCGGAAGTGGCTCAAGACGGCCTCCACGGCCCCCTTGAGATCGAAGAAATCGGCCTCGACCGCTTCCCGGTCCCATGTGGCCGGCTGGCGGGATCCCATCCACAGCCCGGCCAGCGAGAGCGTCTCCTTGACTCCGGTCTCTCCCTTGCCCAGCTGGAAGGTCCGCCGCAGCTGGAAGGTGCGCAGATCGGCCGAGCGGCGCGAGGCCTGAGATGCATGCCGGAGCATTCCAGGCAACAGCGACGGCTGGAGTAGCGCCGAATCGGCGCCCAGCGGGTTGTCGATCTCCACCGTGCGGGCCAGCAGCTCCTCGTCGTAGCCCAGGGAGCAGAGCTCGTCGCGCCCGCAGAAGCTGAGCAGGAACAGCTCGGAGAACCCCAGGCTGACCATCAGGTTACGTAGCTCGCGATCGATCTCGTCGCTGCGCTGGACAGCCGTGCGCTCCGCCTTGGGCAAGGTGATGGGGATACGGTCGTAGCCCCACAGGCGGGCCACCTCTTCCACCAAATCCACCTCCTGCTCGATGTCGATACGCCATGGGGGTGCCTCGACCCCCATCGGCCCGTCTGAATCGTCGCTGACGCGCATCCAGTCCCGCTCCAGGAGTCCACGGATCTTGTCCTGCGCCAGATCCAGCCCCAGCAAGCCCGGAACACGCTGCGGACGGAGCGTCACCGCGGTGGGCTGCCAGGGGGCGGGATTGCAGTCGGCTACCGGCTCGACCACCTCGCCCCCGGCCAGCTCCACGATCAGCTCGGCCAGCATGCGGTTAGCGGCCATGGTGTTGCGCGGGTCGGCGCCCCGGGCGAACCGGTCGCTGGACTCGGTGAGGATGCCCAGGCGACGGCTGGTAGCGCGGATGTTTGCCGGCGTGAAGTAGGCCGCCTCCAGCAGCAGGTCCGTGGTGTCGTCCACCACCATCGACCCCTCGCCGCCGATGACGCCGCCCAGGGCCACCGGGCCCTCGGCGTCGCAGATGGCCACGTCGTCGGGGCACAGCGTGTGCTCCGTCCCGTCCAGCGCCTTGAACGGCTCGTTCTCACTGGCGCGACGGACGATGATCTGCTGCCCCCGGAGGAACCGCAGGTCGAAGGCGTGGAAGGGCTGGCCCAGCAACCGGCACAGGTAGTTGGTGGCATCGACGACGTTGTTGTGCACGCCTGCGCCCACCGCCTGCAGACGGTTGGTGAGCCAGCTGGGGGACGGGCCGATGGCCACGCCGCGCACCACGATGCCTGTGTAACGGGGGCAGCCGGCCGCATCTTCGAGGCGGACCGTCACCTGCTCCCCGGCCGCGCCAGCCGTGGCCTCCGCCGGGCCTGCGGGCACCGGCTCCCACCAGTTTGGGAGCGCGGCCGCGCCCTTGAGGGGGCAGCCGGTCAGAGCGGCGATCTCCCGCGCCACGCCGATGAGGCCCAGGCAGTCCGCCCGGTCCGGGGTGAGGTCGAGGACGATGACGCAGTCGCTGAGGCCCAGGTGCTGCTGCAGCGGCACGCCGGTCTTCACGTCGCCGGGCAGGATCAGGATCCCGTCGCCGTCGTCGCCGATCTCCAGCTCCGCCTCGCTGCACAGCATGCCTTCGCTGCGCTCACCGCGCAGCTTGCCCCGCTTGACCACGCGGCCGCCGGGCAGGCGGGCCTTGTGCAGGGCCAGCGCCACGCCATCCCCCGCCTTCATGTTGGTCGCCCCACAGACCACCGAGTACTCCTGCTGCCCGTCGGTGACGCGGCACACGGAGAGCTTGTCGGCGTTGGGGTGCTGCTGCTTGTCCAGCAGCTTGGCGGTGACGACCTTGCTGAACTGCGGACCACTCGTCTCGATGTCGTCCACCTCCAGCCCAGCGGTGGAGAGCAGCTCGGCCACCTCCTCCGGGCTGCGGTCCAGCTCTACCAGCTCGTTCAACCAGCTCCATAGAACACGCATCAGAATTGCTCCAGGAAGCGCGGGTCACATTCAGACAGCACACGCAGGTCTTCGATTCCGTACCTCAACATCGCCAGGCGATCGATCCCCATGCCAAACGCGAACCCCTGGACCTGGTCCGGATCGAAGGCGTCGTTGCGCACCATCCGGAACACGTTGGGATGCACCATGCCCGAGCCCAGCACCTCCAGCCAACGGTCACCCCACTTGATATCCAGCTCCGCCGAAGGTTCGGTGAAGGGGAAGTAGCTGGCCCGGAACCGGAATGCGGTCTTGGGGCCGAAGAACTCCCGCACGAAGCTGGCCAGCACGCCCTTGAGGTCAGCGAAGGTGACCGTCGGGTCCACCCACAGCCCCTCCACCTGGTTGAACACCGGGCTGTGGGAGGCGTCCACCTCGTCCCGCCGGTAGACCGTCCCGGGGCATATCACCCGCACCGGCGGCGCCTGGTTCTCCATCACACGCACCTGCACCGGGCTGGTGTGGGTACGCAGCACCGAGCCGTTCTTGAGGTAGAAGGTGTCCTGCATCGCCCGCGCCGGATGATCCTTGGGGATGTTGAGGGCCTCGAAGTTGTGGAACTCCGTCTCCACCTCGGGCCCCTGCACCACATGGAAGCCCATCCCCACGAAGATGGCCGCGATCTCCTCGAAGGTCCGCGTCAGCAGGTGCAGATGGCCACTGTGGGACGCCCGGCCGGGCAAGGTCACGTCCAGCCTCTCCCCGGCCAGCGCCTCGCTCTGGAGGGCCTGCAGGCGGTTCTGGACCAGCTGCTCCACCCCCACGCGCACCTCGTTGATCTGCTTGCCCACCGGGCCCCGCTGCTGGGGCTCCAGATCCCGGAGGCTGGCGAACAGGGCCGCGACCTTACCGTTACGGCCGATGAAGGGGGCCTTCCGCTGATGGATCTCGGCCTCGTTGGTCGCCAGGGACAGCGACTCCTCGGCCTCGGCCAGGATCTGCTGGCAAGTCCGGGTGATCTCTTCGAGCATGGCTACCTCATTGGATGATCGAGAACAGGGAGACTACGCCCGACGGCAACGGCACGTCCAGGCGCAGCCCTGCGCCGCAGGGATGACTCCCGCAAAACAGGCAGGTGAACCGTCACGCCGAGCCTACTTGCCGGCGAATTCGACGATTTCCTTGAAGGCGGGCATGTCGACGATGGCGATCTCGGACAGGACCTTGCGGTTCAGCGCCACGTCGGACTTCTTGAGCTGGCCCATCAGCACCGAATAACTGGTGCCGTTCATCTTGGCTGCCGCGGCGATGCGGGAGATCCACAGGCGGCGGAAGCTGCGCTTGCGGGTCCGGCGGTCGCGGTAGGCGTACTGCTGGGCCTTGGTGATGGCATTCTGCATGGTGCGCAGCAGATTGCCGCGCGCACCGCGGAAGCCTTTGGCCTGGCGGCGAATTCTCTTGATACGGGTATGACGGATAGCGGCGCGTTTGACGCGTGGCATGATCGTCCCCTTTTGGCGGCTTCCCTGCTCCTCGGAGCGGTGACCGCAGGAGGTTGTTGGTTACTTACCGAGCATCCGACGAACGCGACCGACATCAGCCGGATCGACGAGCGTCTGGGTGCGAAGACGACGCTTCTGCTTCTTCGTCTTCTTGGTGAGGATGTGGCTGTGGAACGCCTTGCTGCGCTTGATCTTGCCGGTACCGGTCACACGGAACCGTTTGGCAGCAGCTCTTCGGGTCTTCATCTTCGGCATGTTCTTATCGCCTCTGGGCCGAGAGGGGGTACCGGTCATCCGGTGCCCCCGCGGGGCCTATCACTTCTTGCTGACTTTCGGTGCCAGCAGCATGAACATCGTTCTTCCGTCCATTCTCGGCTCTGACTCGACATTGGCGAGTTCCACCAAGTCGTTGGCGACAGTCTTGAGGCGTTCGAAGGCGATCTCCTTGTGGGTGATTTCGCGGCCCCGGAAGACAATGGTGACCTTCACCTTGTCCCCGTTGTTCAAGAACCGAGTCGCATTACGAATCTTGAAATCGTAATCATGCTTATCGGTCTTGGGCCGGATCTTCACCTCTTTAATGGCGATGACCGTCTGCTTGCGCTTGTTTTCCTGCGCCTTTTTCTTCGATTCGTACTTGAACCGCCCGTGGTCCATGATCTTGCAGACCGGCGGACGGGCCGTGGGAGCGACCTCTACGAGATCGAGCCCTGCCTCCTCAGCAAGGTGAACCGCCTCGGGTACAGAGAACACTCCAAGCTGTTCTCCTTCAGCCCCGATGACTCGTACTTCGCGCGCCCGGATTCGTCTATTGACCCGGATCTCTTCGTGCTTGAATTCCTGTGGGCGACGACGCTTGCCTCGACGCACGATTAACTCCTCGACCTATGGTTCAAGTGCTGCCTCCTTCCAGGACACACGTGTCCCGAGTGGTTAGATCAGAGCACGGCGTTATTACGGGACTACGAGGGCCATGTCAACCGTTTGGAGCGTGTTGAGCATGTCGATTTCGGCTGCAAATCCGTCCAGCACGCCATCTCCAATCCCCAGGATGTCGTGCATATCGCCCAATATTGCACCACACCCAGGCGACCGGATCTGTCGCACTGGTCGAATTTTCGCTTCGAAAGCACACGCACATCACGCTCCTGGACGCTGCAGCGGATCGGTTTCGTGACGATCGGTCTGCCAGCGCAGCCACTCGATCATCTCGTCCACCGGTATCGCGTCAACTGCCCCGCCACCCCGGACACGAGGTGCGACGGTTCCCGCCTCCATATCCCTCTCCCCTACCACGAGCAGGTAGGGGACCTTCTCCGATGCTCCGTTGCGAATCTTAGCACCGAGCTTCTCCGGACCAAAGTCCCCTTCGACACGAATCCCCGCAGATCGCAACCGATCGTAGATCTCGCGGCCGTAGGACTCGGATTTCTCGCTGACGGTGAGCACCTTGGCCTGCACCGGCGCGAGCCAGGTGGGGAACGCGCCGCCGTAGTGCTCGATGAGCACGCCGAAGAACCGCTCCAGGGACCCCAGCAGGGCCCGGTGCATCATGATCGGCCGATGCTTCTCGCCGTCCTCACCGATGTAGCTCAGGTCGAAGCGCTCGGGCAGGTTGAGGTCCACCTGGATGGTGGTGCATTGCCAGGCGCGGTCGAAGGCGTCGCGGATCTTGATGTCGATCTTGGGGCCGTAGAACGCGCCACCGCCGTCGTCCACCTCC
>CAZDDH010000263.1:0-11755 GCA_964504165.1 uncultured Rickettsiales bacterium | reverse complement strand
CCGGCGACGACGACACCGGCGACGATGACGACTCGGCGGACGACGACGACTCGGCGGACGACGACGACGACACCACCGACTACACTCAGTATTACGACGCCGACTCGGGCACGCTGGAGGCGTGCTCCACCGACATCGCCTGGGAGACGTGGACCTACAACCAAGGCGATGCGGAGGCCACGCTGTTCTTCGTCAACGGCCGCAACGAGTACACCGACAAGTACCACCACCTGATCCAGGAATTCGGCGGCGTGCCGTGGAACATCGTCATGTGGGATCACTACGGCCAGGGCCGCTCTGGCGGCGTGCGCGCCCACTTCGACGACTACGACACCCAGCCGGTGTGCGACATGGGCATGATCGTCGATGAGTTCGGCGATCCGGGTATACCGATGGGGCTGATGACCCACAGCATGGGCGGGCTGATCGGCATCCGCTACCTGCAAACCCATCCGGACGTGTTCGACGCGGTGGTGCTGGGCTCACCGCTGCTGGGGTTGGATCTGGCCGCCAATGGCTTCACCTACGAGGAAGCGCTGGGCACGTGTTTTGCGATGGTCGACGCCGGCTTCAGCGAGTCCCCTTCGGCCTTCGGCGGCGAACCGAATCCCGAGGATTGCGCCGAGAACACCTCCACCCACGATTGTGATCTGTACGAATTGTTCTGGGATGATCCCATGTGCATGATCGGTGCCCCCACCTGGGGCTGGCAGTACACCTCGTTGCTCTACTACGAGCAGGCCGACGCGGACGCCGGCCTGATCAGCGATCCGCTGCTGATCATGCAAGCCGGCGACGACACCACCGTCTACAACCCCGAGCAGGACGAGTTCTGTGGCCTGGTCAACGACGCCAACCCCGGCCTGTGCAGCCTCACGGTGTGGCCCGGCGACTACCACGAGCTATGGCGGGAGCTGGACCGCGCCCAGATCATCGACGAGGCCTTCGCCCACTTCGAGGCCCATTTCTAGCCCCCCTCCCCAAAAAAAACCAAAAAACCGTCATGATTCCGTGACACGCCACATGTGAACCCTTGTCGGGCTGGGTCTAACGACTCGGAGCTGTGGTGAAATTCACGAAATGGACCGGTTCTTCGATGGCAGCGCGGGCGGTGTCGTGCGCGCTATTGTTCTTGCTGCTGCTGGCCACGATGGTGCTGTTTGCGGCGTGTACCGACGACGGCACGGATGACGACGCATCCAGCGGGGACGACGACGCCGGCGACGACGACGACGTCGCGGATGACTACGAATGCGACGTGGACAACCCCGAGTACACCGTCGGGTTGACCTACTGCCAGACCGGCGCCTTCGAGGGCTACACCCTGTTCCCGCCCAAGCACCGGGGCGAGGTGTACCTCATCGACATGCTGGGGCGGGTGGTGCACTCGTGGGAGAGCAGCACCTATGAGCCGGGCCAGTCCGTGTACCTGCGGGAAAACGGCAACCTGGTCCGCGCGGTGATGCTGCCCAACGCCCAGAACATCGGCGGCGGCGAAGGGGGACGCATCGAGGAGTACGACTGGGACGACAACCTGGTGTGGGCCTTCGACTACGCCGGAGACGGCTACACGTCACACCACGACATCGCGGTGATGCCCAACGGCAACCTGCTGTTGCTGGCAATTGAAGTCAAAGAGGTCGCGGAGGCGGTACAGGCGGGGTTCGAACCCAACGGGATCCAGGAGGGTTATGTGGGGCCCGAGTATGTCGTCGAGGTGGCCATGACCGGCCCCGAGAGCTACGAAGTCGTGTGGGAATGGCATGTCTGGGACCACCTGATCCAGGACTACGACCCGAACGTCGACAACTACGGCGATCCGTTCCAGCACCCGGAGTTGCTGGATGTGCAAGGCGGTGCGCCGGCGTTTTGGAACCACGCCAACTCCATCGCCTACAACGCCGACCTGGACCAGATCGTGATCAGCGCCCGCTCCCACAACGAGGTGTGGGTCATCGATCACAGCACCACGTCCGCCGAGGCGGCCAGCCACGAAGGCGGGGCCCATGGCCATGGAGGGGACTTCCTCTACCGCTGGGGCAACCCATCCAACTACGGCAGCGGGAACGAAGATGACCGCATGTTGTTCGCCCAGCACGACTCCCAGTGGATCGAGGACGACTGCCCCGGCGCCGGCAATCTGTTGATCTTCAACAACGGCGAAAACCGCCCGGGCAACGTGGGCTACTCCACCATCGACGAGTGGACGCCGCCGATGGAGAGCGACGGCAGCTACCCGGAGCTTTCCCAGGGTGAAGCTTGGGGGCCCGAGGAGTTGGCCTGGCAGTACAAGGCGGACCCACCGGAGGACTTCTACTCTGCGGAGATCTCCGGCGCCCAGCGCCTCCCCAACGGCAACACCCTGATCTGCGAGGGGCTCAACGGCCGCTTTTTGGAGGTGGACGAGGCCGGCACAATCCTGTGGGAGTACATCAACGCGGTGGACAAGGAAGGGCCCATGGCCCAGTACGAGATCGCCTCGCTGGACAACAAGGGCCACTTCTGGAACGCCATCTTCAAGATCCATCGATATGCCCCTGATTTCGCGGGGTTCGACGGGCGCGACCTGACACCCGGGGATGTGCTCGAACTGGATGACGACACCTGCCCCGAGCAGAACGTCAACTACACCTGCACGGACGCTTCGTCCTGCACCTCCGGCGGCGGTGAGGATGTCTCCAACCACTTCGTCTGCGGCGGGCAGGACACCTGCTGCTTCGAGCTGACCCAGGGGGGCTAGGGATGCGCCTCAACAGAGACGACATCGGCCCGGCGATGCTCCTGGTGATGCTGTTTGCCATGGCCATCTGGCTCGGCTGGGGCTGCACGCCGGTGGACGATGACGATGCCCCCGCCGACGATGATACCGGTGAAAACGGCGATGACGACGACGGCGCAGACGACGATGACAACGATGCGGATGACGCCGCCCTGGAGGGCATGGTCCTGATCCCCGCCGGCGAGTTCGAGATGGGGGATCACACCGGCTGGGGAGGGGAGGACCCCAACCACCCCAGCGACGAGCAGCCGGTGCACTGGGTGTCCCTGGACGAGTTCTACATGGGCCGCCACGAGGTCACCACCGCCCAGTGGGCGGAGTTCCTCAACGCCACGCTGGAGGAGGGGGCCATCGAGGTCGCCGGTGGCCTGGTGCTCGCGACGGCCGGAGGCGAGATCTACGCCGACACGGAGCAGTCGGAGGCGTCCATCCGTATCGGCTGGGACGGGAGCCAGTTCTCGGTGCTGGGCGGTCGGGAGGACCACCCGGCCAGTGGCGTGCGCTGGTTCGGTGCCATCGCGTACTGCAACTGGAAGAGCCGCGAACACGGGTACGCGGAGGCGTATGAGCTCACGGATGGAGGCGTGGATCTGGGAGCCACCGCGTTCCGCCTCCCCACCGAAGCAGAGTGGGAGTACGCGGCCCGCGGCGGGCAGCACGATCCCTACCAACCGTTCCCCTGGGGCGACGACACCAACGGGGACGGCAGCTACGCCAACTGGCAGAGCTCGGGGGATCCCTGGGAGGGCCAGGGGTTGCCGGAGACCACGCCGGTGGGGTTCTACGACGGCTCCCTGCGCGACAGGGCCGACTACGACTGGCCGGGTAACCCCGAGACCTATCAAACCTCGGACGGCTCCAACGGCTACGGCCTCCACGACATGGCCGGCAACGTGTGGGAGTTCGTCAACGACTGGTACGGGCGGGAGTACTACCAGAGTTGCGCGGACGCTTCGAGCGAGAGCGAGCCGTTCGCCAACCCGCCAGGGCCATCCTCCGGCGACCCCATGCCGGACGGCCAGCCCTACCGCAACATGCGCGGCGGCAACTGGTACAACGGCGCCGAATACTACGGCCACGCCCGGGTGGCCAACCGCGACCCCTCCTATTTCCGCGGGCCGGAAGATCCGGACCACCCGTGGTACCACGTGGGTTTCCGCGTGATCCTGGCCCGTCCGTGACCGGGGGGTGCGGCATGAGTTTGCGCCGTTGCCTGAAGCTCGCTGCGCTGCTGCTGGTGGCTCCGTTCTTCGCCTGCAGCGAGGACGACGGAAACGTCGCTGACGACGACGCCATGACGGCGGACGACGACGCGGTAGACGACGACGCGACGGACGATGACGACACCAGCTGGCCCCCTCTGGACCCGAGCAGCTGGGCCCCGGCGATCCTCGTCAGCGAATCGTTCCAGTTCGCCGAGGGGCCGGTGTGGCGGGGGGGTGACGGGGTGTTGCTGTTCAGCGACATCGACGGCGACATCATCTACCAGCTGGGCGCCAACGACGCCGTCGAGGTCTACCGCCAACCCAGCGGCCGCGCCAACGGCCTGGCCCTCGATGGCCAGGGCCTGCTGCTGGCGGCCGAACACGGTTCCCGCAGCCTGACCCGGACCCGAGCCGATGGTGTGATCGAGACGGTAGCGGACCGCTACGACGGTCAGCGGCTGAACTCGCCCAACGACATCGCGGTGGCCAGCGACGGCACCGTGTATTTCAGCGATCCGCGGTTCGGGCTCGGGCAGGAGCAGCCGGAGCTGGATTTCATGGGGCTGTTCCGGGTCACGTCCGCCGGTGAGCTGATCCTGGAGGGGAGCTTCGACGGGTCGCCCAACGGGGTGGCCCTGTCTCCCGGCGGGCAGACGCTCTACCTGGCTGTCACCTTCGACGACCAGCTGCTGTCCTTCATGGTGGGAGCCGATGGGGCGCTCGGGGATCCACAGGAATTTGCAGACGTGAAACAGCCGGACGGGATGGCCGTCGATGCGGCGGGCAACCTGTACGTGGCTGGATACGACGGCGACTCTCCGGCGGTCATCGTTCTGGATGAGGGGGGCGCCCGCCTCGGCACGATTCCCCTTGGCCACGCGCCGACCAACTGCGGTTTCGGCGGCGACGAGTTCACCCATCTCTACATCACTGCCCGAGAGGCGCTGTACCGGATCGACGTTCCGATCCCCGGCGCCTGACGAGCACCACGGAGAACCTCATGAGTCCTTGGAATTCAGTGAACACGGCCCTGATCGTCGCGGCCCTCGCCTGCTCCTGGGGGTGCGACGACGGCTCGTCCGACGATGACGACGATTCCGTCGGCAACGTGGACGCCACGTTCGAGATCGACGTGGCCCTCAGCGGGGTCATCCCCACCGTGGCGACGGTGACCTGGAGCGTCGATCTCGACGAACTCGAGGCGGCGTGGATCGAATACGGTCCCACCGGGGATTACAGCCTCGAGGCCCCCGTCGAGCTGGCCGCCGAGCCTCCCCACGAGGCCTTGCTGCTGGGCATGAAGCCGGCCTCGGACTACCAGTTCCGGGTCGTCGCCCAGGTGGCCGAGGGCACGGCGGTCAGCGACGAGCTGACCGTCACCACCGGCACGGCGCCCAACGACCTGCCGGGCATCTCGGTGGACATCGCCGATCCGGACGCGGTAGCCGGCGGGTTCCTCGTCACCTCCCTGCTGGGCACACCGCCGGGGGCGGTCATCCTGGACCGGGACGGCGACTATGTTTGGTGGTACCTGTCCGACGAGAACATCCAGGTCAGCCGGGCGATCCTGTCCGCCGACAGGGACTGGATCTACTTCTGGTCGGTCAACTCCCACGCCGACACCGCCAACAAGATCTGGCAGGTGAGCCTGGATGGCGCGGTGGTGAACGAGATCGTGGTGACGGACGGGCACCACGACTTCACCGAGTTGCCGGACGGAACGCTGGCCTACCTGGATTACGATTTCCGCACCGAGGGCGACCAGCAGGTGGACGGGGATCGGCTCATCGAGCGGGCCACCGATGGCACGGAGACCGAGGTCTACAACGTGTGGGACGACGTGGAGTACCAGGGCAACCAGGGGCCCCAGGGGGCGGCCTGGTCCCACGCCAACGCCATGGACTACCTAGTAGACGACGATGCCTATCTCATCGGCTTCCTAGGCTTCTCCTCCATCTTCAAGATCGACCGCGCCAGCGGCCAAACCGTGTGGCGACTGGGTGGCGACGACAGCGATTTCACGCTGGTGGGTGGCGGGCAACCCTTCGCCAACCAGCACCAGTTCCAGTGGCTGGGGGACAGCATCCTGGTGTTCGACAACGGCACGCCGGAGGAGAATTCGTCGGAGCTGGTGCAGTACCGCGTGGACGAAGAGGCGATGGAGATGGAATTGATCTGGTCCTACCAGGCGGACCCCACCGTCTACACCGTGAGTCTGGGAGACGCCCTCCGGCTGCCCAACGGCAATACCATCGGCGACTACTCCATGTCCGGCCAGATCGACGAGGTGGACCCGGACGGCGAGCTGATCTGGCGCCTCAACATGGACCTGGGCGGCGCCACGGGATACGTGGACTGGAAGCAGACGCTGTACTGATCTGCAATTCCGGCGCACGCGCGGACGTACACAAGTTGATAGACTTGCCGGCCTGCACCAACGGTCAGCCGAGGATGGATCAACTATGGGTACCGACGCGCCAGAGACGGCGGACGACAACGCCTCGAGTAAAGCCGAGGACTCCTCCGCCAACCGTTTCCGCAACGGCTGCTTCACCGCCTTGGTGATGCTGGTGGTGGCGGTGGCGGCGGGCATGATGGCCAAGGACCTGGCCGACAAGAAGGCCCTGGAGGCCCAGGCCGAGAAGGCCGAGAGCGAGTTCGCGCCGGTGTTCGAGGCGATGGACGCCGGCGCCAACGATCCGGGGTACGACCTGGACCAGACCATCCGGGTGCTCCACGGCATGGACCACGGGATCGAGTCGGCCCTGGCCCAAGACCAGGACCTACGGGACTACCTACTGCAGATCGCCGCCGAGGATTACCGCGGCGTGGCCCCGGAGGTGCTCGAAGCGCGCAAGGAGATGCTGCAGATCCTCTTCGAACTGTACGCCAAGCAGGTGGAGCAGGAGGCCCAGGAGGAGCTGTGGAACTACTCCGGTGAGATGCTGCTGACCATGCTGTCGGTGGTGGATGTGGACGGGGCGATGGGGCCCACCGGGCCGGTGGGGGGGATGTCCGTGGACCGGGCCCAGGCCCAGGCCGAGCTACAGGAGCTGCGGGACCGCCACGACAAGCAGCTCAAGCTGATCAACGACCGCACCCGGCTGGAGACCGAGCTGTTCGAGTCGATGCTGGATTACGCCGACGCCTACTACAAGTACGTCGAGGAGTGGGACCGGCTGTGTATCGCCCGCGATCGGGCCTACCTGGCGGCCAATGATGGCAACTGGGAGGCGGTCAACGAGGCCGCCGACGCCGCCATCACCATGGCGCCCCACGAGAAGGAGGCCCACCTGCTCAAGGCGATGGCCCTCATCGAGATGGGGGGCGAGGGCACCGCCGTGGAGAACCTGCTCCACGGCTACATCCAGGCGCACCCGGACGCCACCGCCCCGGCCCAGCTGCTGCTGGGGGTGCACTACGCCCGCAGCGGCAACCGCCAGGAGGCCATGCTCCAGCTTCAGCAGTCGGCGGCCTACTACCCGCGCCAGTCCGAGTCGCTGGCCGACCTGCTGGACCCGTACAAGCAGCGGGCGTTCCTGCGCAAGACCCGCGAGGGCAACTTCATCGTCGGCCAGTACCAGACCACCATGCTGGGGGCCGGCTACTTCAGCCCGGACCTGCAGATGGCCCAGGTGCACTTCGCTGCTGGCGAGACGGAGGAGGGCCGCAAGAAGGTGATGGACCACTTCGCCCGGCGGCGCAGCCAGGAGCAGTGGGAGCTGGTGCTGTCGGATATTCAGTTCTCCGAGGAGATGCTGGGGGACGATTTCCGGGCCATCTTCCCCGAGGATTCCTACCTGGATCTGGTGGTCAAGCCGACGATGTTCGGCAACAAGATCAAGGTGGCGGTGTGGAACCGCAGCCCCACGACGCTGCACAACGCCACGCTGGTGCACTGCATCCAGTTCACCGATATGCACCCGGACGACTACCAGACCTTCACCTCGCCGACTCAGCCGGCGGTGATGGGCCACGACCGCACCGACTTCGGCGAGCTGAAGATCGAGTACCAGTGGTTCGGTGAGGTCAAGAACGTCGATAGCGTGGTGCTGCACCGCGCCGTGCTGATCAGCAACGAGGCAGTGACCTGGGTGGACACGGACGAGTACAAGATCGCGGAAGCCGAGTCCTTCCGCGAGATGCGCCGCAAGCGGGACGCCGGTATCGCACCGGCGGAACCCATCCCCACGGCGAGCCCGCTGGTGGACGCCGTGCTCAAGGAGATCGAGATCAAATCCGCCCTCAAGTTCGAGTCCAAGCTGCTGGGGGACAAGGTGACGCTGGAGCTCCCCCGGGAGTTCAGTATCCTCTCCCCGGTCTTCCGCCTGCAGGTCGAGGAGGAGTCCATCACCCCGGGCCAGAACATCATCGACGGCGACAAGATCGTGCTGGAGTTCGACGGCATCCCCAAGGCCGGCTCGGATCAGCCCGGCGAGATCACGCTCCAGGTCAGCTCGGTGATGGCGGACGTGGAGATGACCTGGGGATCCAACGGGGATGGGACGTACCGGTTGCTCGAGGTGGATTGAAGCGCGTTGAACAACGGCCAGCGGATCGGCAGCCGAAATCGTCATGATTAGCACGCTTCAAGCTCTCTCCAGAAAGCCAACCACCTGGCGGGTGGCGGAGGGGGCTGCCCTGTTGGCGGCGGTGGTCGTGCACATGGTCGGAGCTTCCCGGCTCACGGTGGGCGGCCGGTTTGTCGGCCTGGACTGGATACAGTACGCCGGCAACTCGGCGGCGGTGCAGCTGGGCGATTGGGCACTCTACCAGCCCTGGCGGGGGCCGCTCCCTGCGCTGCTGGGTTCGTGGGCGACCCATTTGACCGGGGATCTCGCGGTGGGCCTGAACCTGCTGTCGGCGGTCTCGACCCTCGCGGTGCTCCTGCTGACCTGGGGCGTGGGGCGTGCTTGGGGTGGGCCGGTGATCGGGGTGCTCGCCGCGGCGGCCTTTGCGATTCATCCCCTTCCCCAGCTCTTCTCCATGTATTCCACGCCCTACGCGCTGTACATGGCGCTGTGCATGGCGGCGGTCGGAGCCACGATCCTGGCCCTCCGCCGTGGTCTGGATTGGGCCGCGTACGCCGGTGTGGTCCTGGGGCTGGCGATGCTGGCGGACCACCGTGCTCTGCTGCACGCCGGCTTGCTCGCCGCGGCGGTGGGCCTGGTGGGCGGCCTGGACCGGTCCCGGCTACGCCGGGCGGGCTTGTGCCTCGTCGTTGGGGCCTTCTGTGCGACGGCGGTCTATGGGGCCGGCCGGGCGATGGTACCGATCCCGTTGACCTCCCTGGCCGAGCAGACGGCCACGCACCGCAAAGCTCAGGCGGCGGGCGTCGCGCGAAGCGGGCCGGATTCGGACGCGAGCCAATCCACCATGGCCGACAACATCTCCCATTCTCGGAAGCATTCGCCGAAGGTCATCTGGGGTGTGGCGGCCCTGGCCCTGGTGGGGCTCGCGTCCTCGTTCCGTGGCAAACGGTGGTCCAGGGTGCTGCCGGTCGCCGTGCCGGCCGTCTTGGGGACCGTGTTGGTTTCGGTTGCGGTCGTCTTGCAGTCGCGCTACCTGCTGCATCTGCTCCCCCTGTGGCTCGTGCTGGCGGCCGCCGGGGCGTTTGCGATCACGCGCATCCTCGGCCGGAGGGTGTGGCTGCGCGGGCTCGCCGCGGCCCTGATCCTCGGCGCGCTTCTCGTGAACTGGTCCGCGTCCCCCAAGACGGAACGGGCGGTCCATGTGGCCCGCCACGGGCTCAAGGGTTCGAACCAGCCCCATTACCACCCACTTTGGCCGTGGACGAGGCCGGCACCGCGCGACGGCGAACTGGGGGAGCTGCTGGGGAAGTTCGAGCGTGGGGAGGCAGGCGGCCAACCGCTGCACAACTGTAGCCGTCTACCCCTCGTCTTCGCGATGCTCCCCGTGCCGGTCAACATGTCCACCGTCAACGCGGACACGGTCAACTACAATCCCCTGGCTCGAGATCGTCTGGGTGAGATCAATCATGGTTGCTCGGTGGCGTGCGAGAGTGGCCCCTCAGGGGAGTCACCGGTTTGGCTCGTCGCGCATTCCTACGGGGATCAACCCTGTGCGGCAGACCGTCGGAACCGCAACTGGAAGCTCCGGGCTTCCCATAGCCTGGGCATGCACAAACGCCTGTTCGAGCTGCCGGTCGTGGTCGAGGACGCCCAGGCCCCCCCCGCCGAGTACGTCACCGTGGATCTTCTGGAGTGGGTCGAGGCCGAACCCGCCCCAGCGGTTCATTAGCCCACACGACGATATCGGGTGAGGTAGATCCCGACGAGCCAAACCAGGCCCAGGATCCCAGCGAGAGGTCTGGGGCCGGCTGAAGCCGTACAAGCACATCCTGCGTACGCAAGCGGCTCCTCTGTGGTGCCTTCTTCACTCTCGCAATCGTATTGGTCCGAAATACCGTTGCAGTTGTCATCGACGCCGTTGTCGCAGATCTCCTCGACGCCAGGGTTGATGTCGGGATCGTTGTCGTCACAATCCTCGCCGTACTCACCGCCTCCGAAGCCATCCCCATCCAGATCGTCCAGATCGCTCCCGTCACAATCCTCGTCGACGCCGTTGTAGGGGATCTCCGTCGATCCGGGATTGACGTTGGAGTTCGAGTCGTCGCAGTCGTCCCCGCACGAAGAGTACCCATCGTGGTCGTAGTCGTACCCCTCGTCCGTCTGGCCATCGCAGTTGTTGTCCACGCCATCGCAGACCTCGTTGGCACCGGGGTAGGTCGCCGATTCCAGATCATCGCAGTCCCCGTCGCAAATCGTGAACCCGTCGTGGTCCGTATCGGCGTCTTCGATGGTCGTCGCATCACAATCGTCGTCGATGCCACCGTTGCAGAGCTCGGGGCATCCCGGACATCGGCTGGGGTCGGTGTCGTCGCAATCGCCGTCGCAGTTCGAGAATCCGTCCCCGTCGAGGTCCGTGTTTTCGTCCTGTACTCCGTCGCAGTTGGAATCGAGTCCGTCGTCACAGATCTCCTCGGCTCCCGGATAGACCGAGGGATCTTCGTCGTCGCAGTCCCCATCCGTGCTCGCCCAGCCGTCGCCGTCCATGTCGGGGGAAGCGACCTCCAGGATCTGGTGCCAGCACTTGTAGGTCTGGCCGTCACTCGGCGTGTCGTAATTCAGGTCACTCCCCGAATAGCCGTTGTCCTTGTACTCGTACAGGAACGTGCCGAATCCCACGTCATAGCCAACCCAGTTGGAATTGAGTTCACCATGGGCCGTTGCCTGGCAGTCCCAGCCCACGCCCAGTCCATAGTGGTTCCCCGCTGTGAGCATGGCATCGATGGGGCCGCTCGAATGGTATGCCGCGCCCGCGTTGATCGCCTGGTTGTCCGACCATAGGACAGCCCAGGGATCCGCCTCGCTTGCCCGTTCATGTAAGTAGAAGGTGATGTCACAGCTACTCGAGGGGTCGAGGTACATGTCGAAGGACAGCAGGATGGCATCGCGGTCACTGTCGTAGACGTTGCCCCGGAACGCCCCCGTCTTGGTCTGCGTCTCCGCTGTGCTGGCGATGGTGTAGGTTTCGGCGCGGGATTGCCCAGCATATGAGATGGCACAAGCCAATACGGTGAATAGTAATAGTGTTTGCGCAGGCCTTAATATGAAAAGATTCGGGTTTGCATAATGTATCCTCCGATACATTACGAATTTTCGCCTGGTCGCAGAGATAGCCCATTTTAACACTGACCGTTCCATAATCCCTCCAGTAGCTTGGAATCTCTCTCGGTTAGCAACTATAC
>CAZDDH010000262.1:11564-11816 GCA_964504165.1 uncultured Rickettsiales bacterium | reverse complement strand
TGCGACGACATCGACCCGTGCCCCAATGACAACCCGGACGACAGCGACGGCGACGGCATCTGCGACAGCGACGACTTGTGCGACGGCGATGACGCCACCGGCGACAGCGACGGCGACGGCGTGTGCGACGACCTCGACGCCTGTGAGGGTGACGACGGCACCGGCGACCTGGACGGCGACGGTCTGTGCGCCGATCTGGAGGCCCAGCTGGGCACGGATGACACCGACGACGACAGTGACGACGACGGCCTG
>CAZDDH010000262.1:0-11554 GCA_964504165.1 uncultured Rickettsiales bacterium | reverse complement strand
CCCCCCCGCGCGCACGGACAAATATCTTTAGCTCTCCCGGGCCCCCGCGGGGCCCCTCGCCGACACGGATGGTGACGGCGTGCAAGATGGCACCGAACTGGGGCTGGAAACGGCTCAGGGCAACGACACGGACGGCGCTGTCTTCATCCCGGATGCGGACCCCGCGAGCACGACGGACCCGCTGGACGACGACAGTGACGACGACGGCCTGACCGATGGTGAAGAGGACGCCAACTTGGACGGCAACGTGGACGCCGGCGAGACGGATCCCGGCGACGATGATAGTGACGATGACGGCCTGATGGACGGTACCGAGGCCGCCGGGGGCACGGATCCGTTGGATGCGGATACGGACGGCGACGGCGTGCAGGACGGCACCGAGCTGGGGCTGACCGCTCCGGAAGGCTCCGACACCGACCTGGGTGTATTTGTCGAGGATGGCGATCCCGGCACGACCACCGATCCATTGGACGACGACAGCGACGACGACGGCCTGCTGGACGGCAGCGAGGACGTGGACGGCGACGGCGTCGTGGACCCGGACGAGACCGACCCAGCGAATGTGGACACGGACGGCGACGGCATCCAGGACGGTACGGAGCTGGGGCTCGATGCTGCCCAGGGTACGGGCACGGATCCGGCGGTGTTCATCCCCGACGGCGACGCCGGCGCCACCACGACAGACCCCCTCGACCCGGATACGGACGGCGGTGGCATCCCCGACGGTGTCGAAGACGGCGACTACGATGGCGTCTACGAACCGCAGGACATGGAATGCGATCCCAACGACCCTGCGGACGACGGGGATTGTATCGATTCGGATGGTGACGGCCTCTCCGACACCTACGAAAACGCCAACGGCCTGGATCCCAACGACGACGATACGGACGACGACGGCGTCTCCGACGGTTCCGAGGTGAGCCAGGGCCTGGATCCCCTCGATCCGGACAGCGACGGTGATGGCATACAGGACGGCACCGAGCTGGGGCTGACCGAGCCGGAAGGTGACGACACCGACCCGGGGCTGTTCGTGCCGGACGACGACCCGAATACCACCACCGACCCGATGAACGACGATACGGACGGCGACGGCCTCACCGATGGCCAGGAGGACGCCAACGGCAACGGCCTGGTGGATCCGGGAGAGACGGATCCCAATGATCCGGACACGGACGATGACGGCCTGACAGACGGCGAGGAAGAAGCAGGCGGCACGGATCCGCTGGACGACGACACGGACGACGACGGCCTGCTGGACGGCAACGAGGCCGCGGAGGGCACGGACCCGCTGCTGGCAGACACGGACGGCGACGGCGTCCAGGACGGCACGGAGCTGGGCCTGGAAGAGCCTCAGGGCGACGACACCGACACCGAGCTGTTCCAGCCTGACGAGGATCCCACCACCACGACGGATCCCACCGATGACGACACGGACGGAGGCGGCCTCACCGACGGCGAGGAGGACACCAACGGCAACGGGGCCATCGACGACGACGAGACCGACCCCAACGATCCCTCGGACGACGTCACCGGCGACGACGATGACGACACGGCGGACGACGACGACAGCGCGGACGACGACGACGACACGGCGGACGACGACGACACGGCGGACGACGACGACGGCCTGGGCGATGGCGAACTGGCCGGCGGCTGCTATTGTGTGACCCAATCCACGACCCGAGCGGCCAGTGGCTACGGGCTGATCATGACGGTGCTGGGCCTGCTGGTGGCGATCCGTATCCGACGCCGCTGAGGCGGACCTTTCTTCGTCCCGGTCACCCCCGAGGAGCTTCCCGTGAAGTGGACCCACCGCCTGGGCTACCGCCTGATGAAGCTGTGGTGGTCCCTGCGCCGCCCCGTCACGGTGGGGGTACGGGTGCTGCTGATCCGTGACGGCCAGATCCTGCTGGTGCGTCACACCTACCTGAAATCCTGGTTCGCCCCGGGCGGGGGCGTGAAGTACGGCGAGACCCTGGAGCAGGCCGTGCGCCGCGAGGCCACCGAGGAGGCGGGCGCCACCCTGCACCACCTCGAATTGCTGGGCGTCTACACCAGCTTCAACGAAGGCAAGAGCGACCACGTGGCCATGTTCGTCAGCACGGACCTCGAGTCGGATGGCACCCACGACCACGAGATCGAGGAGGTGCGCTGGTTCGATCTCGATGACCTGCCGACGGACGTGTCCCCCGCGACCCGACGCAGGATCGCCGAACACCTGGACGGCCGAGCGCCCGTCTACGGTGACTGGTAACCGTGAGGGCCTTTTTCACGCCGGCGGAGTCCCAGCACGCAGGAGAGGCGGTGGGGGAGTCGCTGCGCATCATCCAGCTCTACGAGGACCTGTTCGGCCCTTTCCCGTTCCGGGAGGTCGATGTGGCCGAGATGGTGGAGAACATGGGGTATTGGCAGGCGCCACCGGGGCTGATCCTGATCACCAAGTACGAGAGGATCGTGCAATGGATCGACAACCCCAAGCGGGATTCGCCCCACTTCGCGTCGGCCATCCTCTCCCACGAGATCGCCCATCAGTACTGGGGGCACGTGGTGGGGTGGGCCACCTCCGATGACCAGTGGATGAGCGAGGCGTTGGCCGAGTATTCGAGCCACCTCTATATCTCCCAGTATTACGGCGAGCACGACTACGATGCCCGCCTCAACGGCTGGCGGCGCGAGGCGCGGGAGGGGGCCGAGTTCGGCGCGATGGCTCTGGCGGGGGGGCGGCTGGGCCGGGGCTCCACGCCCCTGTGGTACGACAAGGGCCCCTATGTGATGCACATGCTGCGCGCCTGGTTGGGGGACGAGGCCTTCGTCGACTTACTGCGGTGCGTGTGTGAGGTGGTGGCCAATCGGGAGCTCTCGACGAGCGGATTCCTCGCCATCGCCGAGAAGTTCCTGGGCCTGGAATTGGGATGGTTCTTCGACGCCTGGATCCACGGCCACCAGCTGCCGGCCGTCGAGGGGACCTACCAGCCTGGGTCGGGCAAGGGGGCGGCAGGTACACTGACGCTGACACAGACGCAGCCGGGAGATCCGATGAAGCTTCGCGTACCCGTCCTGTTCACCCTCGACGCGGCGAAGAAGAAGAAGGCCAAGCAGGAGTGGCGCATCGTCGTCATCGTAGATCGGGAGATGACCGTCGTCATCGATGGACTGAAAGGTGTGGTTGTGAAGGTCGAGATCGATCCTTTGCAGACGAGCCTCTGGGCCGGGGACCCGGGGCACGCGAAACTCGTCGAATGAGGGATCGGGTCAGAGGAGGAACAGCTCGGCAAACCGCCGCATCAAGTTATTCGCCTCCGGCCCAGGCCGGTGGGAATCCAGCTTGTGCTGGGCCTCCTCCACACCGAACAGCTTGCCGTAGGTGGCCATGTAGCCCTTGAAGCGCTCGCGGTTGTCCTGCCAGGTGAGCTCGGGGTGGAACTGGGTGGCGTAGACGGGCTGGTCCGCCAGGCGGAAGGCCTGGACCGGGGTCCGCTCGGACCGGGCGAGCACCCGAAGCCTGGAGGGCACCGTGGTGACCCGGTCCTTGTGGCCCAGCTGGGCGACGAACTCCGCAGGCAGCTCGCCGAACAGCTCGTCGATTTCACCGGCGTCGGTAAGCTCCAGGTCGTAGCTGCCCACCTCGGCATGGTCCTCGTCGTGGATCACCTGGCCCCCCAGCCCCAGGGTCAGGGCGTGGAAGCCGAAGCAGGACGCGAAGATGGGGATTGACTGGTTCGCCATCGCCGCCAGATCCTCGATGAAGTGGCGGATGGGCAGGTCGTCGTCCAGCACCGAGTACTCCCCGGCGCCCCCCACCAGCAGGGCGTCCGCGTCGCCGAAGGCCTCGCGGTCGATGCGCCGGGTGAGGATGTCCACCTGGCGGATTTGCTCGGGGGCCACGCCCAGGCGGGCTGCGAAGGCCCGCCACTCGTCCTCCCGCGCGGGATCGTCGGGGTTGCGCGCCTGGAGCAGGACGTAGTACAGCTGATCGAGGGTCTTACGGGTTCGCATGGCCGCGGAGCCTAGCGCCGATGGCCCAAATGGGCAAAAGGGACGCTCATAAGAACATAAGAAACTCGGTCTCCGAGCCCGCCCCAAAACTTATGTTCTTATGAGCGTCCCTTTTTCTGGAGTCGTCCGCTGTTGTCGGGAAGGGCTACTGCGCGGCCTGCTCCGCCACCTGAAGATCCACGATCATCGGTTGGTTCTTGTTGCCCAGCGTGGTCACAGCCTTGAGGACGATGAGCTTGCCTTCGGCCAGCTTGCCCTGGATCTGGACCTTTCCCAGGGCGAAGCCGACCACCGTGCCGTCATCCTTCAGCTGGACGTCGCCCACCGTGCCGATGCGGGTGCCGCCGTCCGTCTCGATCTCCCGGCCCCGCAGGTCCGACACCCGCAGGTAGTCCGTTGAGCCACCGATGTCCTCGAGGTCCACCACCGCGGTTTCGCCGCCGGCCAGCCAGGCGTCGATGCCCAGCACCTGGATCTGGTCCCGCGGGACGGCGAGCGTCTTGCGGCTGAAGACCCCCTCCTTGCCCAGGAACAGCGCGACGATCCGGGAGGCCTCGGCGTCCAGGTACAGGTCCTTGATCTCGCCGAGTTTACGGCCGTCGGTGATCAGGTAGATGGGTTTGCCCTTGAGGTCCTTGCTGGTGGCCATGGCAGCTCCGTTCTTCAGCGGGTGAGTCAGCGTGATGCGCCAGTGTACACGCAGCAGTCGAACTCGTCCGGCGGCGAGCGCTCCGCTCGTGTTATGGTCCCGCGTCACGATCCAAATACACGGGAGACCATCCATGGCACTCGGACATCCCAAAGGACTTTTCCCGCTCTTCTTCACCGAGATGTGGGAGCGGCTGGCTTTTTATACGATGCTGGCGGTGCTGCTGCTGTACGCCACGGACGCCGAGCGCGGCGGGCTGGGGCTCACCGACTCCCAGGGCAACGAGATCTACGGCCTGTATCTGGCCTTCGTCTATTTCACACCATTCCTCGGCGGCATGATCGCCGACCGCTACCTGGGGTACCGCAAGGCGGTGATCCTGGGCGGCGCGCTGATGGTGGCCGGGCTGCTGTCGATGAGTATCCGCGGGTTCACCCCGTTCGTGGGCGGCCTGGCCCTCCTCATCCTGGGTAACGGCTTCTTCAAGCCCAACATCTCGGTGATGGTGGGCAACCTCTACGAGCCCGGCGACGCCAAGCGGGACGTGGGGTTCAACATCTTCTACATGGGCATCAACATCGGCGCTCTGGTGGCCAGCTTCGCCGCCGCCGCCGTGCGCAACGAGATGGGCTGGCTGTGGACCTTCCGCATCGCGGCCCTCGGGTTGCTCATCGGCATGGCCATCATGATGTTCTCGTGGCGTACACTGGCCAAGGCGGATCGCCAGCCGGAGATTGACCCGGAGGACACCGGCCTGGGGGCGATTTTCGTCAAGATCTTGCTGCCAGCAACCATCTTCGGCGTCATCGGTTTCTTGCTCCATCCGTATGTGCCGCTGGAGGCGGTGCGGGACAACATGCGCCCGGCAGTGTTCGGCTTCCTCATCGGCATGGTGCCGATCATCATCTTCTTCGTGCGCCTGGGGCTGACGGCCAAGCCGATGGAACGCCCCGGACTGCTGGCCCTGCTGCCCATCTACGTGGCCGGCGGCACCTTCTTCATGATCCTGCACCTCAACGGCTCGGCCATGACCCAGTGGGCCCGGGATGACACGGACCGCCAGGCCGGATCGGTGATTCAGGCGGTCATCCCCACGCAGGACGGCCTGCCCAGCTACTACCTCAACGCCAAGGAAAGCGTGCCGCGCCCCCATCCGGACAGCGTGCTGAAGGTGGACAGCGCCGCCACGGCCCGCATGTTCGGCCAGCAGCGCATGGACGAGGCGGCCGTCGAACGGGTGGATTCCCTGCCCGGCATCGAGGTGGTGGAGATCGGTGAAAACACCGAGGATGCCATCAAGGAGCGCAGCACGGCGGTGTTCGCCAACGATGTCGTCACGGTGGAGGAGGGGGTGGACAGCCATGGCGCCCCCACGGTGTCGGTGAACATCCCCGACGGCGCCAAGAAGATACGGGAGGTGGCCTTCGTTCGCGAAGGGGCCGGCGCCGTCTACCTCATCGACGATCACCTGCACCACGAGCTATACGCCGGCTACAAGGAGCGGTTCGGCCACGACCCCGAATACCTCGCCGTCGGCGAGTACCTGCCCGTGGTCAACTCGGAGATCTACCAGTCCTTCAACCCCCTGTTCGTGGTGTTGCTGACGATCCTGATCCTCATCGCCAGCTACGTGTCCGCTTCGGGCAAGAAGAAGGACAGCAAGCTCACCACCGCCCGCAAGATCTTCATCGGGCTGGTGCTGACCACCATATCGTTGCTGCTGATGGCCCTCGCCGGGGTGCTCTCCGACCACGGCACGGTCAAGGTATCGGCCATGTTCCTGGTGGGCTTCTACGCCATCGTCACCATGGGCGAGCTGTTCCTGTCCCCCATGGGCCTGTCGCTGGTGACCAAGCTCTCCCCCAAGCGGCTGGTGGGCCTGACCATGGGCGGCTGGTTCCTGGCCACCGCGTTTGGCAACAACTTCTCGGGCTTCTTCGGCGGCATCCAGAGCAAGATGGAGCCGGCCCCATTCTTCCTGCTGCTGGCCGGCCTGGCCGGTCTCTCGGCCCTCTTCATCCTGGTGCTGCTGCCCAAGCTGGACGCGACGATCAAGAAGTACGGCGCCTGACGGGTCCCTCCCAGAGATTTTCCTGGAACAGACGGTCGCCTCCACATGGCCCGTTGACGTCCTGTGCCCATGTGCACGTGAACAAGCCCCTTATCACGGCCGCCTAAATTCCCCGATCCTTGTAAAATAGGATGGAGTGGATCGGATCAGGACTATCCGAACGCGAGGAGGCCCGGGGAGATGGGGAAGATCAACAAGATATCGATCTACGAGCTCGCGGATTTCCGAGAGAAGGTGAAGGCTCAGCTGGAGATCCAGCCCTCGCTCGAGGCAGCTGCACAGGCGACGACCGAGGCCCTGTTCGCCGAATTCAAAGAGTCGATCATTCTCATTCGGATGTTCGCGACGATCCCGTACCAGGGCCTCCCTCCCGCCAATCAGGGCTCTGTTCGATCCCTGGCGGCGACGGCAGGGATCAGCGACCAGATCGGTGACGATACCCTTGTCCTCTCCCTGCTTGGTTCCAGTGGTCGCGAGCCTCAATGGAATAGTCGCCACGACTCCAAGGGGCACGTGGGCATCCCTCTGGCCTCTGCGGACTTCATCGCCTCGATTCCGATGATGTCCAGGCTGCTCAAGGAGCTGGGGCTATCCTTGGATTGGATCGACCAGGGCGATACGGAATGCGTGTCGCGGGTCCTCGGCCGGAACGCGGGTGCCTTCCACGTACCCAGGGCCAGCGAAGCTCTGGACGAGGAGGGCCGGAAGATCATCGCGGCACAAGATTTTGTCTACAACTACGGCGTGCAGTCCGTCTTTGGAGTGGGTGGAGCCTACCTCGCAACGCCCACCTTCATCACGCTCATCGCTTTCCTCAGTGAAGAGATCGACCGGCGAGACGCCGAGTCCTTCATGCCCCTCGTGACCGATATCAAGCTCGCCACCCAGCCCTTGATCCGTACTGGCTCGATCTTTTCTGGCTAGCTTACCGTCGCGTCACCAAATCAACATCACCGTCGCCACCGCCAGCAACGCGCCGCCGAGCGTGCCCGCCAGGAAGCGGGTGATCAGCCGGTTGGAGAGGTGCTTCTCGCCGTAGGTCGAGATCATGTAAGGCACCCGACCCTTGCCCTTGCCCACCCAGGGGCAGTCCGAGGGATCGCCGCCCGCCTGCTGCTCGGCCTCAGCCTGGACCGCCTTGCGGGCCTCTTCCCATTCCATGCCGTCGATATGGCCGTCCCCGTCACGGTCGAAGCGGGCCATCTCCTCGGGATTGTTCTTGAGCGCCTTGAGGCGCTGGGCCGCCGGGTTGCCGCCACCCGCCGAGCGACCGGTGACCTCCCCCAGCAGGTAGACCTGGGCCCCCGGCGCGACGATGGACTCCAGCACCCGGCGGGGCACATTGATCAGCCCCCCCAGGTTCTGCCGGTTGGAGATGGGGACCTCCAGCTTGCCCTTGAGGACGAAGTCCGCTCCGTCCGGATCCACCATCACATGCCCGCGGCCGTCGTCCAGGTAGAACGGTGCCGGGGAAGAGGCGAAGGTGCCGCGGCTGACCCAGTAGGTCGACACGGAGCGGTCGCTGAAGCTCAAACCCCGCCGCCGCCGCTGGCGCAATTCCTGGAGCTCATAACGGTAGTACACACACGGCCGCTTGGAGTGGGGCGCGACCAGGCTGTAGGCGGGGATCGCCCGCCCAGACAGCTCCACGGGGCCGACGGGCAGCTGGTCGGTGGTGGACGTCTGGATGCGCTGGACCGCGGACCGACGCGCGTATCCGGTGAATCCCCACAGGAACAGGCACAGGGACAGGGTGCCGGTGATGAGGCCGGTGAGGGTGCCGTTGGCCGACGACTCCACAGCCGTGAAGATGGCGTTATCGTTGACGAACATCACCACGAAGAACAGCACGAAGGCCAGGACCGGGGCCAGCAGGATGGCCCTGCCACCCCAGGCCTTGAGGCTGGTCACCTTGGCCTCCTCGCCGGGGAAGGAGGGCAGGTCCGCCGGATCGGAGATGGAGAGGCCCGGGCTCGAGGGCCGGGTGGGGCCGGTGGACGGGTCTGCCTGCGGCGTCTCCAGGGTGGCCCAGGGGGGATCATCGTGGGGAATACTCATCGTGAGCCTCCTGCGCTGACCGTAGCACCCGTCCGAGCCAGTTCACCAGTATCGACTCGGTTCCCCCGCATTGTATGGCGTTTGCGGTTCTCGACACGGATCCGGGACGCCTATCGCGACGGGCGCCTGATGCTCGTGTGACGCTGGCTTTTCTTTTTGTTAGATTGCGACCCAAGAGAATAGTTGGAGATCCGGTGAACCAGCCCTCGAGCAAACACAAGAAAAAGCCAAGAAGATCACGCCGACGTGGCCGGCTACCTGTCGGCAAGCAGCTGTTATTCCGGGCCGCATCTGTACTCCTGGCTTTGCTGGTGCTGGAGGGACTCGCCAGGGTGGTCGAGACGAGCCTGACACCTGCGGAGCGCATCTACCCCTTGCCCGACCCTCGTATTGGTCCCGGCGAAGCGAATGGCCTGCTCACAAAGCTCCGGGAAGAATCTCGGCAGGCTAGTGTGCCGATGGTCGAAGCCGAGGCACTTGGATGGGCGCTCCAACCGAGCACGCTTTTGTGTAGCCACGATGGTCTGGGCATCCGCGTAAACGCCCTGGGGTTCCGCGGGCCGGAAATTGGAGAGCTACAGCCCGCTGAAGTCCGGATCCTGACGATGGGGGATTCCAGCATTTTTGGCTACGGTGTCGCCGAGGCCGCCGTCTTTTCCGAAGTGGCTGCCGAGTCGCTCGGCAGTCTGTGGGACCGCAAGGTTGTTTCCGTCAACGGCGCCATACCAGGTTACGACTCCGAACAGTCGCTACATCTTCTGGCCACCCGCGCCGCGACCGTCGGCCCGGCGTGGGTAGTGATCGGAAGCATGTGGAGTGACATCTACCGGCCCGACTCCAAAGGGAAAGTGGCTTCCGAGGCGCGGCGGCAGGGGCGGGACCTCCAGTGGTTGGCAACGTACCGGGTGATGGCCAGGCTACTGGCACGGTGGACCCGGCCGGCCAGGGTCCGCTGGATCACGTCGCGGGAGGATATCGGCAGCGGTGACCGGGATGCCCGGATCAGCCTCACGGGGTACGCTCACAACCTGGAAGAGATGGCCACCTATACCGAATCCCTGGGGGCCCGCCCGGCATTCCTGATGCTGCCCGCACTCATGGACTTCGACCTGACCCCGGTCCCGGATTCGGTGATGGAGTACCGGGATGTGATGCGGCAGGTGGCCCGGCGGCACGATGCCCCTCTGGTGGACGGCCCGGCCGTTTTTGCTGACCAGGGGATAGGTGTTACCGCATTCATGGACCAGGTTCACCCGGCTGTCAGCGGCCACGCCCTGCTCGGGCAAGCCCTGGCTGACGTACTGGCCGCAGTCGGTCCCCCGCCAGGGCAAGCGAATCGTTACCACGAGCCAGTAGGGGCTCTGATCCCGCGAATCCAGCCTCAACCCGGACCACCGCCAGCCCTCAGCGTTCACAAGGATTGCGGCCTGCCTCCCCCCGCGGCGGAGGACCTCCCCGGGGAACCCGCCGTGCTGTCTCCTTAAATCTCCAGCGGAGTTACCGGAGCCGGCACCCGCCATCTTCTCGACACGACCGTCCAGTGCTCGAACCAACCGCCAGCGGCCCGCCTCCATGGCGGGGACCGTTCAGATCCAGCACTCCAGCACCGAACCGGTCGTCACCCCGCAGCTGTCGCCGCTGCCGGCGCTGATGACGTCATAGCTGCCCGCGGGGGGATTGCCCGAGTTGCCCCAGCAGATCACCGTGCCGTCGGTGCGCAGCCCGCAGCTGTGCTCCTGGCCGGCGCTCACGGCGGTGAAGCTCCCCGCCGGCGCCGAGCACTGGCCATCGCCATTGCTCCCCCAGCAGGCCACCGAGTCGTCGGTCTTGACCCCGCAGGAATGCAGGTAGCCAGCGCTGACCACGACGAAGTTGCCGTTGGGCGGTGACGCCTGGCCGTAGGTGTCGCCCCCCCAGCAGGACACGGAGCCGCTGGTGGAGACCGCGCAGGAGTGCAGGTAGCCGGCGCTTGCGTCCTGGTAGCTGCCGCCGGGCGTATCACACTGGCCCTGGTCGCTGGCTCCACAGCCCCAGGCCACCAGCGACCCGCCGCTGGTGAGCCCCAGCGAATGGAAGCTGCCGCCGCTGACCTGCGCCAGGGACTGCCCGGGCGGGCTGGCCTGGCCAGCGGCGTCGTCCCCCCAGCAGGACACGGAACCGTTGGTGGTCAGGGCACAGGAGTGGCCCCAGCCCGAGGCCACCTGGGCGTAGGTGCCGTTCGGAGGAGACGCCTGTCCCCAGAAATCGTCCCCCCAGCAGTCCAGCGTGCCGTCCGTACGTACGCCGCAGGCGTGGCCGTATCCCACGCCCACGTCGTCGAAGCAGTCCTCGTCCACGTCGCCGTCGCAATCATTGTCCTGGCCGTCACAGACGGCGGGGAAGCCGTCCCCGACCGTGTCATCCGTGTCGTCGCAGTCCCCGTCGCACACCATCTGCCCGTCGCCGTCCGCATCGGCTTCGCCGGCCGGGGTATTGCCGTCACAGTCGTTGTCCAGGCCATCGCAGACCTCGTTGCCGCCGGGGTGTGCGTCGTCGCTGGTATCGTCGCAATCGCCGCTGCAGGTGTCGTAGCCGTCGCCGTCGGCGTCCGCCAGGTTGGCGCCGGCGTCGGTGTCGTCACAATCCCCGTCGCAGGTGGTGTCGCCGTCGCCGTCCTCGTCTACCTGGTTGAGCGCCGGATCGCTGTCGTCACAGTCGTCGTCGGCGTTGCCGGTGATGCCGTCGGCGCCGCAGGTGGACGACGTGTCGCCGTCGCCGTCGAAATCCTCGTCTACCAGCCC
>CAZDDH010000261.1:0-11825 GCA_964504165.1 uncultured Rickettsiales bacterium | reverse complement strand
GGGGGTGCGGACCGGGGGGCCGCCCTGCTGTTTGGCCCCGGGCTCCTGCGGGGGGGGGGGGGGGGGCGGGGCCGGTCGCACCGGCGGCGCGTCGAGCCACACCTCGTCCACGTCCACCAGCTCGGCCCACACGTGGGCATCCGCCGGGACGGCCAGCAGCCGGGAGATGGTGGGCAGCGCCGGGCGGCCCAGCTCCCGCAGCTCTCCCGCCTGGGCAGTGGTCACCGCCACCACATCCAGCCCCTCCACCACGTCCTCCTCCACCCACAGCCCGGGCAGCTCGAAGGTCAGTGTGGTGCTGTCATGATCGCTGGCCACCAGGGTCACGGCGGGCGCCCCTCCGGTGTCGGCGCCCTCGTCGGCGACGGGCCACCAGTCGGTGGCTGCGGCGGCGGTGCCGGAGCCCAGGAGCGAAATGCAGGCCAGACCGAGCAGTACGTGCTTCATGGCATACCTTCCCGATCCGCAGTGTTCCCGATCCGGGAGGTACCCGCCACTTTCAAAGGCCCTGAAGGGCCTCCAACCCCCCCGGATGGGAAAGAATTTGCTCCGCCGTGACCTGGATTGACAAAAACGTGACCTGAGGTGGCTGTGGTGCATGCAATGGTAGGGTGACGAACACCAAGGGACGGAGGAAAACCATGAGAATCGTAGGTTTGTTGATCTGGATGCTCGCAGCGGCCCTGATCCTCGCCGGATGCACCACCGGGGGCCTGGTGCTCGAGGACGACGACGCGGTGGCGGACGACGACGACACCGGCGATGACGACACCGGCGACGACGACACCGGCGACGACGACACCGCGGACGACGACACAGGCGACGACGACACCAGCGAGGGGCCCGTCTCCTTCACCGGCTCGGCGGACATCTTCTTCATCTTCTACATGACCGGGGAGCCCATGCAGATCGACTGCTTCGCCGACATGGTGGCGGAGATGGACGCGGGCCATACGGTCCTCGATGGCACGGGTATGTGCTTGCTGGACGTCCCCTACGTGGGCGAGATCCCCGGAGATCTGATCCTCACCACCGAGGTGATGGGCCAGGACGTCTTCGGCGAGATGATCTTCATCGATCCCACCGGCGGCTGGCTGCAGGATCTGCCCTTCGAGATCGACGGCATGTGGGACGCCGACGAGGGGTCGGTGTTCTCCGTCCTCCACGCCTCCTACCCGGACGTCGTCGAGGCCAACGGCGAGCTCATGCTCCAAGCCTTGTAAGCCGCTTCCCGCCTAAATATTCGACACTCCGTACCCCGGCACTTATTCTAGCGCCGCCTCAAACCCAGGGGCCTAGGTGGGAGGAAACCGTGAAACGAGCAATCTGCGGGATCTTATCGACCCTCATCCTGGCCTGCGCCGGGGTGGCAACCGCCCAGGAGGGCAGCCACCTGATGCGCTGGGCCGACATCCACGGCACCGAGATCGTGTTCACCTACGAAGGGGACCTGTGGTTGGTCACGGCGCCCGGCGGCATCGCCCGCCGCATCACCCGCGACGCGGGCATCGAGCGCTACGCCAAGTTCAGCCCCGACGGCAGCCAGCTGGCCTTCACCGCCCAGTACGACGGCGGCACGGACGTCTACGTCATGCCCGCCACCGGCGGCGAGCCGCAGCGGCTCACCTATCACCCCTCCAGCGACCGGGTGCTGGGCTGGACGGCGGACGGCACGTCGGTGCTGTTCCGTTCCCGCCGCGAGTACCCCGGGCGGGCCGAGCAGGTCTACGCCGTCTCCCCCCAGGGCGGCATGCCGGTGCAGCTGCCGGTGGACCGGGCCGGGCTGGCCTCCCTGTCGCCGGACGGCGCGTCCATCGCCTACAACCGAGGCAACCGCGAGGACCGCACCTGGAAGCGCCACCAGGGCGGCACGGCCCAGGACATCTGGGTCGGCAGCTTCGCCGCCGCCGACTTCCGCCGGGTCACCGACTGGGTGGGCACGGACAACTACCCCATGTGGCAAGGGGGCAAGATCTACTTCGCCTCCGACCGCAACCACGGCACCCTCAACCTCTTCGAGATGGATCCCAACGGCGCCAACGTGCGCCCGCTGACCGACTACAGCGACTACGACGTCAAGTACCCCTCCCAGGGCCCCGGGCAGATCGTCTTCCAGTACGCCGAGTCCCTGTATGTGCTGGTGCTGGCCACCGGCCAGGTGCTCAACGTGCCGGTGACCATCCCCACAGATGCGGTGTCCATGCGGCCCAAGTACGTCAAGGTCGACGGCCACATCGGCTCCTACCGCCTGTCCCCCTCCGGTGCGCGGCTGCTGCTGGAATCCCGCGGGGAGATCCTCAGCATTCCCACCGGCGACGAGGGCCAGCCCATCAATCTCACCGGCCACTCCGGCTCCCGCGAGAAGGGCGCCGTGTGGTCCCCCGACGGCCGCTTCGTGGCCTTCTTCTCCGATCTAACGGGCGAGGAAGAGGTCTACGTCGTCGCGTCCGACGGCTCCGGCCCCTGGCGCCCGGTCACCAGCGGCGGCCTGGGCTACCGCATGGGCCTGGAGTGGTCCCCGGACGGCCGCTACCTGCTGTTCGCCGACAAGTTCATGCGCCTCAATTTAGTGGAGGTGGCCTCCGGCAAGATCACCGTCATCGACCAGAGCGCCTACGACGACGCCTGGGAGCGGTGGGGCATCCAGGAGTACAGCTGGTCCCCGTGCAGCCACTGGGTGGCCTACGCCAAGATGGAGACCAACATGAACGAGTCGGTCTACCTGTATTCCCTGGATACGGGCAAGACCACCCGGGTCACCGGCCCCATGACCGCCGACTGGAGCCCGACCTTCGACGCCGAGGGGCGCTACCTGTACTTCCTGAGCAACCGCACCTACCAGCCGATCATGGGCCACGTGGACCAAAACCACATCTTCTTGGACCTCACCCGGCCCTACATGGTGCTGCTGCGCCACGGCGAGCCGTCCCCGTTCCTGCCCGAGGACCCGGTGGAGCCGGCCGTCGAGGAGGATGACGAGGACGACGGCAAGGCCAAGCGGGACAAGAAGGGCGCCACGATCATCGATCTGGACGGCCTGGAGCACCGCACCTTGGCCCTCGACGGGGTCTCGGCGGGCACCTACTTCCGCCTCGACGCCACCGAGGACGGCGTGCAGTTCCTCCGCCGGGACGAGCCGGTGTTCCTCAAGTACGACATCGTCGTCGACGACACCGACGGCGGCTACTCCCTCGTCAGCTACAACCTGGCCGACAAGGAGGCCGACACCCTCATCGGCGGCATCGGCAACACCCACCTCAGCGGGGACGGCGCTAAGCTGCTGTACCGCGCGGGCAAGAAGCTGTGCGTGGTGGACGCCGGCGCTTCTGCCGACCAGGGGGACGGCAAGGTGGACCTGGGCCAGGTGCGCATCCTGGTGGACCGCCGCCAGGAGTTCCTTCAGATCTTCAACGAGGCCTGGCGGGTGCAGCGGGACTGGTACTACGACGCGGGCATGCACCAGGTGGACTGGGCTGCCGAAGGCGAGAAGTACCGCCGCTTCGTGCCCAACTGCGGCAACCGCGACGACCTCAACTACCTCATCGGCGAGCTGATCGGCGAGCTCAACACCGGCCACACCTATGTGTGGGGCGGCGACAAGGGCAAGGGGGCCGCGCGGGTTTCCACCGGCATGCTGGGAGCCGAGTTCGACACCCCCGCCGGCGCCGCCTTCCACCGCATCAGCCACATCGTGCCCGGCACCAGCTGGGACCCGTCCGAGCGCTCGCCGCTGGACGCCCCGGGCTGCCCGATCCAGGTGGGCCACTACCTCATCGCCATCGACGGCCAGCCCGTGCCGTTCACCGACAACATCTGGCGCCTGCTGCAAGACAAGGCCGGCAAGCTCGTCACCCTGACGTACAACAGCCAGCCCTCGGCCGAAGGGGCCCTCACCGTCCAGGTCGAGGCCCTGGGCTCGGAGAGCGCCATCCGCTACCGCGAGTGGGTCAACTCCCGCCTGGCGTACGTGCACCAGGCCAGCGACGGCAAGGTGGGCTACGTGCACATCCCCAACATGGGGGAGGCCGGGCTCATCGAGTTCGCCAAGAGCTTCTACGCCCAGGTGAACAAGCAGGCCATGGTCATCGACGTGCGTTACAACGGCGGCGGCTTCACCGGCGACATGATCATCGACCGCCTGGAGCGCCAGCTGTGGGCCATGACCCAGCCCCGCGAGGGCTTGCCCTGCCGCGACCCGGAGCGGGCCTTCCACGGGCCGCTGGCCGTGGTCATCAACATGGACAGCGGATCCAACGCCGAGTTCTTCTCCGAGGCCATCAAGCGCAAGGGGCTGGCCAAGGTGGTGGGCAAACGCACCTGGGGCGGCTCCATCGGCATCGAGCCCCACCAGGACCTGGTGGACGGCGGCATGACCACGCCGCCCCAGTTCGGCCTGTACGGCATGGACCGCACCTGGCTCATCGAGGGCCACGGCGTGGACCCGCACGTGGAGGTGGCCAACACCCCCGCGGACATGCTCGCCGGCCGGGACCCCCAGCTGCAGACCGCCATCGATCTGCTGCTCACCCAGCTGTCGGCCAATCCGCCGACCATTCCGCCGGCGCCGGTGTATCCGGACAAGAGCAAACCCCAGTAATGGCCCCCGGAAGATAGGTACCCTGTGATTCGAATCCTGATGATGGGTCTGTGTGTAGTTTTGACATGGGCCGTTGGTCCTTCGACAGCGTGGGCTGCCGAAGGAGAGCATGAACTCATGGAGGAGGCCCTGGACGCCTACTTCGATCGGTGCGAAATCGAGGCGGACAAGGCCAACTGGCATCGGGCCGAATCGGACTGGGCGACCCTGCGCAAGATGGGCTACGAGGCCCAGCAGCTCGTCGACATCGCCCATAGCCTGCCCCGGGGGAGCGACTACATCTCGTTCAAGACCGCCGTGCTGTCCACCAAGCGCCTGGAGCGGGCGCCGGTGGAGCGGGACCTCTCCGACACCAAGGAGTTCGGCAACAAGGCCGGGGGCCTGGTCGGCCTGACGATTGCCGAGGGCACGCTCTTCGGCGTCACCGCCGGCGCCAACATCGCCCGCTTCTTCAGCCTGTCGCGCCTGGTGCGCGAGGACCAGGTGGACGACGAGTGGGAGCCCTTCATGCAGCGCACCGCCAACCGCCACATGATCATCGGGCTGCTAGGGGCCGTGCGCGTCGCCCCGGTGCTCATCTCGGTGCTGTACCTGGACGCCGCCACCTCCCCGTGGGAGCTGGACCGGGCCACGGCCGGGCCCTACATGCTGCTGGGCGGGCTGGACATTGGCATCGCTGTACTGGGGCTCGGGGGCGCCCACGAGATCGGCCTTCGCCACACGGACCCGGAGACGGACATGGGTGAGGCGCTGCAGGAGTCGGCCACGGCCCTGCAGGTGTTCGGCATCCTCGGGGCCGCCCTGGGCACCGCGGAGATCATCATCGGCGTCGCCTCTGCCGATTCGGTACGCGATCACACCACGGGCGACGCCCAGGCCTCGCTGCTGCGGGTACGCCTGAGCCTCTCCCCCTCCTTCACCGGGATCCATGGGCGGTTCTGACCAGCCAGCCATCCGATTCGATCGCCGCGAGCTAGCGGGATCCCTGGGAGATCTGGGCACGCTGCTGCCGCTGGGCATGGGGCTGATCCTCGTGTGCGGCCTGGACGCCACGGCCGTGCTGCTCACCGTCGGCGGGTACTACGTCATCTCCGGGCTGGTGTTCCGTACCACGGTCCCGGTGCAGCCGATGAAGGTCATCGGCGCCTACGCCATCGCCCAGGCGCTGAGCCCCCTGGAGGTCACCACGGCGGGGCTGTGGATGGGGGGGCTGCTGCTGGTGCTGGCCCTCACCGGCTCCATCACCTTCATCGCCAAGCTGGTGCCCAAGGCGGTGGTGAGGGGGGTGCAGCTGTCCACCGGCGTGCTGCTATTCACTGAGGGCATCCGCTTCATGGCCGGCTCCTCGACCATGCAGGGCACCTTGGGTGACGCCGAGCCGTTCCTGACGGTGCAGGCGGTGGGGCCCGTCCCCCTGGGCTGGATCCTGGGGGGGGTCGCGGTGGTGCTGATCCTGGCGCTGCTGGACAGCCGGCGGGCGCCGGCGGGGCTGGTGGTGGTGGTGGCCGGGGCCGCTGCCGGGCTGGCCCTGGGCGGGTGGCGGGAGCTGGGGGCGTTTACCCTGGGGCTGCACGGGCCGTCGTGGCTGCCCTACGGTCTGCCCGATGTCTCCGTGCTGGTGCTGGCGCTGGTCACGCTGGCGCTGCCGCAGCTGCCGATGACCGTCGGCAACGCGGTCATCGCCCAGGCGGACCTGACCCGCGAGTACTTCGGCGACGCGGTGGCCCGGCGGGCCTCCCCGCGGGCCCTGGCCCTGTCCATGGGGCTGGCCAACCTGATCTGCGCGCCGCTGGGGGCCATGCCGCTGTGCCACGGGGCCGGCGGGCTGGCGGCCCACTACCGCTTTGGTGCGCGCACGGCTGGCTCCAACCTGATGATCGGCGGCCTGTTCGTGGTGCTGGCGGTAGTGGTAGGGGACCAGGCGGCCTCGGCGCTGGCTGTGGTCCCGTTTGCCGTGCTGGGGGCGCTGCTGGTGTTCGCCGGCGCCCAGCTGGCGTTGACCATCTTGGACCTCAAGGAGCGGCGGGAGCTGTTCGTGGCGGTGGCCGTCCTGGGCGTCGCGCTGGCCACCAATTTGGCGGTGGGTTTTGCCGTCGGGCTGGCCTTGGCCGTGGCCTTTCGCTGGCTCAAGCTGAAGATCTGAGGGATGTGCGTGGCCCGATCTGGGGCCCGGCCACCAGGCTGGCACGCGTGTTGCATCGATAACCCCCCGATTGCATCTGGGGCCATCAATCGCGCGTTAGGGGAATTGTCATGCGGAAGGTTTACGGATTACTACTGGGTGTCATTTTGGCGAGTCTGTTCACGGCGACGGGTTGCGGACCCGAACGGATCTACTTCACCGACGGCATCGATCTGGATTTTGATTTCAACGCGGTGTCGGACAACACCGAGGCCATGTCCATGCCCTACGTTACGGGCATCGACACGGTCATCTGGGTGCACAGCCGCTGGGAAGACGAGGATTTCACGGACTGGACGGTGGAGGTCGATGATCCGGACGTGCTGTCCATCGACGGGGTCATCTTCGACGGGGAGGTCCCGGGCATCCTCGGCCTGGAGGTCACCGCCGCCGGCGACGGCTTGACCGAGCTGCGGTTGTTCAACCCCGCGGGCAAGCAGATCAGCGTGGCGGACATCGAGGTGGCGGATCCGGACAACGCCGTGCTCTCCCCCCACGGCCCGCTGATCATCAACCAGCCCGGCCTCATCGAGGACGAGCACTCCTTCCAGACCCTCATCGAGGGCACCTCCACCTACGAGGTCGAGTGGTACCGTGGCAACACCCGCCTGTACGGCAACGGCACCCTCAGCGTGGACTACGACCCGGACATCTGGGTCAACATCGAGGACTCGTTCCTGTTCGAGGAGCGGGACTGGCTGCAGGTCTCCCCGGGCATCCTCGGCGATCATCACCTTACGCTGCGCTCCAACGACGTCGCCGTGCAGGATGTGGTCTTCGAGTCCGTGCCCGAGTCCCGCGTGGACGAGGTGATCATCCACGCCGAATCCGAGCTGGGGGCCGAGGAGGACGACCACCTGGTGCTGCTGGCCCAGGCCTACGACGAGGACATGCGGCCCATCTACGGCGTCGAGTTCGAGTGGGATCTGGACGGCGTGGTCGGCGAAGAGCTGGGCGACCTGTATCGCTATACGTACGATCGGTCCGACGCGCACACCGTGGGCGCCTACTTCGACGGGTTGGTGGACGAGGTGACCATCCACGGCGACGGCTACGTCTCCTCCTCCAACAACGTCGGCTGCGCCATGTCTGGCACCGGCCGCGGCAGCCTGGCCACGCTGGCCCTGCTGGGCATCGCCGGCCTGGTCCTACGCCGCCGCCTCTCCTAAGCGGCCCCACCGCCTCGCCCCTACCCAACGTCCCAAAACCCCACAAATCAGCCCGAAACCGCCCCCCTCCGCAAGGCACCCGCAACATCCCGGTACCCAGGATCCAGGGGTTGGTCCGGGACACCGTCAACCTCCGGCTGCGGATCTTTCTCCATGCTGATCTCCGAACCGCTCCCCTCAGCCCCCCGTTCCCACCAAAGTTCCAACCAGTCCCGGTGGAACGCGATGGCCGCCAGCACGTCCGGCGGGCAATCCCGCAGCTCCTTCACCCCCACCCCGAACTGCTCCACCAGCAACCGACGCACCGCCCGTTCATCCCCATACCCGAGGCCCGCCGCCACCAGATCCACGGAAATATCCGGACAAAGAGCCAGAGACACGAGCGCCCGCGTCGCGCGCAGCTGCGCCAGGTACGTCCGCATCGTCTTCCCCGTCGCTTGCCGGAACAGCCGCCGCAGACTCCGCCGGCCACATCCCAGTCGCAAAGCCAGCTCCTCCACCGTGGGAGGAGCCGCCTCCGCCTCGCCATAAATCTGGATCACCCCCCGAACCACCGAACAGAACCCCTCGGTCCCGTTCTCCACGCGTGCAAAATACCCAATCCTCCGTACTGCTTTACGCTCCCAGGTCACGGCCACTCCTCTCTTCCCACCCCGACCTTCCTGGTCCTGTTCCCCATCCTGGTCTCGTCCAACCCGTGCCCCATCCCCACCCTCATCCAGGTCCCCTGCCCGGGACCTTTCTCCTCCCTTTCTTCCTATTCCTGGTCCCGAGGATTCTCCTCGGGACCTCCCTCCCCGGGGGTTCCACCCCCTCCTCCTCTCTCTCAATCCTGGTCCCAAGGCTCCGGCCTGGGACCTCCCTCCCCGGGGTTCCACCCCGTTCCTCCTCCTCCCATACTCGATCAACCCACCCCAGAACTTTCCGCTTCCCCTTTTTCGTGTCAAAACCAAGCCAATTCCATCAACGCATCCCCAACCCCACAAACAGCCGCACCCCTACATCCCCAGCAATTAATTTAATATTATTTCCACATCCACCCCGGCCGCCCACCAGGCCACCGCGGTCATCTAACCAGACACACCACTCCAGTTCCCCTACGGCCACCTCTCCATCCTCGGCCGCCAAGTGTGCCCATGCGCCAGAATCGGTTCACCATCCTAAACAAGTCTAGGCCATCCGAAGCGGGCATTCCCATACCCTGTCTTACCTTGCCCCCTGCCTCCTTGAACCGCTCCCTCCCCTCCCGGGCAAAAATTCGTCCAGAAGTACAGCCGGCCCTCACAAAGAGATTCTCGCAGCGCTAAGTTTGACAAAACCCCGTACATTTTGGCCGCTGGTGTCCTCCTCAAACGCGCCCATCCCCGATACGTTTCATTCATTGGGCACGATTGAGGGCAAAAGCTGCCAATCCCAGCGCAGGCAAGGTTTGGGAACCTATGGTCCCCCATGCCCATTGGAACCAGCGTCCAAAACGAGGAGTGAAGCATCATGGTAGCCACCGCATTCAATCAGGCCCCGACGCCGGAGGCCTTCGTCGTTTGTCCCCCAGGGGAAAACACTCCAAGCCCGGTTCTCCTTGACGAAGCCGTCGACCACCTAAACCGCATATACGTCGCCAAGGGCCTAGAAGCCGCCCGGGAGATCGGCGAATACGTCCTGCGGGCTTTCTTCGACGGCGACCTCAAAGCCTTCCATGCCAAGGGCCGCAAACAGATGTCCTTCCGCCGCTTGGCCGGCCGCCAGGATCTGTTGCCCTCCTATTCACACATTTATAATTGTGTGGCCGTCGTCGAACAGTTGCGCCAGCTACCCAAGGATATTGGTGAAGCCCTCTCTGTCTCCCACCACAAAGCCCTGTTCACAGTTCGAAACCCCGGCGACAAGCGCGCCCTGGCCGACCGGGCCGTCGAGCAGAAGATGACCGTCCGGGCCCTGCGCAAGGCCGTGGCCGAGTCCCTCCATGAATCCGGCCAGAGATCCAAGGCCGGCCGCCCCCCCCTCCCCAGCTGCGTCAAGGGCTTCCGCAAGGTCATCCGAGCCATCGAGACCATCGACGAGCCCACCACCGGAGAACCCCTCTTCGCTCACTTCACCCTCGAAGAGTCCAGAGACCTCCTCGCCGAACTCGACGACAAGCTCGAGCAGCTGGCCTCCGCCCGTAGAGCGATGCAGGAACGCATCGAGGCGGCCGAGTCGGGGCGTGTGGGTGTTATCACGCGGTAACAAACTCATACTCCGCGCCTTGGTGTTCCGCCCTCGGAGCAGACCGATTCAGAAGATATTGCTGGAAGCAGCATGCAGTCCTGAGAGTGACCAGCCACATCGAAAAGTCCCGTGACCGCTGGGTTGGTTGGGGTGAGCGCCAACCAGGTGTACAGCCGGTCTCACTCCGTAGCGACTTCACTTGCGGCCACGGGGATCATGCTCTGCTTGGCCTCGGCGGCCCGGTTAGCGGTGATCTCGGCAAACAGGGCCGGGACCGGGAAGTTGTGGTTCTTGTTGTTGAATACGGTCACGCCGGTCCGCTTCTTCTGGGAGCTGATGGTGATGCCCACCTCGTCGTAACGGTCGGCGCCAGCGTAGTTCTCGGCCACGTACAGAGCGATCTCCTTCATCTCCTGGGTTCGTGCCTGGTCGTCCTCGGACAGGGTGAACTGGGGGTTGATGAATGACACGGCGAGGATCTTCTTTGAGCGTCCGTTGATGGTCTGGGTCTTGTTCATCACCTTGATCTCCTGGGCCGGGTACAGGGCGAACAGCGACTCCCGCAGCTCCATCATCTTTTGCATGCCCGCCACCGCCTCTTCGGCTTTTTCGCTGAAGGTGGCGTACTCGTCGCTCTGCTTGAACTTCTCCCAGCGATGATTGGAGTACGCGACGAGGGCGATGGCCAGCAGGAACAGGACGAGGCACCCGGAGCCGACGAGCAGGGATAGTTTTTTCTTGGTCTTCTTTTGCATGGATCTCTCTCTTCTAGCGCCGGGGAGCCTTTGTGGGCGAGACCTGGATTGTACTCTCCTCGCCTCCCTGTTGCTGTACTGAAATACGGTTCAGGGAGGGGAACATTCCTCGATTCTTTAAAATGAAAGAGACGCGCGGGTCAGATTGGAATCAGGAGCGGCGCTGACACCACATCGAGGTTCCACTAGGGTACCATCCTCCTGTGAGTACTTCACTTGCAGGAGGCTCAGGTAAACGAAGGAATTGGAGTATATGGCCTTTGATGAGCCAGGCTGGAGGTCGGAGAAGATCGCTTGGAGGTTTTGCCGGTCCGAAGAGGACGGCGAGGTGACTCGCGTGTTCGGTAACCTCCCCGACGGAGCGCAGGCCAAGCTACTCAAATTGGTGGATCTCGAGCCCGATGAAGTGCCTGCGGTGGCCACCTACAAGAGCGGAACCGAGTGGATGATGATCACCAGTGACCGGGTGATCTGGTCGTCTCTAGATGGTGTCCGGACGCTTCCTCTGACGGAAGTCCGGGACGCGACGGTGCTCATGAAGGACCTAGCCGCCGCGGGTGGGAAAAGCAAGGTGGAGCAGGTCACTCTCGTCACCAGATATGGCCGCACTTTCCCCATCATAGTTGAGCCTGCTAGACCCCCACTGGAAGTGCCACTGGAAGTGCCAGCTACCTCGATCGGGGCAAGACGTAAGGCAATTGAAAACCTACATATATCGATCAAACTATAGGAGGAGATAGTTTGAAAATGTGTGCAGAAGTGAAGAAAAGTAAAGACGCACAAAACACAATGTAGGCGCCATTGTCGATGGTAGAATGGTTGAGGTTGCGGACATGAAAGATGCGAGAAACGTTGAGATAGTAGACCTCAACGTTGCAGACCGTCACACATAAAGCATGATCGCCAGTGTGCTC
>CAZDDH010000260.1:0-11928 GCA_964504165.1 uncultured Rickettsiales bacterium | reverse complement strand
AAGAGGCGCCGCACCTTATATAAACCGCTCACTGGTTATGCAACCAGGGGGTCGATGCCCCCCTGACGAACTCCCTCGATCCCGATCTGGACGACGATGATCTGGGATTGCACCAAGAGGGCGCGTCCTCACGAGGGAGTAAACAACCGCCCAAGGACCAGCAGGTGATCGCGCTTCTGAACCAGGTGGAGCAATGGCGTAAACGCGCCACGGGCCTGGACAACCAGGTCTTCCAGATGCGCACGCTGCTGCAGTCGGGCAAGGGTTTCTCCGAGGCCCTCTCCATCGCCACACTGCTCGACGCGTTCATGGCCGTCTGCCGAGAGCGCTACGGCGTGGTCAATTCCGCTGTGATGCTGCTCGACGACCTGGACCCGGACAACGTGTTCTACCGGGTCCGCAGCTACCACGGGCTGGCCGACCAGTTCATCGACAGCCAGGGCCTCGAAGAGGAACTGCTGCTGTTCAAGCTGCCCCACGATCAGGGCATGCTGTGGCAGGTGGTTCACCAGGGGGAGGTGTTCAGCGTGCGGGACATGGCCGGGATTCCCCGGTTCACCACCGCCTTCGAGCACTGGGACCTCGAGGTGCTCAAATCGGACGTCTGGGTACCACTGATCCGCGGCGGCGAGGTGTTGGGCATCCTGACCCTGGGCCCCTGCGAGGACGGCTCACAGATCGACGCCTCCGAATACAGCTTCCTCGAGGAAATCGCCGCGGTGGCGGCCACCAACATCGACTCGACCCTCAAGTACGAGAAGAACGCCCGCATCCTCAGCAACCTGAGGACCCTGTACGACGTCAACCAGCAGCTGGCCAACGTCAACGATTTCAAGCAGCTGTCCATCGAGACACTGGCCACCGCGGTGAACGCACTCCAGGCCCAGAAGGCCAACCTGATGCTGTTCAACCGGGAGACCGAGAAGCTGGAGATCAAGGTGGTCTGGGGCAATATCCCCAAGGAGACCCGGGACGCCATCAACGAGGGCCGCATGGAGACTCGCCCCTTCGCCCTCGGCGAGGGGGTCTCTGGAAGGTCTGCCCAGATCCGCAAGCCGGTGCGCCTCAACGACCGGTCCAAGATCTCACAGGTGGGCCGCAACCTGGTGTACTGCATACTCGCCGTGCCGATGGTCTACGGCGGCGAGGTGGTCGGCGTGATGACGCTGACCAACAAGGTCAAGACCCGCGACGAGGACGGCAATCTGGAGCTCGACATCCTGGGCCGCTACGGGGAAGACGACGAGCAGCTGCTACTCAGCCTGGCCGACCAGGCGGCGGTCAACCTCCACAAGGCCAAGCTGTACACCGAGTCCATCACCGACCGCCTGACCGGGCTGTACAACGCCAGGCACTTCGAGTCTCGGCTCGAGGGGTGCATCGAGTCCTCCTTGCACCAGGACACGCCCCTGTCGCTGGCGGTCACCGACATCGATCACTTCAAGAAGTTCAACGACACGTACGGCCACCAGGCCGGTGATTTTGTCCTCGCCCAGACCGCTCAACTCCTGCGGACCATGGTCCGCGACAGCAGCCTGGACGCCGCTTTCCGGTATGGCGGCGAGGAATTCTGCATGCTGATGCCCCAAACAGCGATGACGGAAGCCACGGCGTTGATGGAGCAGTACCGTCAGCGGATCGAGGAATCCGAGTTCCACTACGAGGGGCAGACTCTGAAGGTGACCGTCTCCATCGGGCTGAGCTGCTGCCCCGTCGATGGCCACTCCCGCGCTCCCCTCTTCGAGGCCGCGGATCAGGCCCTCTACGAAGCAAAATCCAGCGGCCGCAACCGGGTGTTCAAGACGGTCGGGGGCAAGCCGATGGCGTTCAAATAGGGCGGGTCGACCCTACTCCGTGGCGCTCCCGAACAGGCGCGCGGTGAAGCTCCCGGTGACCGGTTCCCCCTCCACCGTGCTGGCCACATCCAGCAGCAAGGTGCCGTCGCCCAGATACGCCATCAGATCCCCCTGGTCGCCCTGGGCGTACACCAGATAACCGCTGATTTCCTTCCAGTCGATGGTCAGCTCCGCGCCCGACTGCACCAGGCCCGGCTCGAAGAACATCTGGGGGTAGATATAGGTGCTGGGGCTCATCTCCCCGGCGATGGCCACCACCGCATAGCCGTCGGTCTCCACTTCGTCGCCACCCACGAGGGGGAAAAATTCACTGAACTCCAGCTCTTCACCGTTGTACTCCACCGTCATCGTCGCCGTTCCGGTGGGCTGGGCCTCGAAGATGGAACCCCAGATCGTCTCGAAGGTGGCCTCCACCGAACCCACGTCAACCAGACAGGGCTCGTCCCCGAGGTTCTCGGTCCAGATGGGGGGACCGTCTGCCAGCTCGTCGCGGATGCGGTCCTCGCGGATGTCGATATTCGTCCGCAGGTTGTCCAGATAGGCCTCGAAGAGCTCCTCCTCCTGGGGTACGAGATAGGGCCTCAGCAGCGCTTCCATGCGGTCCGTCTCATCCAGCACGGTGCCGCTGTCCCACACATCGTCCAGCAACGCCTCCAGGCGTTCGAGATAGGCTGGCTGGGTGTCCGGGTGCAGGTAGAGGCGGCGGCTCAGCGCGGCCCCCGCGGTCACCGAGTTGGGCCGCCACTCACCAAAGGGATGGTCATAGTCGAACAGGGCATCGATCCCCCAGGGGATGAAGAAGAACCGGTCCGTGGTGGGGTCGTGGTAGATGTGGAAGTTGTTCGTCGCGTTGGCGTACCCGTCCCAGTGGCCCGTGATCACCTCGGCCGCCCAGAAGCTGTAGAACTCCTCCAGGTCCACCACCGCGCCCAGCTCCTCGACGAGCTGATCGTCGGGGACGGCCAGGGCGTCGACGACGGCCTGGAGGTCGCTCCGATCCTCGTCGTCCGCGTTCTTCTTGGGCTCGAACGTGTTGATCCAGTCTTCCCGCAGATCGCTGAGCGTGCCCTCATAGTGGTTGCCGCTGTTGTCCTCGAAATGCCGGGCCAGGAAATCCCGCCGGACGCTCTCCACCTGGACATAGGGCCCCATCTCCACACCGTTGACGGTGACATGAGCGAAGTTGCAGCGGCAGGCCGGGACATCCGCCGCCGCGAACAGGGCGTACCCGATGCACTGGTCCATGTAGGACGGGTCCTGGCGGGCGTTGTTGAACGTCAGCATGTCCTTGCCCAGGTACTCACCGCCGTCCACGAACAGGTCCATGTTGAGCTTGATGGACGGCTTGGCCGGGTTGTCTGACCCCAGCAGTCCTTTCTTGCGGATACCCACCTCCTCGAAGGATTCCCCATCGAGGGTGACCGACGCGGTGAACCAGGTATAGGGGCTCTCCAGCGGTCCCTCCTGGCACTCCTCTCCCACGATATCCAGCAGGCTGCGGGACTGGTAGCGCAACACATCCCAGTCCGCTGGGTCGATCTCCACCTCCACCTCGATGACATGATCGGGATCGAAGAGCTGGTCCGTGGGATCGGGCGAGTCGGGCACGTTGTCGATATCTGGCGGGGTGACATCACCGGCACAGCCCATCAGCCACAGCAGGCTTCCCGCGGCCATGGGGAGCGTCCAAAAACGGTTAAACATTGGCATGAACCGATCCTAATACGCTGGCAGAGACGGTCGCAGATCTTTGTGTCCCGGCCGGCTCGTATCCGTGACGCTCGTAAGAAAAACTGAATGTTTCATTCATCCGGCCGATAGTCCCATCGTGGACTCCAATAAGAAACCGATGGATCTCGCCCGCGAGCTCCACGCGCTCAAGCACCGCCTGGCCCAGCTGGAGGAGCCGACGGAGGACAGCGCCTGGTTCGAGCAGGAACTGAAGGACTCGGCCAAGCTGGCCATGGCCTTGCAGGACTCGGAACAGCGGCTGCGCGCCCTCACCGAGGCCTCGTTCGAGGCCCTCTTCTTGTCCCGCAACGGCATCTGCCTGGACCAGAACTTCACCGCCGAACAGATGTTCGGCTACACCCTCGACGAGGCCATCGGCAAGCCGTCCACGGACTGGTTCGCCGAACCGGATCGCGACGGGGTGGAGGAAGCGATCCTCAGTGGCCGGGAAGCTCCATACACCGCCCTGGCCCTGCGCAAGGACGGCGGTACCTTCCCCGCCGAGATCCAGGGCCGCGACATCCTCTACAAGGGTCAGCGCACGCGGGTCACGGCCCTGCGTGACCTCACCGAGAAGGCACAGGCCCTGGAGGACCTGCACGCAGAGCAGGCGCTGACCGACACCATCATCGACAGCCTGCCCGGCCTGTTCTTCTTCATCGACGAGGAGCTGCGCTTCCACCGCTGGAACAACAACGCGGAGTCCATCACCGGATATTCGTCCGAAGAGTTCAAGCAACGGACCGCCCTGGAGTTCATCTTCGAAGAGGACCGCCCGAGGGTGATGCAACACATCGTCCAGGCCCTCAACGACGGGGCGTCCCAGGTCGAGGCACGGCTGCTCACCAGGACGGGCCAGCGCATACCGTTCTTCTTCCGGGCGGTGAGCATCGTCCTGGGCGAGCAGCGCTACCTCGTCGGAGTGGGGAGTGACCTCTCCGCCCAGTACGAAGCCGAGGCGGAGTTGACGGAAAAGACCGCCCTGCTGGAGAACATCCTGCACAGCGCCCAGGAGCTTGCCATCGCCACGGTGGGGCTCGACTATCGCGTCACCTACTTCAACCCCGCCATGGAACGGATCTTCGCCCAGCGTGCCGAGGACATCATCGGCCACAGCATCCTCGAGATTAACGCCTTCGAGGGCCCTCAGGGGGAACAGGTACGCCACCTCTTCGAGTCCCTCGAAGACGGCGGTACGCACCACTTTTCGATGCAGGTTCCCAGCGACGGTGGGCCGCGCGAGCTGGAGGCGCGGCTGGGCGCCATCCTCGATCCCAGCGGGGGAACGGTGGGATATGCGTTCTACGGGCGGGACGTGACCGACCGCAATCTCGCCGAAGAATCGCGCCTGGATCTGGAGCGCCAGGTGCTCCACGCCCAGAAACTGGAGAGCCTGGGCATCATGGCCGGCGGTGTAGCCCATGATTTCAACAACCTCCTGTCGGCCATCCTCGGCAACGCGGATCTGGCGCTGCAGGACGTGGACGCGGATTCACCCGCCATCGAGAGCATCGAGCAGATCGGCAAGGCCGCCCGGCGGGCCGCCGCCCTGGCCGGCCAGATGCTCGACTATTCGGGGCGGGGCCAGTACCTCATCGAACCCGTCGATCTGACGAGGCTTGTCTCGGACATGAAGGAGATGCTGCATATCGCGGTCCCCAAGAAAGCGGACCTGCGGCTATACCTGGCCAAGACGCCGCCGCTGTTCGAGGGCGACGCCGACCAGGTCCGGCAGGTGGTGCTGAACCTGGTCACCAATGCAGCGGAGTCGTTGGGCAAGGACGGCGGCACCATCACCGTCACGACCGGCGAGCGTTTTTTCGACCGGGCGTACCTGGAGGCCGTGGAGGGAGCGACGCGCGTCGGCAACGACCACAAGCTCCGGGAAGGCCGGTACACCTATTTCGAGGTCGTGGACACGGGGTGTGGCATGGAGGACGAGGTCCTGCAGCGGATCTACGAACCGTTCTTCACCACCAAGTTCACAGGGCGCGGCCTGGGGCTGGCCTCCGTGCAGGGCATCGTCCGCGGTCACCGGGGAACCATCGAGGTCTCCTCCGAGGTGGGCTTCGGATCACGCTTCCGCGTGTTGTTGCCCGTCCCCAAGGAGACGGATTCCACCCTGGACGAGTACCGATCGCTGAGCTACAGCGACGACTGGCGGGGGGAAGGCACCGTGCTGGTGGTGGACGACGAGGAGGCGATCCGCATCGCCACCGCCCGCATGCTCGTCCGGATGGGGTTCACCGTGCTGGAGGCCGCCGATGGCCGAGAGGCCCTGCGCCTGTTCCAGCGTGATCCCAGCCAGATCACCTGCGTCGTCCTCGACCTGACCATGCCGCACATGGACGGCCGCCAGACCTTCTTCGAGTTGCGGGCCATCCAGCCGGACGTGGTGGTGGTCCTGTCCAGCGGGTACAACGAGGAAGAGGCGATGCGGAAGGTGGCCAGCCAGGGGCTCGCCGGCTTCCTGCACAAACCGTACGACTCGTGGAAGCTACGCACCGTGCTGCACCGCGCCCTGGGAGCCGGTTGAGGATAGGACCCTAGGGGCGTGACTCACTCGCAGGGTGGTAGTTCGCTGGCCTGGCAGGCGGGCAAGGCCTCCCCCACGGCCAGCGCTTCGGTCCAGTCCACGGCAAAGCCGATGGTGTTCTCCACGATATCCATGTGCTCCAGGCCCTCGAACGTGCACACCTGGGGTTCGACGCCGTCGTCGATGAGCTTGTCGACGATGCAGGCCGTGGTCTCCGGTTCGGCCGACGTATCGTCCATCCCCTGCATGATCAGGATCGGCCCACCGCCCCCGTCCGCGGAGAGCAGATTCTGCTGGACCCGCTGCACGTAGCCCTCCCCCGGCGGACCGCAGTCACCCGCCCCATCCAGGCAAGCGGCGACCGTGTCGAGGAAGGTGGCGTCGAACACGTCCGCGTAGGTCGTGCCCAGGGGCGGCAAGGTGGACAGGAGCTCGTACACACACTGGGACTCGATGGCGTCGCCGATGGCCTCGGCGACGCCCGCGTCGAAGTACTCCGTCCCGTCCTCCGGCCCCACGAAATTGGCCGCGTCCGAGTACAACGCCAGGGACGCGACCACGGCCGGCGTTGAGATGTACGGGGCCAGCTGGGGATAGTGGGAGGCGCCCCAGAGCCCGTCAGTGTCGATGGTCCACCCTGGGGCGAACGGGATGACCCCCAGCACGTCCCCGTCCCCATAGCTGCTGCCCATGGCGTGGGCGGACAGGGCCGCGCCACCGCCCTGGCTGTGACCGACGGCGATCATCCCGTCGGCCAGGGAGCCCACCGTCACGGCACCGCGCAGGGCCCGCCCCGCGTCCAGCACCGAGTGGGCGGTGTCTTTGTTCTTGCCGTACCCTTGCACGCCCTCGTTGCCGAGCCCGGCGTAGTCGGGCGCCACCACCGCGTAGCCGCGGGCCACGAACGGCAGGGTCAGGTAGTCGTTGATCGAGTCGTAGATGGACGGGGCGCACAGGTCCGCCAGCCCCGCCGTGCCGTGGGTCACGACGATCATGGGCATGGCCCCCTGTGGGTGCAGCCCGTCGGGCAGATACACGCGCGCCGTGCTCACCCCCTCCTGGCCTTCCCAGCGGGTCGTGCGGTAGGCGATGCGGTAGGTATTCACGCCGACGATGGGTTCGATATCGGTCACGCCGGCGGACAGCAGCCGCTGCTCGGTCTCCTCGACGGACAGCACCTCCCCCGGGGAGCAGCGGACGACGTCGCCCAGCACCGTCGAGTCCCATGGGGGGAGCCCGGCGGGGGTGGTGTAGACCTCCAGATCCGTGTCCTCGCAGGGGAGGGTCATCTCCACGGCAGTGGGCTCCGCGTCGTCATCCCCCGTGTCGTCGTCGTCCCCCGTGTCGTCGTCGTCGCCCGCGTCGTCGTCGACCGCGTCGTCATCGTCGCCCGGGTCGTCGTCCGCCGGACAACCCAGCGTCAGGATCGCAACCAGAAACAGCAGCCAAGGCCCCAAGGGTAGGCGCACCACGTCGTGACCCCCTGTTACTTGTGCTCCACGGGGACCACGGTCCCGGCCTTGTGGTCCACCGTCATCAGCTCGCGGTAGTGCAGGGAGACCAGATGATCCGTGCGGGACTGATCGCCCCGAATAGCCACGATATCTGCGATGTAGAGCCGGTGGTCACCGGCATCCACCTTGTTGACCACCTTGCACTCCCACGCCATCGTCGCCCCCTCGATGGCCGGCGGGCGGACCTCCAGCGACGGCACGGCCACCAGGCCGCCTTCGCCGAACTTGTCCATCTGCGAGCCCGACTTCGTGCCGGCGGTCCACGCCTGGTGCGCGATGTCCGGGGAGGGGAAGTTGATCACATACTCCCCCGTCTCCTCCAGGTTGGCGTAGGAGTGGCGGGGCGGGGCCACCGAGATGCACACCATCGCTGGCTTCCACGACACGATGGTGAACCAGCCGATGCCGATGGCGTTGGGCTTGCCGTCGGCGTCCACGGTGGTGGCCAGCACGTAGGGGTGGGGGGAGGCCAGCTCGACAGCGTCGGTCCAGCGTAGCTCTTCGAGAGTCGTGGTCATGTTCTGCTCCGATGGTTCGATGGTCTACATGGGCCAGTCGAAGTTCCGTTGTACCACTCCTACGCGGTTCGTTCGTGCTGGTTTCCGTGGTTGTAAAAAGGCCGTCAAAAGCCGACGATCTAGTATAGTATTCGTTCGTGCACAGGCCGTGCCGTTCATATCGCCACGAGGACAACCGGGTACAGGAAGGGCCGGATCCCATGATGACTCCCTCGCGCCTCCTCATTGTTACGACGTTGATCGCCCTCGTTGCCGGAGGGCTCGGCTGCAGCGAAGACGCCAGCCCGTTGCCCACGGAGACGACCGCGCACGGCATGCTCACACCACCGCCCGACGGCGATTTCCTGCCGTTCTACTGCGGCGGACAGGTGGCCTGGGACCCGGTGGCCGACACGGTCTCGGGGTGGGATCATCGGGACGTGGTGGGCGACGCCAGCTACCCGGCCATGTACCACGCCTCGGACGCCAGCTACTTCTACTTCCGCATGCGCCTGGACGGCGACCCGATCCAGGCCACGGACAACCTCAAGTCCTTCGGCTGGGGCTACGAAATCGACGACGACCAAGTCTATACCGACTACGAATTCCTCTATCTGGCGCGCGGCAACGGCGCCGACAACCTGTCCTGGCAGGAAAACACGGTTCAAGCCACGCCCAACGACCCGCGGGACCCGGCCGAGAACACCCTCGCTACATTCACCCCACCCGAGAACTACTGGCACGCCGCCGTCACGAACAGCACCTTTGACAACAACCCCGACTACCTCCTCACGCTGGCCATCCCGCTGGCCGATTTCACCGCCTCCGGCGTGGATCCCGCCAACCCCATCGTCCTGTGGGCCGGCACCTCCAACAGCGCCCAGGCCCTGGACGTGGATTTTGCCTGCCACGACGGCTCCACGGGGGATCCGACCCTGGACGGCATCATGACCGACCCGATCATCCCCGTGGACACGGACGGCGACGGCATCACTGACGCGGACGAGGCCATACTGGGCACCGATCCCACCGACCCGGACTCGGACGGGGACGGGATCACCGACTGGGTCGAGACGGACGGCGGCAACGCCATCGACACGGACGGCGACGGCACCATCGACGCTCTGGATCTGGACAGCGACAACGACGGCACGCTGGATTCGGTGGAACTGACCGGCGACGACGACGGCGACGGCCACCCGAACTACCGGGACTGCGACGACGGCGATCCCAACATCAATCCCGACGGCGTCGAGGTCTGTGACGGCGCGGACAACGATTGCGACGGCACCGTCGACGAGGGTATGGCCGACGGCGACGGCGACGGCGTCTGCGACGATATCGACATCTGCGACGGGGACGACGCCACAGGCGACACGGACGGAGACGGAGTCTGCGACGACATCGATCCGTGCCCATTGGACAATCCCGACGACACGGACGGCGATGGCGTCTGCGACTCCTCCGACATCTGCGACGGCGACGACGCCACAGGCGACACGGACGGAGACGGAGTCTGCGACGACATCGATCCGTGCCCATTGGACAATCCCGACGACACGGACGGCGATGGCGTCTGCGACTCCTCCGACATCTGCGACGGCGACGACGCCACAGGCGACACGGACGGAGACGGAGTCTGCGACGACATTGACGTCTGCGACGGCGATGATGCCACCGGAGACTCGGACGGCGACGGGATCTGCGACGACATCGATGCCTGCACGGGCGACGACGCCACCGGAGACGCGGACGGCGACGGTGTCTGTGACGACATCGATCCCTGCCCCAACGACAACCCGGACGACTCGGATGGCGACGGGATCTGTGACTCCAACGACCTGTGCTGGGGCGACGACGCCACAGGCGACTCCGACGGCGACGGGGTCTGCGATGACAACGACATCTGCGACGGGGACGACGCCACCGGCGACGCGGACGGCGACGGGCTGTGCGCCGATCTCGAGACCTCGCTGGGCACGGACGACGGAGATGACGATTCGGACGACGACGGGCTCACCGACGACTACGAGTACCTAACCAGCGGCACCGATCCGGCGGATCCGGACTCGGACGGCGACGGACTGCAGGATGGCACCGAGCTGGGCATCGATGCCCCACAGGGGGACGACACCGACCTGGGGATCTTCGTGCCGGACGGAGACGCCGGCGCCACGACCACGGACCCGCTGGATGCCGACACGGACGGCGGCGGCACGGGCGACGGCGTGGAAGACATGGACCTGGACGGCGTGTACGAGCCGCAGGACGGCGAATGTGATCCCAACGACCCGGCGGACGACGGCGCCTGCATCGACAGCGACGGCGACGGCCTCTCCGACGACTACGAGACCAACAACGGCCTGGATCCCAACGACCCGGACACGGACGGCGACGGCATCGACGACGGCGTCGAGGTGGGCGGCGCCACGGACCCGCTGGACGACGATACGGACGACGACGGGCTGATGGACGGCACCGAGGATGCCCTGGGCACCGATCCCACCGACCCGGACAGCGACGGCGACGGTATCCTCGACGGCACCGAGGCCGGCCTGGCCGCTCCCGAGGGGGCCGACACCGATCCGGCCGTGTTCGTGCCGGACGGCGACGCGGGCGCCACCACCACCGACCCCCTGGACGCCGACACGGACGGTGGCGGCATCGGCGACGGCGTCGAGGACGCGGACCACGACGGCGTGTACGAACCCGCCGACGGCGAGTGTGATCCCAACGATCCCGCCGACGACGGCTACTGCGTGGACAGCGACGGCGACGGGCTCTCCGACGGCTACGAGGACGACAACGGCCTGGATCCCAACGACCCGGACACGGACGGCGACGGCATCGACGACGGCGTCGAGGTCAACGGCGACAACCCCACCGACCCCACCAACCCGGACACGGACGGCGACGGCATCGGCGACGGCGTGGAGGATGCGAACGGTGACGGCATCCTCGATCCCGGCGAGACCGATCCCAACGAGCCGGACACGGACGGCGACGGCATCGACGACGGCGACGAGATCGACCTGGGCACCGATCCGCTGGAACCGGACACGGACGGCGACGGCCTCACGGACGGCGACGAGGTGGGCCTGGGTACGGACCCGTTGGACGACGACACGGACGACGACGGCCTGATGGACGGCACCGAGGACGCCTACGGCACCGACCCATTGAACGCGGATAGCGACGGCGACGGCATCCAGGACGGCACCGAGATGGGCCTGGATCAGGCTGAAGGGGCCGACACGGACCCGGCGGTGTTCATCCCCGACGGCGACGCCGGCCTCACCACCACCGACCCGCTCAACGCTGACACGGATGGCGGCGGCACCCCTGACGGCGTCGAGGATGGTGACTACGACGGCGTATACGAGCCACAGAACGGTGAGTGCGATCCCAACGACCCGGCGGACGACGGGGTCTGCGTCGACAGCGACGGCGACGGCCTGTCCGACGACTACGAGAACAACAACGGCCTCGATCCCAACGATCCCGACACGGACGGCGACGGACTGACGGACGGCGAGGAGGTCACCGGCGGCACGGACCCGCTGGACGACGACACGGACGACGATGGTCTGCTGGACAGCACCGAGGTCGGGCTGGGCACGGACCCGCTGGATCCCGACAGCGACGGCGACGGCATCCTAGACGGCACCGAGGCGGGATTGGGCGCCCCGGAAGGCAATGACACCGATCCTGCCGTGTTCGTACCCGACGGCGACGCCGGGGCCACCACCACCGATCCGTTGAACGCGGACACGGACGGCGGCGGCGTCCCTGAC
>CAZDDH010000259.1:0-11959 GCA_964504165.1 uncultured Rickettsiales bacterium | reverse complement strand
CCATCCTCCAACTATCCGCATTCTCTACGGATTTACGGTGCTTTTCAAGCACCTCGATGTATGAGTGTTGCTTCGACGACTTGTCTTGCGGCACGTCTGAAAATCTCCTGTGATTTCAGTCTATTGAAGATTCGAGCAGATCGGGGGTATGCGTGTTCACCCCGCTGCTCGCCTATTCTGTTGTCAAGGAACGCGTGGGAAACAACGGGCGCCTTACACCACGATGACGTGATGTCGGGAGTGCGTCAATGCCCGGCCAAGGGTGGCGATCGATCTGGCGTTGTGGCCGGTGGGGGGACCCAGGGGGGCGATGAGGATCTGGTCATCTCGGTGATGGATGACCTGGCCGAGTTCAGCGATCATCTGGACACGCTCCATCTCGCTGAGTTCGCATCGGAAGACCGAGAGTTGAAGGTGATCTCCAAACCCACGCATCAGCTTGAAAGTCTGCCGTAGGCGTTTGGGGTTCGAGATGTCGTAGGCGACGATGTAGAGAGTCCGCATGCTGCTCACCTCGTCAGGAACATCGGGTAGGATTCGATCTCACCCATGAGGAACCGCGCGAGTAGCCGGGCCTGGACCTCGAGGACGCGCCGGTAGGTGATCCGGTAGCCGAACACGGGATGCGTGACGAGCTGATCCATGCGCCGCTCGTAGGCCTTGATAAACTTCGCGCGCCCCCCGGACGTGAGCGACACTGCAGGGCCACCGCGGATGAAGTCTTCCTGACTGATGATCCCGGTGTTAACGGCGGTGAGCACGCACGAGTCCGCGATCAACGGACGGAACTCCTCCATCATGTCCAGGGCCAGGGCCGGTCGCCCAAAGCGAGGTTTGTGGAAAAACCCGAGCATGGGGTCCAGTCCCACGGCCAACAGGGCGATGTGCGCATCCTTGGTCAACATCGCATAGGCGAGCGAGAGCATCGCGTTCACCGGATCACGGGGGGGGCGGCGGTTCCGATTTCCGAACTCGAACCGCCTGTGTTCATCGCCCTGGCTCTTGAGCAACCCGCTGAACTTGCCAAAGTACAGCCGGGCGGCGGTCCCCTCGAAACCGAGGAGGGACTGAGGAACCTTGGCCCGGCTGGCGCGCCTCGCAGCGGCGGTGAAATCCTTGAGCACACCACCCTTTAGTTCGGGAAGATTGCGCCGGAGCAAGGTACGGCAATTCTTGATCTTGGCGACGATGAAGCGACGGGCCAGCGACAGGCTCAATTCGGCGTCATCGGCGGCCCGGAATTGCTGCTGCCGAACATGGATATTCTTGTGCCCCAGCCCCGAGGTGATGGAGCGGAACCAGCCGCCTGTCGAAAAGTAGCACAGCGGGATGGAGCGGCGGGCGAGTTCGGCCACGGTCTGTGTACTGACCTGGACGTTGCCGAACACCGAGACCTGGGAGATATCGAGAAACCGCGCAGATTCGACCATCTTCCCCTTCTCCAGGATGCGTAGGGTACCGGCGCTCCTGGACAGCTTGGCACCCTGTTTCTGAACGTAGAGGGGCAGCGCATCGGTTCGCGAGGCAATGATCTTGCGTGTTTCCTTTTCATGGGGCTGCTCGCCGTCGAACAGGGTGTTGATCTCGTCGGGTAGGCAGATGCCTACCAGGGAGCAACGGGGGCACTTCGGGCTGTCCTCCAGTGGGGCGGGAGGTGTGGGCAAGGCTGCGACGCGCAGGGCTTCGTCGCGCAGCTCGCGGGTCCGGTTGATCAGCGTTTCGTCGAACGGGACCTCGACGCGCTCTTTGGAGTCGGTGAAGTACACCGAGCCCCTGGCACACGTGTACCCATTGCGCTGGAGGATCAACCCCTGGGCACACAGCTGGATCCGTTCCGGTTCCCAGACTCGTTCGGGGATATCCGGGGCGCTGCCCCGCTTGTACTCCACGGGGATCACCTCGCGGTGGTCTGTCTCGAGGAGATCGATCCGCGCGATGAGGCCCTCATCGGCATCGGACAGCAACACCGAACGATACACGGTCCCACCTGGCCCTAGCTCCGATGGATCGGGAACCGCGCCATCCTTGCGGTCGATCCGGCGGTGCTTGTACCTGCCATCGACCGTTTCATAATTGTCGGCGAACTCGCCCTGAACCCACTCGATGTGGAACAGACGTGGGCAGTATGTAAACTCGTTGAGCATCCTCACCTGGAGCAGATTCGGGGTCGAATCTGCGTTGTCATCACGCTGGGTAGCTGACGTGATCGGCATCTCCATTCCCTCCTCGGGGTCCGACTGGTGGAGACTTGATCTTGGATGGTGGGGTTGACATCGGGGGTCGTGTCCTTGGATGACAATGCCAGCCGCCATGGTGTCACCACAGGCACCGACAGGATCGAATCATGGTGCCATGTTCTCCTGGCTCGCAGGGCGCTATATTGTGTAGCTGCGGCTTTCGGGGGATGAGAGCCATGACCAGAACGAACGTCAGCAAACGTGGAACGGAATTCGACAGCGCGACCTCGGCAAGGTGAACTGGAGCCATGAGGCTTGGGCCGCATTTGAGCTGTCGGTTTTGACGGTCCACCGATTCTCAGAGAGGAACCAACATGCCAGATACGAAGGCTCTGAATCTCGATCAGCTTCAACGCGCCGTAGGTGGGGACGCTGCTGCGATCCGCACCGTGATGCGCCTTCAGCCGGCGGGCGGTCCGGGGGACAAGGTTTTCCCGCCGACCTTCGCGACGGGAGACAACAAGCTCAAGTACGTGCAGGAAGATCGACGGATCGATGGCCAGACAGTACCGACGGTGCTTCTGGACTCGGTCGCTTCCCAGGCAAATCGCATGGAGGAGGCTCTCCTGGAGGGCTGGGATGCGAAGGAGCTGGACTTCCCGGTGATCGCCGTGGACTTCAGCGACGAGCCCGAGTTGGGGGACCTGGGACGACTGACGACCTTGCAGGCACCTCACCGGATTGCCGATGCGCTGATCCGCGATAGTGTGCTGCTGGACGGCACGCGCTTCCCCGACAGCGAAGCCGGTCTGGCCTATGCCGAGGCAACGACCCGGAACGCCGTGGCCGTCTACAAGTACTGCCCCACGGCCCTTGTGTTCGGAGTATGGAACTCGACACGGCTGTCTCCTGGGCCACAGAACAAGTTCCAGCGGACCCTGGTTTCGGAGATCGTCGGTGTCGGCGTCGAGGTAGGCAAGAAGGTGGGCAGCCGGCTTGATCCAGCGGGCATCCAGCGTGGTGTGACGATCCTGCATGACGGCGCGGACGGGGGCAACTGGACGGTCGAGGGGATGGGTAGTGGCAAAGCCAAACCCTATGCCCGGGGCAAGGGAGATAAGGAGAAGGGACGGCCTGCCTCCATCAACCACGGTAATGTCGCTCCATCCATCGACCCCTGGGCTGGGGGCGTCACCTTCGACTACGCAATGCAGACGACGGTGCTGTCCATGCCCGCCCTGCGGCGGCTCCGCTTCCCGAAGGACTTACATGGCAACACCGTGGACGCACCTGCGCGGCGTGACGCTCAAAAGGCCGTCCGCACTGCGCTCGCGGCCCTGGCGCTGGCCGCCGTCGCCTACCAGCGCGAGATCGGCTATGACCTGAGGTCACGCTCATTGCTGGTGCCCGAACAGGGAGGCATGTTCGATCTGGAGATCATCCCATCCGATGGCGGAGATCCGATCCGCGTTCATCTCGATGTAGGGGGCGCGGCCGACCTGCTGCGAGCGGCTGCCAACGAGGCTGCCGAGTTTGGCTTCAGCTGGGAGCGCGAGCCGTTGTCCTTGCGCCCCGCGCCGAAGCTGTCTGAACTGATCCGTCGCAGCCGCGCACTGGCCGGGCCCGCAGCGGGCAATGGCGCTGGGGACGCCTGATGCTGGCCCTCCGCATCGAGTACCTCACGGGCCGGTGCGTCGCGACGGCCTACAACGACAGGGACGTGGCTGAATGGCCCCCGCATCCATCGAGGGTGTTTTCGGCCATGGCCGCCGCGTGGGCCGACGTTGACGAACTGTCCGAAGGTGAGCGCCAGGCGCTAGAGTGGCTAGAATGCGCGGGCGCACCGTATATCGCAGCATCCGGCGAAAACACGCGGACGGTCGTGACCCACTTCGTGCCGGTGAATGATCTGAGCGTCGTGCGGTCGTACGACAGAGTATGGCTTAAGGCATCCCAGGCGGAACAAGTCTATATGGAAGCGCAGCGAGCGCTTCAGCGAGCCCAGCAGGAGAACGAACCCAGAGGATTGAAGAAGGCCGAGATGCACGCGGCCAGAGCTTGCAAGGCGTTCGACAAGGCCAAAGAGAAGCTGGTAGCACGAGCGGCCGAAGAGACGGCCTGGTCGGACAAGGACAGCAAGCAGGCGCGCGACACCGCCAGGCGACTGCTGCCATGGAACCGCACCAAGCAGGCACGGTCGTTTCCATCGGTGTCTCCTGACGACCCGGTGGTACATCTGGTCTGGGAACAAGAGCCGGAGAACAGCATCCGCATCTCCCTGGCCCAACTCGCCGGCCGGATCGTGCGGATTGGGCATTCTTCGTCTCTCGTGACCTGCTGCGTCACGGACAACGCACCCGAAGCGAGTTGGTTCCCCGACGAGGCCGGCCAGGAAATCCTGCGCGTTCCCGGCGAGGGACAGCTGATGCGCTTGCAGGAGGCATGGGAGCAACACCAGGAGATCGAGCCTCGTGTTTTACCCTGCGTCTACCAGCGGTATCGCAAGGGCACCATCGCCAGGCCCATCGACCGACCCAAGGGGGTCTTTGACGACCAGGACTGGCTCGTGCTGCGCCGCGTCGGTGGCCCTCGTCTACGTTCGACTCGTGCCGTGGACGTGGCGAAAGCCGTTCGAGGCGCCCTCATGGCGTGTGGCGAAGATCCCGTTCCACCGTTACTCTCGGGTCACAGTGCGCAAGGCAAGCCGTTGACACAGCCCCATCTGGCGATCCTCCCGTTGCCGTTCGTGGGCCATAAGCACGCCGACGGGACCATCCTTGGAGTCGTTCTTGTCTTTCCTCGGAAAGTGGACCCCGCGGAACACCGCGCGGTTCTACGGGCTATGGGGTCCTGGGAGGAGACGTATCGACTGGAGGACGAGGAAGCTCCGATCGTCCAGGTGCAGCTCGGCCGCGCCGGCGTCCTGGAACTGGAACGAATCGCTTGGGGAGAAGCTCCTCTGAATACCCTGAGAGCGGGGACCTGGAGCCACGCGGCGCGGACCTGGGTCACCGTCACGCCGGTGGCCCTGGACCGCAACCCGGGCAACCTACGATCACGCGATCACATCACGGCCGAAGCAGCCTACACCAAGGCAGAGACGAGCCTCGCCGAAGCCTGCACTCGCATCGGTTTGCCGAGGCCCAGGACGGTCACGGTATTGCCATCGGTGTCCGTGCCGGGAGCAACCAAGGCCCAGTACTGGCCGCCCTTTCCGCCCGAGGAAGGTAAGCTACGGCGGGTCAAGGTGCACGCGCGCATTACCTTCGCCGAGCCCATCCGTGGTCCGGTGCTGCTCGGCGCCGGCCGATACGTCGGATTGGGCTTGTTCCGGCCTGTGCGAGAGCGGGAGGGTAGATCGTGAGCCGCTGGACTGCTGACGAATTTGCAGCCTTCTTCGAGGAAGTTCATGGCTACGCACCCTTCCCTTGGCAGGTCCGTCTGGCGGACCATGTGCTGGTAGAGGGCCGCTGGCCCGACGTGCTCGATCTCCCAACTGGCGTGGGCAAGACCAGCACTCTCGACATTGCGCTATTCGCCATGGCTGCGACCCCAGAAACGGCGCCCCGCCGGACATTGCTGGTCGTGGACCGTCGAGTCATCGTCGACCAGGGAGCGGACCATGCCCGCGCCATCCTTGGACGGCTCCGGCAGGCCAAGAGTGGTTGGTGCCAAAAGGTGACAGACGCATTGCGCGCGCTATGGGGTGCAGGTGCACAAGACGACCCGTTCGCCGTGGCGGTGATGCGTGGTGGAATGCCCCGCGATGACAGCTGGGCCCTTCGCCCTGACCAGCCGGTGCTCGGTGTGTCCACGGTTGACCAGGTAGGATCGCGCCTGCTCTTTCGCGGATACGGCTTGTCTCCGCGAATGGCCCCGATCCATGCGGGGCTGCTAGGCAATGACGCGCTGTTCTTGCTCGATGAGGTGCATCTGGCCGTGCCTCTGGCCGAGACCATGGTGGCGATCCGTGACCGTTGGTATCGTGCAGAGCACGCTGACCTCCCCACTCGCTGGGGCGTGGTGCGAATGTCCGCTACGCCGGGCACCGTGACCGCTGATGACGAGGTGTTCCAACTCGTCGAGGAGGACCGCGATCACCCCGTTTTACGGCAACGCCTGCAGGCACATAAGCGGGTGGTGATGGGCGTCGTCACCGCAGTTGGCCGGGACGAGGCGAAGAGACGTGCGCCGCTGGTGAAGCGGTGCGTCAAGGAAGCGCTGGGGTTCCTCAAGGCAAGAGCCCAGACAGTGGCCATTATCGTCAACCGGGTAGACACCGCCCGGGACATTCGCATCGCCCTGGACACCCGTGACGATCTCGACGTGGTGTTGCTGACCGGCCGGATGCGCCCCCTCGACCGCGACCGAGTCCTCGATGCAGCTCTCCGAGACCGCCTGGCCAGCAGCCGCGATCGAGATGTCCGGGCCCGTCCGCTACTACTCGTGGCGACCCAGTGTATCGAGGCGGGTGCGGACTTCGATTTCGACGCGTTGGTGACCGAATGCGCCAGTCTAGACGCGCTACGCCAGCGCTTCGGCCGGCTGGATCGTTGCGGTGTTCAGGGGGACAGCCAGGCGGTCGTCCTGGCCCGAAAAGACCAGGTAGAGGGGGCCAAGGCGCAACCCGACCCGGTGTACGGGGAGACGCTGAAGCAGACGTGGACCTGGCTGCAAGAACTGGACGAAGAGGGCAACGGCGTGGACCTGGGCATCGAGGCCCTTTCGTTGCCCGAGCCCAAACGCATCGCTCAAATGGTGGCTCCGGTCAGGCACGCCCCAGTCCTGCTGCCGATGCATCTGGACCGTTGGGCCCAGACTAGCCCTCGTCCCGAGCCCGATCCCGATCCGGCCCTGTGGCTGCACGGCCCGGATGATCGACGCCCTGATGTGCAGCTCATCTGGCGAGCCGATCTGCGCCACGAAATGTTGCTTGATGCCACGGCTGGAGACGACGCGCTGGCGGACCTCGGAGCCCAGCTTGCCGCCTGCCCGCCGGGCTCGCTGGAGGCACTGCCGGTCCCCATTGCAGCCTGTCGCGCCTGGCTTGCTGACTCGGCCCCCATCGAGGTCTCCGATGTGCTGGGGTCCGCCGACATCAGCGAACGAGATCGCGAGGCCGGCGAGAAGCTGGCCGTGCGCTGGATGGGCTCGGGAGTCGAAATGGTCGATGGTCGGTCCATCCGGCCTGGTGACACGTTGGTGGTCCCGGCCAGCTACGGTGGCATCCGCTTTGGCAACTGGGCCCCCAGTGTAGAGGAACACGACCCCACTCCGGTGACGGACCTGGGTGATCTGACCCAGTGGCGACAGCGCGGACGAGCCGTGCTTCGTCTTCACGACGCGGTGCTTCCTGGCTGGATTGTCGGGACCTCACGCGCACAGGTCCCTCGGGTGCCTTCCTCGACCGACGTCGAGGCGGACTCGAGGCAGGAGATCAAAGCGTGGCTCATAGGCCTTCCCGAGGAACAGCCGGCGCCCTGGAATGGGATCGTTGAGCACCTCATGAGCCATCGCGCGGTGGCGCTGCCCAACGGGACATGGGCCCTCGTTGCACGTCACCGGAGCCGCCTCGCCACCGGTACGGACATGACCACGGAGTCCGATGTCGCGTCCTTTGTGGCGCAGAAAGCCACGCTGGCCAACCATCTAAGGGACGTCGGAGCGCTGGCCCATCGTTTCGGGACGGCGCTCGGACTACCAGAGGAGTTGACGGCCGACCTGCGGCTCGCTGGCGAACTGCACGATCTGGGCAAGGGCGACCCCCGCTTCCAGCGGATGCTGGTTGGAGGCAACGAAATCCGCCTCGCCATGCTCTCCGAGCCCATCGCCAAGTCCTCGATGCACGCCTACGACGCACGCTCCAGGGCCATCGCCCGAGTCCGAGCGGGATACCCTGAAGGACAACGCCACGAGTTGCTGTCGGTGTCCCTGGTAGCCCAGCACGCCGCCGCCCTCTCTCAGGCCCACGATCCAGAACTTGTGCTGTACCTCATTGGCGCCCACCACGGCTGGGGAAGGCCCTTCGCTCCTCCCGTCAGGGATCTGGAGCCCGTGTCCGTGACGCTGGAGATCGCCGACATCCAGTGGAAGGGCAGCACCGACCATGGTCTCGCCCGCCTGGATTCGGGCGTCCCCGACCGATTCTGGAGCCTCACCGAACGATACGGCTGGTGGGGTCTGGCGTGGCTCGATGCGATCATCCGACTGGCCGATCACCGCGTCAGTGAACAGGGAGAGGGGGTGTTGTCATGAGCGCTGAAGGCATACTGCTGCCGGGTCTCGACGGGGCCAACCCGCTGGGTTTTCTGGCTGCGCTGGGTACGCTGCGCGTGCTTGACGAAAAGGCGACCAGGGAGGGGACCGATCCCGTCAAGTTGTCCTGGCGAAGCGACGGAACCTGGTGCCCAGTGCTCCACGGAGTCGGGAATCTGGAAGAGATCGTCCTTGCGGTGATGGAGGATCTTCCAACATGGGCGGACGAATCGGCGTTGAGGCTGGCCTACACAAAAGCTGGCGATCCAGCCGAACCGGGACAAAAAGGTGCCGTCCAGGATCTGAAGCCCCCACCCGCGCTGATGCGGAGCTTCCTAGACCGCGTCGCCGCATCAGCCGCTAAGGGTGAGCGTCGGTCCGCCCAGCAGGTCGCTGCCTTTGGTGCCCCTGAGGTGGTGGACGGCAACGGCAACGTCAAGCCCACGGCCTTCCATTTCACAGCTGGACAACAGCTGTTCCTCAAGATGGTCAACGACTTGCTGCGTGGAGTTGAAGAGACAAACGTCAGGGATGCCCTCATCGGGCCCTGGCTCTCGGAAAGCAAGCTGCCCAGTCTGTCGTGGGACTCGACCCGGGGCGCTAGCCTCTACGCGCATCGCGCCACCAATCCCAGCGGTGAAAAGCGAGGAAGTGAACCCGGCGCAAACTGGCTGGCGTTCCTAGGCCTTGCTTTTTTTCCCGTAGTAGCTCGCAACGGCCGTCTGCAGACCACCGGAATCGGAGGCGGATGGAAGACCGGGCACTTCATCTGGCCCCTCTGGACCCCCCCTGGATCCGTTCGTGGGATCAGTTCGCTGCTGGCGTGGCCGAATCTAAAGCACCTTTCTGAGGCACAAAGGGATGCCGTTGGGATCGCTACTGTCCTTCGGGCCGGCATCGCGCGCACAGACCAGGGCGGATACGGGTCATTCATGCCCGCTGGTGTGCTCTGAGGCTGCCACGCACTGGCCGCACCGTACCGCCTCCCCTTCGCAATGCATGGCCTCGACCACCTACTCCTCAGGTCGGACCACCACGGTCTTCCCCCATGTGAACACGCCCACGCCGCGAGATCAGGCAACCCCGCCGCCTCGAAGGTAACCCGTACGCGACCATCAGGTCGTTCCTTGACTCGCTGGGTGCGAAGGAAGCGACGTTCCCGGGGGAGATGGGCGATCTCTGGTTCGAACTCCACAACCACCTTGTGGACGGCGCCGTGCCAGACGCAGAACCCCTTGCCGACATACTGCTGCAGATCAAATTCGGGGTCGTGTTCAGGAGTCACATCCAGGGCTTCGATGGCTCGAATCCGGTCCACCTGGAACTCGCGCATGTCGTGACCGAGGGTGGCCATAGGCAATCAGGTACAGCGATACGTTCTCGGCCCCTTGGCCATCTCGCGTTGGAAAGGATACGTTGCGAAACTCATCGCCTTCTCAAACATCCCGCCAAAGGTAAACGTTCGGTAGATCCCATCCAAATCAGGGCTTTTCAAGCTTGCATCGGTCATTCTCAAATGAGCCGTTGTCATCCAGGGACACGTCCCCGGATGACACCACCTGATGAGCCGCCAGCCCGCTGGTATGAAACTCACGGATCATGGCGACGAGTTCGACAGGCTCCACAGCGCGCACCCTGCCGCCAAAGGAACAAATCCATGCGGCCAGGTCAGGTAGCCCCGCGGCCAGGAACGTGACTCTCACACGACCATCGGCGAGCTCTTCGAGCTTTTGCGTGCGGTGATAACGACGCTCCTGGGGGAGATGGGCAATCTCGGCGGCGAACTCCACGACGACACGGCGGCGCTGACCGTGCCATACGCGGAAGCCCCGACCGACGTAGGCCTGGAGGTCGAATTCGGGGTCGGACTCAAATCGGTCTTGTGTCCGTGAAATACGACGGATGCGATCGACAAGGAACTTGCGGATGTCGTTGCGGAGATGATCAAAGGCGACCAAGTAGAGCGCGCCGTCTGAGAACCACAGCCCGTAGGGGTCGACGGTGCGTTCAAGCGTTTCGCCGCGATGGGCCGCGTGGTGGAGGATTCGCAAGGTGGTACGATTGCCGATGGCCTCCCCGATGAGTTGCAGATCGTCTCCGCGATGGTGATAGCTACCGGGCGCAGAGAGCGTGGCGAAATAGCCTGCACCGTACTTTTCCATGAACTCGATGCCGCGAGGGCCAAGCATACTGATGAGTTTGGTCCGCAGCCTGGTCAGTGGGCCGGCAAGTTCGGATCCCTGCAACGGTTCCATGACCTGCTCAGAGAGCAGCAGTGCAATGATCTCGGTGGGCTGGATAGGCAGCGACGTGCCGCCCTCGGAGGTATCCAGCAGGCGCCAGCGGTTGTCGTCGTCCTGGTACAGGGGGAAACCAGCCTCCTGAAGGAATTGGAGATCCCGGTACACCGTCCGGGCACTTCCCAGGTCCGATACCGAATCGTGCAACTCAGTGGCAGTCATGCCCCAACGGCTGGTCTCGATGGCTCTGAGAACCCGCCATTGGCGTATGACCTGATTTCCTCGTGGCATGGGCTCCCCCCTTTGATTCGCGGTGCATAAGGATACACCTGTTCTGGGCGCAGCGTTCTGGTAGGGTGCAATCCATGATCACGCAAGGCCTCCTGAGAAAGGGGCGCATACACCACGCAGATCCGGTGGAGTACTCCATGCGCCTCAGCGATGAACGCCTGCCTATAAACGAGTTGGTCGGCCAACCGATTCGCATCGAATTCACGGGGAAGAAGTTCTGCATCCGGTGCGGCAAGTGGACCAAGAAAACCTACGGTGACGGCTGCTGCTACCCATGTTTCCGCGATGGACCGCAGAGTTCTCCGTGCATCATCCGCCCCGAACTCTGCCTGGCACACGAGGGTGAGGGACGGGACATGGAGTGGGAGCGGAAACACCATCTGGTGGAGACCGTCGTGTACCTGGCCAATAGCGGCGGTCTCAAGGTCGGCGTGACCAAAAACCACGAGCCGGTTTTGCGCTGGATGGACCAAGGCGCCATCGCTGGCATGAGGCTGGCGGTCACGCCGTTTCGCCACCCGGCCGGGCTCATCGAGGTGACCCTCAAATCGTGGATCTCGGACAGGACGCCCTGGCGCAAGATGGTATCGGGAGAAGATCCCAAAGACGTCGATCTTCTGGGAATGAAACGGGAACTGTCAAAAAAATTGAACGATGGTTTACGAGTCCACGTCACGGACGACGATGCGATCACCGAGATCAGGTACCCGGTGAACAGTTATCCGACCAAAGTGAAGAGTACAAATCTGGCCAAGGAGTCGATCGTAGAGAGGCGTCTGGAGGGAATCCGTGGGCAATACTTGTTGTTCGAAGGGGGGCACGTGTTGAACATTCGACGACATGCAGGTTTCGTGGTGAGTGTGGAATGGTAGCCTCCGTGTGCGTATTTCACGGGTGTGTGGAATGATGGGGTCGTAACCCCCGTCCGCTAGTGACGTCGGAGCCGTTGGAAATGCAGGGTCAGAAAGTCTGGTAAAATCAGGGTCGAAACCAGAT
>CAZDDH010000258.1:0-12015 GCA_964504165.1 uncultured Rickettsiales bacterium | reverse complement strand
TCACGCAGGTCAGAAAGTCGCTCAGCCGATCCTCCGTATGACGGGAGTGTCCCCATTCGTCCACCAATAACTGCAATCGCGATGCCGATTAGCAGCGTAGGTGGGAACAGCAGCAGACTGTGCCATTGAGCCTTACTCGGACTGAATTCGAACGTGGTTTCCCTCACCATCGGATTCTCCAAGGACGGAACTCAGCAAGAAAGACTGACTTCGTGCCCGTTGGCGTTGGCAGATAGTTCCACATCGGTCGCGGCACAGATGGATACAACGACGATGATGGTAACGCAGATAGCAACGACGGCCACGGCGCCCGCGGCGCCGATTCCACCAAGAACCTGGGGATCGTACAAGATCTCCGCTGTCTGGAATTCCTCCGCCAGGTCAAAACCGTCCGATTTGATCAGCCCCAGATAGCCCCACTCACAATAGCCCGCGTCTCCATTGAACGAACAGGTGTACCCCTCGATCGTCCAGACATCCGAACTACCGATGCGTGTCAACTCGACTTCCACACCACCCGTCATGTTGAAGAGGATCGAATTCCCGTCCGGTGCGACCTCGATATCCTCCTGCGAGAACAGGTCCCCCATGGTCTGGTAGTCAAGGTCACCATCGATGACGGGCACACCTTGCGCAATTTCTTCGTCTCGCGGAATCTCCCAGGTCTGAGCGTCATTCTCGGTCCAGACCGAGAGCTCGTAGGGAGCCAGCGGCGACGGACCCCGCGCGACGTTGTTCGGGAACGCACCAGCACTCAACGGGGACAGGGTGAGCAACAGAAACAGATGGATGGTTGCGGTTGAAAGGATTTGCTTCGTTTTCAGGTTCCACATGATGACCACCCGGGTCGGTTTTGCTCTGTCCACCGTTCTTGGCGGAGAGCGGATTGATGAGTCGGGAGATGTGCATAGAGTGGGCCAATATTGAAATCGTAGTAATAATCGACGGTTAGGCGAGAAGTGAGATTCTTTGCGGGCGACAGGAGTCCGGAAATCGGACCGGGTGTCCGGAATCCGGACGGTTGGAGTCCTCGGCCACCTCCATCTCCCGCTTCCCTACCCCCCCTGCTATCCTCCACGTCGGGATGAAGGGAGTGAACCATGGGCAACGAGATCCTTGGCAACTGGATGGTGCTGACCGGGCTCCTGGCGCTGCTGACGCTGGGCTGTGCTGACCCACCCGACGACGACGCGGCGGACGACGATGCCGACGACGACGCGAACGATGACGATGACGACACGGGCGATGACGACGACACCCAGCCGTGGCCCAACGACGGATCGCCGCTGGGGATGAACCTGTCGGGGGTCAACAGCTGGATGACCCAGTGGGCCTTCGTGGACGGCTTCCGCCAGTCCCGCGACTGGATCCCCCAGGAGGTCGAAGGGTGGACCTGGGACACGGGGGAACCCATCGACCTCGACGAAAACGGCTGGGTCCAGTCGTTGGCGGAAGGGCAGGCGGCGGGGACGCTGATCTTCGACGGCGGGGTCTACCCAGCGGGGGAGTACCTGCTGCTCCACGAAGGCACGGGGGCGTTCGATATCCAGTGGGACGCGACGGTGACGGCCACCGAGCCGGGGCGGCTGACGCTGGATGTGACCCCGGATGAGGGCATCTATCTGAAACTGATCGACACGGACCAGGCCGATCCGGTGCGGGATATCCGGCTTGTGATGCCCGGCTTCGAGGGCAGCTGCGAAGACGAACCGTTCCACCCCCTGTTCCTGGAACGGCTGGAGACCTTCGCCGCCCTGCGCTTCATGGACTGGGCCGAGACCAACGGCAGCCCGGTGAGCAGCTGGGAGGATCGGGCGACCCTGGCCGACGCCAACCAATCCGGTGACGAGGGGGTGGCGCCGGAGTTGATGATCGAGCTGGCCAACACCCTGCACGCCGACCCATGGTTTTGCGTGCCGCACCTTGCGGACGACGAGTACGTAACCCAGCTCGCCACGCTGGTGCACGACCAGCTGGACCCGGGCCTGGTGGCCTACGTCGAATACAGCAACGAGGTGTGGAACGGCCTGTTCGAACAGGCAGCCTACGCCCAGCAGGAGGGGCTGGCCCAGGGGCTGTCCGGCGACGCCACAGAAGCCCGGCTGCGGTACTACAGCCAGCGCTCGGTGGAGATCTTCGCCCTGTGGGAGCAGGCCTTCGGCGGCACGGAGCGGCTGGTGCGTGTACTGGCCAGCCAGAGCGCCAACCCCTGGACCGCCGAGACGGTCCTGGACTGGAACGACGCGTATTTGCACGCAGACGCCCTGGCCATCGCGCCGTACTTCGGTGGCTACCTGGGCGACAGCGGCACCCAGCACGACGTGGCCGCCTGGTCCCTCGACGAGCTGTTCGCCGAGCTGGAGCTGGCGGTGGCGGACTCGGTGGCGGACATGGAAGCCAACGCGGCGGTGGCCGATGAGCGGGGCCTGGCGCTGCTGGCGTACGAGGGCGGCCAACACCTGGTGGGAGTGGGGGAGGCCCAGGGCAATGAGGCGCTGGAGCAGCTGTTCCACGACGCCAACCGCGATCCACGCATGGGAGAGCGCTACCGCACCTATCTGGACGGATGGAAGGAGGCCGACGGCCAGCTGTTCGCGGCGTTCAACTACTGTGGCCGCTGGTCCCAGTACGGGTCGTTCAGTGCGCTGGAGACCCAGGACCAGGATCTGCAGGACGCGCCCAAGTACGAGGCGATGACGACGTTCATCCAAGAAGAGCCCCGGTGGTGGTAGCCCGGCCCCGATCCACCTGATTTTTGTCCGAACCGGCAAATCCGCGATCGCCGTTCGTACAGGTAGGCGAAAGGAGGCGGAGATGAAGCGTGTCGCGTTGATCGGAATGCTGGCTCTGCACCTTGGCTGGCCGATGGCGGCCTCCGGGGACGACTCAGAACTGTTCGCGTCGCTGGTTGCGCCCGAAGAGCTGCAACGGCTGTACCTGGATGCCGCGCAGGTGATCCGTAGTTGCCGCGAGGGAACGGACTGTGACGGGAAAGAGGGGCGGGAACGGCTGGCCCGCGCGTTCCTGGTGCAGACGGTCCACGCCAGCGTGTTCGACGGGCGGAACGACGAGCTGAGCGCGGCCAGCGCCAGCTTCCTGGACCCGGAGCTGGCCATCGCCTGGGGAATTGCCGAGCCGGAGGGCGTGGATCCGTTGGCGTGGGTCAGCTTCCGGTTTGGTGGCAAGGACGACGGATTCGAGGAGGACGATGTCGAGGTCCCCCTGGGCCGGGACTGGGAGAAGACGACCTGGCACGTTGGGCTGGGCTGGATCGTGTCCAGCTGTGAGGAGTTCACCACGATAGGGGGCGAATCGGCGGTCTACAACGGGAACGCCTGCGAAGGCCAGGTGAGCGGGCAGACGGCCCTGACGATCCGTCCCGGCGGTGTGCTGATGCTAGCGCCGTTCCTGGCCATGGGAGACAGCTACATCACCGACATGGATCTGGTGCATCAGCTCGATGATTCCGTGTCGAGCAAGGTGCCGTTCCACGCGTTCGATTCCGGGCTCGGGGTGCTGGTGGGGGTGGCACTCCCCGCACCCGGCGGCGAGATCCGGCTCGGCGCCGGCCCGCGGCTCGGGCTGAATCGCGTGAGTCAGCAAACGCTGGATACGCTGGGGGGGTACGAGTTGGTGCTGGATTTCGAGGGGAGTCTATCGCTCGGGCTGCGCCTGGGAGTGGGAGTGGAAGGCAAGCTGGGGCGAGCCCTCAGGATAGGCCCTCGCCTCACCGTGGATGTGGGGAATGAAGTCAGCCTGTTCTGGACCGACGGATTCAACGAGACGCAACGCGAGATCTCTGAGCTGAGGAATAGGGACACCGAGATGGCGTTCAGGCCGTCCCTGGCCCTGAGCCTGCCGGCGATGGGCCCCGCGGCCCTCCATGTGGAAGCGGGCGCGGCGATCACCATCAACTACCTGTATTCCCAGGCTGTGAAGGACGATTTGGAGCAGGTCAACACCCCGGTCGATGCGGTCTCCGTGTTGGCGCCGTTATGGGTGGAAGCCGGCGTCGATTTTCGATTCTGAGGCTCCGAGAACATGACCGAAGGCAGACCCCATAGGACCAATCCCTGGCGGACCCAGCCGGGCGTCATCACCTGGAGTGAGCTGGCCGCCGGCCTCTATCGCCACGCCCGATCCCTGGGCAAGCCACCGGAGGCGGCGGAGGATCTGGTCCACGACGCGCTGCTGGTCTACACCCGCGATCCGTCCTGGTACGACCCCCAGCGGGGGCCGCTGCTGCGGGTGCTCAAGGTGGTGATCACCAATCGGGTCCGCGACCAGCACCGCGCGAAGATGCGCCACAGCAAGCTCAACAGCCACCTCCGGCTGGTGGCGCAGCCCGGATCCGGCCCGGAGGACGGGGTCGAGCAGAAGCAGGCCGCCGACCGGCGCGAGGAGTTCCTGGGCCGGCTGACGGCCGGGGAGTTCGCGCTGTTCCAGGCGTGGGCCAGCCAGCAGCGCCGGGAGCTGGAGGGCCCGGCGGCGGCGGCGAGCTTGCAGATGACCTACGCCGAGTACGAGGCGGCCAAGAAGCGGTTGCGGCGGCGGTGCCGCAACCTGTTGACCGAGATGAACATCCGGATCGGCGACCTGTTCGATCCCGAGAATGGAGCGCCATGACAATGCGTGGCGAGCGCGACGATATGGACCGGATGTTCGAGGCCTTCGACGAGGCTCCGGGGGGCGATCCGACCGTGGCAAACGAGGGCACGGAGCCGGTCTCGGATGGAGAGGTCGAGCTGGCCGTGGCCCACGTGCTACGCCGCCTGGACCGGGATCCTGCGGCGCCGGTGGACGATCATCTGCGGGGGGCGGTGACCGGCGGGCCCGCGTTCAGCCGATCCCGATACTTGTGGGCTGGGCTGGCGGCCGGGTTGGTGCTGGGGATGGCGCTGGGGGTGTCGATCCTTGCATGGATCATGCAGCCCCAAGCCCCCCGACCGGTGGTGGAGGGGGCACAGCCCGAGGTCGTGCCCACAACGCTGGTGGCCGAGCCGAATCCGCCGGAGGAGGCCCCCACACCGGAGCCTGCCGCACCCCCGCAGGCCGACCCCGTTCGTCCCACTCCGCCTGCCGTCGCCCAGGTGGAGGAGTCGGTGGCCCCCGGCGCGCCGATCCTCGAGGACCCAATGGCGGTGGTGGAAGCGCCACCGGTCGAGGAGCCGGCGGCGGAGCCGATCGGCGCGGAGCCGATCGGCCCCGGCGAGGCCGCCGTGGACGTGGGCCTGTGGGCTCATGGCACCACAGAGATGCGGGTCGAGAGGCAGGCGGCGCACCTGGCTTCGGGGATGCTGACCTTTGTGCGCAACGAGGAGACGCGCCCGGTGGTCGACGAGGTGCGTTGGGAGCGGCTGCCACTGGTGGCCCGGCCCGTCGGGACGGTCTTCGTGTCGGGGGCATGCGACGACCTGGCGGTGGTCGGCGTGCGCAAGGGACGGGTGGACCTGTTCCATCGGGACGGCACCCTCATCGATTCGTTGTTCGCCGGGGATATCGTCATGGCAGCTCCAGACAAGGCCAGCCCCGGCGGGATCTGGACCTACAACGGCACCTGGATCGCCGTCGAAGAGCTGGCGACGGTGCTCCCCGAGTCGGCGTTGCCGTCATCGGAAGCCCTCGGTGCCCTCCTGCTACAGATCCGCATCGCCCTGCTCCCCAAACCGGTCCTGCAGTCGCTCCAGGAACTGGAAAACAGCGTGCCGTGAGCCGAAACCGGGCACCGGCCCCACGGGTTGGCCCAACATTTGCTTTTGCCGTGACCAGAACCGGCTCGGCGCGTTCAAGCGATGACCCACTGGGCGCGTTCAATCGATGTGGAGGGTGTAGACGATGCAGACCGCAGAGAGACCAACCAAGCTGATGATTTTGCCGTGGGGTCTGTTGACCCTCGCGGCGCTGGCCTGGGCGAACGCCGGCTGTGCGACGGGCCCGTGTACCTATACCGATATCGTGGGCGTGGCGACCATCACCGCCGTCACCAGCCCGGCTGTGGACGATCCCAACTGCGACAACGAGCCGCTGCGGGTGATCTTCGATTTCGAGCCCGCGGACGAGGGGGCCACGGGGGGGTACCTGTTCCCCGACTGGTCGGACGAGGCCCTGCAGCTCACGGTGGCCGGCGGTATGAACCCTTCCTCTCAATGGATCGAGGAGCAGGGGCTGGACGTCACCAGCGAGCATGCCTGTCTACGTCAGGAGTGCCGGACGGGGAGCTGCACGCCGGTCGTGTTCCACTTCCCGGATCTGGACCTGGTGGGCGCCATCCACGACTGCTGGGATGAATAGACGACCGATTCCCTTCAGCGGAGCAGCTGAAGATCCGCCAGCACGATGGCGGTGACCGCCTCCAGCACCACCGGCACTCTCAGGGCGATGCAGGCGTCATGGCGGCCGTGGGTGGTGACCGTGGTGGGCTGGCCGGTGCGCAGGTCCACGGTGCCCTGTTCCATCGCGATGCTGGCGGTGGGGCGCACGGCGACCTTGAAGGTGAGATCGTTGCCGCTGGTGATGCCGCCGTTGATGCCGCCGGCGTGATTGGTGGCGGTGCGGCCTCCCTGGTCGACGATGGCGTCGTTGTGCTCGCTGCCCCGCTTGCGGGCGGCGGCGAAGCCATCGCCGAACTCCATGCCCTTGATGCCGGGGATGGCGAACACCGCGTGGGCCAGCAACGACTCGGCGGAGTCGAAGAACGGCTCGCCCAGGCCGGCGGCCAGGCCGGTGGCCCGGCACTCGACGATCCCACCCACGGAGTCACCGTCCGCGGCTGCCGATACTGCTGCAGCCTCGGCGTCCGGTTGCCCACCCGCCTCCAGGACCCCGGCGGTGATCGTGACCTCGGGTAGCAGCTTGCGTGCGACCACCCCCGCCGCCACCAGCCCCACGGTGAGCCGGCCGGAGAAGTGGCCCCCGCCCCGGGGATCCTGGTAGCCCCCGTACTTGAGCTGGGCCGTGTGATCGGCGTGCCCTGGCCGCGGCGTATGGCGTATGGCGTCGTAGGCGGAGGAGTCGGTGTTGCCGTTTTTGAAGCGGATCAACAGCGGCGATCCGGTGGTGTGGCCCCGGTACACGCCGCTCTCGAACACCGGCTGGTCGGCCTCGACGCGGGGTGTCGTACCGGGTCGTCCACCGCGGCGACGCTCCAGATCGGGCTCGAACTCCCGTGGATCGAGCGGCAGCCCGGGGGGCACACCGTCCAGCAATACACCCACGGACGGGCCGTGGGATTCCCCGAAGATGCTCACGCGAAACCGCCGGCCGAAGCTGTTCATCGGTCCCTCTTCCGCCGCCGGGGCGGCCTCTCCCGGCCCCGGCCGCGATCGTGGCTGCGTTCCCGTGGCTCCGGCCGACGCCGCTGGCCGCGGATCACGTCACCGAATCCCAGGTTGCGCAGCGCCCCTTCGCCTTGCTTGCTGTACTGCGGCAAGAACCATTGCACGATTGCCCGCTGTTCGTCGCGGGCCTTGTCGCCGCGCACCGGCGCGACCTCCTTGCGAGTGAGGGGATCGATGCCGCTGACGTGCTGGGCCGTGGACAGGGTCATCGGGGTAGGGGTGAAATCCTGGACCTGGCGCGGGCGGAAGCCCAACCGCTCCATCTCCTGGGCCAGGTGGGCCATGTCCTCGGCGGTGGTGCCCGGGTGGCCGCAGATCAGATAGGGCACCAGGAACTGCCGCTTGTCCGCCCGGCGGGAGGCCTCGTCGAAGGACCGCTTGAAGTGCCCCAGGATCCCCGGCGGGTACTTGCGCATGGCCGCCAGCGGGTTGCTGCGGTCGTGCTCGGGCGCCACCTTGAGCTGGCCACCCACGTGGTGCCGGGCCAGCTCCTCCAGCGCCTCGGGGTGGCGCAGCAGCAGGTCCATGCGCACACCGCTGGAGACCCGTACGTGCCGGACGCGGGGAAGAACGCGAGCGGCGCGTAGCAGGCCGACCCATGGCCGGTGGTCGGTGAGCAGGTGCGGGCAGATGCGGGGGTGAAGACAGGATCGGCGCCGGCAGGCGGCCTCCCGTTCGTCGTCGTTGCAGCCCAGCCCGTACATGTCGGCCGACGGGCCACCCACGTCGCTGATGGTGCCGGGGAAGGATCGCTCCTCGCTCAGCCGGCGCAGCTCCGCCAGGATCGAGCCCTGGCTACGGCAGACCACGTGGCGCCCCTGGTGCTCGGCCAGGGAGCAGAAGCTACAGCCGCCGAAGCAGCCCCGGTGGGTGGTCACCGACCAGCGCACCGTCTCCAGGGCCGGGACCTTGCCCCGCAGCCCAGGGTGCTCCTTGCGGGTGAAGGGCAGGGCGTACCAGCGGTCCATGTCCTCGGTGGTGGCCGGGGGCTCGGGGGGGGCGTGCACCAGGGTCCGGTCCCCGTGGCGTTGGAGCAACGGCAGGCCGCCCGGGTGGTCTTGATGGGCCTGGCCGCGGGTGGCCTCGGCCAGCTGGCGCGGGCGGTCGCGCAGCTCCTCGTAGGAGGGCAGCTGTTTGGCGCCGGCCGGCGGCACGTCATGCTTGCCCAGCAGGTGGCAGGTCCCCGGGCGCCCGCGCAGATCCTTGATCGTCCCCCCCTCGTCCAGGCAGCGCGCCACGTCCAGCAGGGCCCGCTCACCCATCCCGTAGACGAGCAGGTCGGCCTTGGAGGAGGCCAGCATGGACGGGCGGATGGTCCGGCTCCAATGGTCCCAGTGGGCCAGCCGTCGCAGGGAGGCCTCGATGCCGCCGATGACCACCGGCACCCCCTTGTAGGCCTCCCGGCAGCGCTGGGCATAGACCGCCGTGGCCCGGTCGGGCCGCTGACCGGCTTGCCCCCCCGGGCTGAAGGGATCGTCGTGGCGCTTGCGCCGCCGGGGCGTGTAGTGGGCCAGCATGGAGTCCACATTGCCCGCGCCGATGCCGAACAGCAGCCGGGGCCGGCCCAGGGCGCGGAACGGCTCTGCGGAGCGCCAGTTGGGCTGGGACAGCACCCCCACCCGGAACCCCGTCGCCTCCAGGACCCGCGCCAGCAACGCGATGCCGAAAGCCGGATGGTCCACATAGGCGTCGCCGGAGACCAGCACGATGTCCAGCTCGTCCCAGCCGCGTTTGTGGGCTTCGGCGAGGGTCGTGGGTAGGGGAGGGGACGCCATAGAGGCGGTCTAGACGGATCGGGCGGTGGGTGCAAGCACAAGCTGCCCTTCTCCGCACAGCACTGTCATGAGAGAATGGGCGTCGACGTAACCTGAGTGTTATGGGGAGGCGAGATGAAACCAGCTGTTCGATTCCTGTTGTTGGTGGCCCTTTCGTTGGGATTGCCAATGACTGCGTCGGCCACCGAGGGTCGCCTCGATGTCCGGATGCAAAGTGGCGATACGATGGTTGTCCTGGTCGACGGGAAGGTCGTCGGCGAGACTCCGCTGGAGACCTGGCTAGACGCCGGATCCTACCGGGTGGACGTCAAAGTCGCCGAGTCCAGCGCCCGGTCCATCAGCACCGAAGTGGAAATCGAAGTCGGAGCCACGGTGGAACTGGTCGGCAACTGGTCCGCCGGGACCCTCGGCGTGGATCTGGGTTCGGCCTGGGTGACGCTGAGCGTCGATGGGCCACGTAATTATGTGGTTACCGTGGACGGCGAAGAAGTGACCGCTGATGACAAGCTGACCGTCACCCAGGGCCGGCGGGTGATCTCGGTAGGCGCGGATGGCTGGACAGCAGCAGTCCAGGAGATAACGCTACGGAAGGGCGAAGAGAAACACCTGCATTTCGAGCTGCAGGAGGCCCCAGTGCGGGTCCGCGTCGCCGGCGTCCCGAATGACGCGCTGGTGACGATGTTGCCCCGCGGGGACGGAGATCCCATCGACCTGCTGGTGGCGGATGGTCTCGCCGAAGGGTATGCCCCGTCGGGCCGATATCGCCTGCGCATACTGGCGCCGAGCATTCTGCCCTATAAGGAGACCATCACACTGATCGATGGCAAACGATCGTTTGATCTGTCCCCCGACCTGGTTTCGACCCTTGTCGGTGTCCGCTTCAGTGGCTTGCCGACGGACGCGATTTTGACCGTGCGTCATGCGGGGGGCGAAGAACGTCTCGAGGTCAAGAACGGGAGAGCCGGTGGCGAGTTTCCGGAAGGGCAGTTTGACTATTCTGTGGAGGCAGAGAATCGCCAGCCCGTCGTGGACCGTCTAGAACTTGAAGTCGGTGAGCCGTGTGATCTGGCCATTAGCATGCGGCTAGATTCCTCCAACCTGACCAAGCGAAACGTGGGGATCAGGACCGGTGTGCTTGGCGGCGCGACGGGTGCGCTGGGCGTGGCAGGGGCCATCTTGTTGGGCCAGTCCAGCAGTCTTTATGACACGGCGGAGGCCTATCATGGCCGGTACATGGATCTGGACGTGGGCGACGAGATCGTGGACGCACGGGAGTCTCGCGACGAGGCTTACGCCAGCAGTCAGCAGGCGCAGATTGCCGGGCTAGTCCTTGTAAGCGCTGCTGCGGGGACGGGCGTGGCTACTATGATATCGGCCGTTTCGGGCCGGAAACAGGTTCGCTCGGTGCAGGTTTCGGCTGCGGTGGGCCGGGAATACACGATGATCGGGATCACCGGTCGCTGGTGATCGGGAGGGGAACAGCATGGATTATTTACGTTGGATGTGGATATGCGGTGCGTTGGTCGGAGTCGCTGGATGCCTGGAGCCCTTTGATGAGGCCAATCCGCTGGATCCGGAACACGACATGGACGGCGATGGGTATACGGAGGACGACGGGGATTGCGACGACAACAACCCGAAACTGAGCCCGGGAGAAAACGAGATCTGTGACGGTCTGGACAACGACTGCGACGGCAATGTGGGCGACGAGGAGTTGGACCAGGACGGCGATGGGTTCGTCCCTTGCGACAGCTGGGTCGGCGAGGATCCGGATGTCCATGGCGATGGCGACTGCAACGATGACGATGCGACTACGTATCCACTGGTCGACGAGTCGTGCGATGGTCTGGACAATGATTGTGACGGTACTGTTCCGGAAGACGAACAGGATCTCGATGGGGATGGCCAGCGAGTCTGTGGCGGCGACTGCGACGACCAGAATATGTCCGTCTACACCGGCGCTCCCGAGAATTGCGACAGCACGGAGGACAATGACTGCGACGGTGTCACGGATTCAAACGAGTCAGATGATGATGGGGACGGCTGGACCGAATGCCAGGGTGACTGCGATGACACGGACGCGACGGTGAGCCTGGCGGACAACGACGGCGATGGATACTCCGCTTGTGATGGTGATTGTGACGACGACGACTTCGAGATCAACCCGGATGCGATCGATATCTGCAACGACGGCATCGACAACAACTGCGATGGTTCACACAACGGGTGCATGCTGGAAGGGATGTACGACCTGGAGTTTCCCGACGCGAAAATCTTGGGCGAGACAGCCGAGGACTGGCTCACCTACCCGAGGGCACTAAGTGCGGCCGGGGACCTAGATCAGGATGGCCTGGACGATTTTGTAGTTGGGTCCATGAACAACCCTCAAGGGGGAGAATTGGCGGGTGCGGTCTATGTGTGGAGTGGGCCCGTCAGCGGCGAGTACACCGCCAGCGAAGGTACAGCAACAATCATTGGTGACGCAGGGGCAACCATTGGATTCGCCATCTCCGCAGGGGATACGGACGGAGATGGCAGCTCGGATGTGCTGATCGGCGCCCCGTGGGACGAGGACGGCGACGATGACTCCGGAGTCGTCTACCTTTTTTTGGGTCCGGTTCTCGGACAACTCGATTTGGCAGATGCGGACGCCAGGATGATCGGTGAGTCCGAAATGAATTACGCCGGCGGGGACGTCAGCCTGGTGGGCGATGTGAACGGGGACGGCCTGTGTGACGCCCTCATAGGTGCCGAGTATACCAATCCGAACGGCATCAACTCGGGTTCAGTCTACTTGGTCGAGGGCCCCATCAGCGGTACGGTGGATCTGAGCTACGCGGATACCGAATTCCCACTCGTTCCGGTTCCATCAAACCAGTTGAAATCACAGGTGTATTCATGAA
>CAZDDH010000257.1:0-12018 GCA_964504165.1 uncultured Rickettsiales bacterium | reverse complement strand
CGTCGTCTTCCGGCGGGTCGTCCCCCTCAACGTCCAGGTCCCCCAGGTAGGGGATGTAGTTGTGCTTGGAAGCGGTCACCAGCATCGTGCCGTTGTACTGGGGCGCGGCGAACTGGAAGTCCACCTCACCGTTGGCGTCGGACCAGGCGGTCTCGTGGAGCTGATTCTCCAGGTAGATGCACACCAGGGCATCTTCTACGGGGTCGAGGGCCGGGTCGGTGACGGTGACCAGCACCTCCGTGTCCCCGGCCGGGAGGGTGGTGATGTGGTCGGCGTCCAGCTGCTCCGGTTCCTCGGTCCAGGTGTCCAGCGCCGGGTCGCCGAACAGGTTGTACTGCTCGAAGTAGCGGCGCACGGTGTTGCCGCCGCCGTAGTGGCTGTAGAGCTCGTCCTGGCCTTCGTTGAGGGCGCCCCGCAGCCAGTTGGTGCCGTCGCCGAACCAGGCGTCGTAGACGGCGATCTCCAGGACGTCGTCCTCGTCCCAGTAGGAGGTGGTGGACGAGCCCCAGAAGGCCACGCCGCCGTAGGTGGCCAGCGTCCAGGTCTCGCCGAAGCAGTTGCCGTCGTAGTCGCCGGTGTCGCAGGCGTAGGACTGGACCACCGGTAGCATGTCCGGGTTGTTCAGCCCGTTGACCTGGTTGGCGCTCATGGCCGGGCCGTCGGCCCAGCTGTTCTGGCCGCCGTGCCCCGAGAAGGTCAGCTGGGAGAGGCCCAGCTCGATGTCGTCGATGACCTCCTGGATGTTGGCGTTGTAGGTCACCGAGTAGCGCTTGTTGATGGTGTATCCGGCCGGGTCCAGCCAGGTGTCGATGACGTCGTTATGGGTGCCCTCGGAGATCTGGTAGTTGTCCTGGCTGGCCATGAAGGTGGCGTTCTTGATGAAGGCCGGGTCGGGCAGATTGAACAGGATGTAGTCCATGGTCTTCTCGGCCAGCAGGGTGACCTCGCCCTCGGTCTGGCAGGAGAAGCGCCCGATGTACAGGTCCGGCTCCCAGTCGTTGCCCCCGTCCATGCAGGCGTAGTACAGGTCCGTCGCCGAGTTGGAGACGTTGCCGTTGAAGGCGGGGACCTGGCCGATATCGCCCACCAGCAGGACGAAGGTCGGCGGCACGGTCCAGTTGTCGTAGGCATCTTCGATATAGGACTGGATGTCCGAGGTACCGCCGTTGCCGGGGATGTCGGAGATACGGGTCATGGTGGCCTGGTAGCCCATGCGGTTGCGCAGATCGCCGAAGCCCTCGATCTCCTCGATGAAGTTGTCGTCCGCGATGATCAGGTACCCCAGCGGCAGCGTCAGGTCGGTCTTGGTGCCAAAGCTGGCGTGGTTGAGGAAGCGGCGGGCCGCCCGGTCGAACCCCGGGGAGGCGTAACGCTCGATGCGTTGCTCGGTGAGGGTCCAGTCGGCGCCGGGGAAGGACACGGTCAGCTCGATGGAGCGCAGCACCCGCACGGTGGCGGCCGCCGGGTCGTAGTTGAGCGGGTAAACATGGACATCCGCGTAGCGGTGGCCGCGTTGCTGCCCCACCTCGCCCAGCACGGCGAAGGCGCCGGGGACGAAGGCGTCGGTGGCGTAGAGGGCCTCGTCCAGCGCGAAGGGGGTCTGCTCGGCGGCACCCGGGAGCTTCTCGACGGGGTACTGCACCGGCAGCAACGGGTGGTCTATCCCCAGCTCGCTCAGCGGGATCTCGTCGTAGTCCGCGGACACGACCGTCAGCGCCGGCGCCGCGCCCTGGGGGATCTCGATCTGCTGCAACAGCGTGGGTAGCAGCGGGCTCCCCGGCGTCGTCGTGACCCCGGCACCCGGCAGCTGCAGCTGCGTGAACGTGCCGCCGGCCGTCTGGACCGTCTGCGCTTCGACCCCACCGAACTGCAACGAGAAGGAGACCTCCTCGTCGGTCATGGTCTGCACGAACGCTTCCTGGGGTCCGGGGGCGACATCCGGATCCCAGGCCAGCCATTCGGCGCTGGCCGGAGCGGCTCCGATGGCGACCAAGGTCAGGATGGATAAGGCGAACAAACCGCGCATGGGAGACCTCCTGGAATGCGCAGTATAGTCGATGGAAAGGGTAGAGGAATGATAAGAAACGGATGCACCGTAGGTGGCCCCCAGGGTTTACAATCCGTTGACCAACGTCCCATCCAACATCACGGAGACCAACGTGCCCTTCGAATTCCGATACTCCCAGTTCGCCAAACACATGAAACCCTCGCCCATCCGCGAGCTGTTCAAGGTGATCAATCAACCGGGGATGATCTCCTTTGCCGGCGGCCTGCCCGACCCGGCGATTTTCCCGGTGGACGAGTTCGCCGCCAGCGCCGGCGTCCTGCAGCGGGACGGCAAGGTGGCCTTGCAGTACGGGGCCAGCGAGGGCTACGGCCCACTCATCGACGTGGTGCAGCGGATGATGACCGCCAAGTTCGGGCGCGCCATCGACCCCTCCGAGCTGCTGATCACCACCGGATCCCAGCAGGCGGCCGACCTGGTGGCCCGGGCGCTGCTGGACCCCGGCGACGTGGTGGTGGTGGAGGCGCCCACCTATCCAGGCACCCTGCACAGCCTGCGCAACGCCGGCGCCCGGTTCCTGTGTATCCCCTGTGACGGGGACGGGATGCGCGTGGACCTCCTGCGAGATGCAGTTGCCATGTGCGAACGGGAGACCGGCCGTCGCCCCAAGCTGATCTACACCATCCCCGACTTCTCCAACCCCACCGGCGCCTGCCTGTCCCTCGAGCGGCGCCGGGAGATGCTGCGGCTGGCCGAGGAGCTATCCATCCCCATCTTCGAGGACGATCCCTACAGCCAGCTGCGCTACCTGGGGGAGCCGATCCCGTCCATCAAATCCATCGCAGGGGAGTCGCCAGCGGTGCTGTACGTGTCCAGCTTTTCCAAGATCCTGGCCCCGGGGGTGCGGTTGGCCTGGTCCATGGGGGATCCGGGGTTGATCCGTTCGATGGTCCTGCTGCGCCAGGGGGAGGACCTGTGCACGCCGTCGGTCACCCAGGCGCTGGTTGCCGAATACTGCGCCCAGGGGCATCTGGACCGGCACCTGGAGAAGATCGTCGGCCACTACCGGGCCAAGCGTGACGCGATGCAGCGGGCGATGGAGGCCCATCTGCCCTCGGCCAAGGTGAGCTGGCACGAGCCCCAGGGCGGGTTCTTCGTGTGGGTGGAGCTGGCTGACGGTGGCTGCAACGAGCTGTTCGACCGGGCCATCGCCGAGAAGGTGGCGTTCCTACCCGGCGACGCGTTCTACCCGTCTGCCGATGAACAGATCGGTCGGGCCTACAGCGGCGACCGGGCGATCCGGCTGTGCTTCACGTTTGCCACGGAGGAACAGATGGACACGGGATGCCGGCGTCTGGCGTCCGTGCTAGGCGGATAGGGGTTTTGGAGCTACCGGTCGGGGGGCCGGATCAGTGCTCGTGGCCGCAGCCGCAGCCTTCGCCACCCGCGTTGGGATGGCCGTGGTTCTTCTCTTCTTCGGTGGCCTCACGCAGCGACGCCACGGTGATCTCGAAGTGCAGCCGCTGGCCGGCCAGCGGATGGTTGAAGTCGATGGTGACCTCGCCTTCGGACACACCGACGACCCACACCGGCAGCAGCTGCTTGGCCTCGTTCTCCACGGCGAACTGCATGCCCACCTGAAGGTCCAGATCCGGCGGGAACTGGCTGCGGTCGACCTTTTGCACGCCCTCTTCGTTGCGGGGCCCGAAGCCCTCTTCTGCCTCGACGACGACCTTGAGTTCGTCCCCCAACTTGGCGCCGGCCAGGGCCTTCTCCAGGCCGGGGATGAAGTGCTGTGCTCCGTGCAGGTACTCCAGCGGGCCGTCCTGGTCGGAGTTGCCGAGATCTTCGCCCGCGTCGTTGCTGAGCGTGTACTTGAGGCCGACGATCTGGCCGTCCTCGATGGTGTGATCACTCATGGGATCTCCTTGAAAGTTGACGCACTATACAGGCAACCCCTACCAACTGCACTTTGCAAAGTCGGGTTGATCCACTGAATAGGCCTGTGTTCTGGGGATAAGGCTCTTTTGGGCGAGCGGCCACAATTTGCCGAAAAGTGTGCGTTGACGGGTTGTGCCCAGGGTGTTAATCGTTCCGTCCCGGATAGCACAAGAAACCAAGTCCAACTCAAGGAGACTGGATATGATCAAGCCTCATGGTTCCGACACACTGAATCCTCTCTACGTCGCCGATGACGCCAAGCGCGCCGAGCTGGAGAAGGAGGCCGCTGGCCTGCCCTCCATCGTCGTGTCCTCCGCCGCTGCCGGCAACGCCGTGATGCTGGGCTGTGGGTACTTCAACCCGCTGACCGGCTACATGAACGTAGATGACGCCATGGGCGTCGCCAAGGACATGCACACGGCCAGTGGCCTCTTCTGGCCCACCCCCGTGCTGAACGTCGTCGCCGACGCCGGCCCGGTCGGTGATGCCAAGCGCATCGCCCTGCGCGACCCCAACGTCGATGGCAACCCCATCATCGCCATCCAGGACGTCGAGGCCATCGAGGAGATCACCGACGAGCAGATGGCGTTCATGACCGATAAGGTCTTCCGCACGGACGACAACGAGCACCCCGGAGTCGCCGCGTTCAATAGCGTCGGCCGCTTCTGCATCTCCGGCCCGATCCAGGTGCTGAACTACTCCTACTTCATCACCGAGTTCCCGGAGACCTTCCGCACGGCGGTCGAGATCCGTGAGACCATCGCAAAGAATGGCTGGGAGAAGGTCGTCGCCTTCCAGACCCGTAACCCGATGCATCGCGCCCACGAAGAGCTCTGCCACATGGCCTACGAGCAGCTCAACGCGGACGGCGTCCTGATCCACATGCTCCTCGGCAAGCTGAAGGCCGGCGACATTCCCGCCGACGTGCGCGATGCCGCCATTCGCAAGATGGCCGAGCTGTACTTCCCCGAGAACACCGTGGAGATCACCGGGTACGGCTTCGACATGCTGTACGCCGGCCCCCGCGAGGCCGTGCTGCACGCCGTCTTCCGCCAGAACTGCGGTTGCACGCACCTGATCGTCGGCCGTGACCACGCCGGCGTGGGCAGCTACTACGGCGGGTTCGACGCCCAGACCATCTTCCACGACGAGGTTGCCGACGGCGAGCTGCTCATCGACATCTTCGAAGCCGACCACACCTGCTGGTCCAAGAAGCTGAAGAAGATCATCATGATGAAGACCGCCCCGGATCATAAGCCGGAAGACTGGCTCTTCCTGTCCGGCACCAAGGTCCGCGTCATGCTGGCCAACGGCGAGGATCTTCCCGCCGAGTTCAGCCGCCCCGAGGTCGCCGAGATCCTCAAGGCGTACTACATGTCCGAGGCTGCCTACTTGGCAGTTGGTTCCCGGGACACTTCAGGGGGCGGGGGGTTTGGCTCCGGCCGCCTTTTTTTTTTGGTGGCCATTGCAAAGCCTCATGGCCCCTTTGCGGGTGAGTTAGCGCTCCCCGGTGGCCGGCTGCTGGCTTAGCTTTTCCGTGCTGTCGATCACCGCGGGGATGAAGCTTTTGTCGAGCTCCAGGCCCACCGAGTCCTCCACGGGCGGGTGGACCGTCCGGAAGATCACCATGCCGTCCCGGACTTTGCCGTGGTAGACCTCGGGATCGTCGATGACGATCTTCCGTTTGGCCGACGCCGGCGCGACGGTGAAGATCAGGCAGACCAGGGCCAGGAAAACGGGGATGGCGGCGAGCCAGGGGCGAGTTCTCATCGATTCCTCCTCCAGCTTTGATTGTCTCCCGGGCGCGGCAAAGGGGAAATTACCCCGCTATTACCGACGGCCCATTAACGGGCATCGCCACGGCCATAGATCAGGCTTCCGACACGCTAGAGTCCAGCACGATCCGGTTGCGACCACCGGTCTTCGCTTTGTAGAGCGCCTCGTCCGCGCGCTCGACGAGCGTGGCGACGTCGTCGTCGCCTTCACGGAGGCACGCGACGCCGGCGCTGATGGTCACCCGGCCCAGCGGCTGGGTATGTCCACCGGGGAGTGTGGTGGACTCAATCTTGCTGCGGACGCGCTCCGCCACGATCTCTGCGCCCGGCAGATCCGTCTCGGGAAGGATCAGCACGAACTCCTCACCGCCGTAGCGCACCGCGAAGGGCTCACCATCCGCCCTTACGGTCACGTCGGCTGTGCGGACCGTGGACTGAACCAGCTCTCCGACTTCCGTCAGCACCTCGTCCCCCACAGGGTGCCCGTGGGTGTCGTTGAGCTTCTTGAAGTGGTCGATATCGATGAACACTACCGACAGATCACGCTCGTATCGATGGGCGCGGGCGAATTCGATGCCGATCTGCTCCTTGAAATAGCGGTGGTTGAACAGGCCGGTCATCCCATCTACATAGGCGCGCTCCTCCATGACCGTGGCCTTGTCCTCTGCCTCCACGATCTTCAGCGCGGCCTCCACGTTGGCATCGGCCACCGCAGCGGCCTTTGCCTCGATCTCTTCCTGGCGCTGCTGCAGCCGCTTGTTGCGCTCCTCCCTTTCGGCCGCCAGGTCGTCGTTTTGGATGATCATCTCGGCGGCATGGACGTTGGCGTTCGCGAGAGCCTCCGCCTGATCGAATTGGGTGGATAGCTGTTCGAACAGGCGTGATTCAAGCTCGGTGAGAGCTTGCACGGCGGCGGGCATCTCCTTGTTGGAAAGGGCTTCTCGTAACGGCGCGAGCAGGAGTCGAACCTCCTGGGCAATACGAGCGTCTGAATCGCTGGACGAATTCATTGCGTCACCACCGTAGCGCCGTGAGCGATGTCCACTCCTGCAAGATCGATCGCAGCGCTTGAATTCAGCCTTCATCGGCACCACTGAGCCGTCCAGGGTACGGATGGCACAGGGGGCAGCCACATGTCCCCATAATATCGGAAGCACGAGGCAAGGAGGGGCAAAGAAAAGAGTTCAGAAAGGCCAGGAGAGGGGGTACTTCGTATCATGCATCATGGTTTGGGCCCCGTTGTGTTCGGTTTCTGTGTGTCCACCCTGGGGGCCTGTTCGTCGTCCCCATCCGGTGGAACCGCTGAGCAGCCAAGGCAGACGCTCGACAGCCATGCTAGGGCTGTGCGTTAGGCCATTCCATCCCTCTTCGGGACCGAACCGCGAATCATCGTATGATGCGTCCAGCGAACCAGCAAACGAGTCGAGGGGGCTCCCATGTGGCGATGTGATTCCATCCTGTTCTTCCTGGTGGCGATTCTGGCGATGGCCGGTTGCCCCCAGCCTGATCCAGCGGATGACGACACTGGGGACGACGACGACACCGGGGATGATGACGACACCGAGGAGCCCTGGGGAACGATGGAGGTGGTGGTCGAGGCGGTGACCTCCAGCACCGTGGAGCTGTCATGGGAGGCCCCGGCCGATGCGGTGGAGATCCGGGTGTATCTGGGGCCCGAGCCTCCCTCGTCGGACGGGGAGGACATGCCGCTGGAGGTGTTGCTGCAGACGCTGGACGGGGACGCCGGGGGCTGCACGGTCGAGTCACTGGCGGCGGCGACGGACGCCTTCTTCCGGGTCGTGGCGGCAGGGGGTGCCGAGGGGGACGCGGTCGGCTACGTCCGTGCCCGTCTGGCCGGTGGGCCACGAGCCGCACTGGACACGGCGCTGCGGGAGGTCCATGGCGCTGGCCCGGCCACCCTGATGCTGGTGCTGGACAACTCGGACGCCAGCTGGGACGGGGACTCGCTTCAGGGAGACACGGGCGAGGACTGGCAGGGGGGCACCTGGACCGTGGCGCGCCACGACGGTGGCAACTTATCGGTGGATGCGGTGTACCGCCACAGTCTCGCCGTTGGACAACCGGACCACGAGCTGGGCTTCGAGAACTGGAACGACGATCCCAGCCCGGACGTGGACCACCGGATCTTCTTGCAGCTGGCCGAAGAGGTGGGAGGGCTAGAGCTGCTGACGGTCGAACACAGCGGAGCCGATGGCACCGAGCTGGGGGTGAGCGTCCCGTTCAGCGACCGCTACCTGGAGACGGCGCTGATCCAGGTGAATCAGGTGGGCTACAACCCGCGGGCGGCGCGGCGGTACGCCTACGTGTACGGATGGATGGGGGATGGCGGGAGCGCGGATCTTTCGGGGCTGTCGGCCAGCGCCGAGGTGCTCGTCGAGCCGCTGCACTCGATGGAGGCGCGGTCCGCTGCGGTGAGCGGCCTGGCCATCTCCGTGCGGGCGGAGAGTGACGAGGACGCAGCCGGCGAGGTGCGGGAGATCGACCTCTCCAGCGTGCCGGCGGCCGAAGGCGTGCGTTACCGGGTGCGGGTCCCCGGGGTGGGGGTGTCGTGGCCCACGGCGGTGAGCGAAGAGGCGGCCTACAAGGCGTTCTATGCCGTGTGGCGGGGCCTGTTCCACAACCGCTGGTGCGGGGATCTGGACGAGGACAGCACGGAGTGGAGCCGGCCGCCGGACCATTGCGAGGCCTACTTCGTCGAGGAGGGGGTCACCTTCGACATGTTCGACGAGAGTACCCCGCTGGAGGGCCTGGGGCCGGTGGTGGGCGGTCACCACGACGCCGGCGACTTCGACATCCGGCCGTACCACGTGGTGGTAGCGCAATATCTGATGCGGGCCTACGAGATGGATCCGGGGCGGTACGCCGACGGCCAGCTCACCCTCCCCGAGAGCGGCAACGGCATCCCCGACGTCCTGGACGAGGCGCTGTGGAGCGTCGCCGGCTGGGCCCAGCTTCAAAACGGGGACGGTAGCGTGCGCAGCGGCGTGGAGTCCTGGCGCCACCCGGCGGGCTACTACTACGCCGACGAGGACCAGCTGGCCTACTGGACCCACGATCCCATGGACTGGCACACCGCCTATGTCGCCGGGCTGATGGCCCAGGCCGCGTATCTGGTGGAGCCCTACGACGACGCCGCAGCTGCCGAACTGGAAGACGGGGCGCGGGCAGCGTACAGCTGGGCGTCTGGTCAGGGGGCGCCCGACGAGTACCTGCTCTACGGTGCCAGCGAACTATTCCGCCTCACCGGCGAGGCGGCCTATGGGGACGACTACGTGGCTCTGTGGTGGTCCATCGACGACTGGGGCCGGGGAGCCTACGACAACATCCAGACCATGCTGCGCATCTACACCGGCGCCTTCACCAGTTACACACCGGCCATGGCGGATTTCACGATGGGGTACTACGACTCCCCGGGAGCGGACGCCGATGTGCTCTCCATCACCCTCGAACAGCTGGACGAGCGCGCCGACGGATCCGCCGCCTTGCTCATCGACTCGGCCAGCGCCCATCGCCACGGCCGCGACGGCCTGGCTCCGGATTGGGGCGTGGGCGTCACCACAGGCCGCCACGTGGACATGATCTACCAGCGGCTGCAGTTGGGCGGCCTGGACGCCACTACCGAACAGGACTACATCGATGCCCTGTCCCTGGCCGCCGACTACGCCCTGGGCTGTAATCCGGCCGGCTATTCCTACATCACCGGCCTGGGCTCCCGGCACCCCGAGGAGCCCCTGCACCTGGACTCCCTGGCCTTCATCCTCGACCAGGGCATGCCGCCGGTACCCGGTATCCCGATCTTCGGCCCGGTCACGTCTTTCCCGGGGGCGTACTACTACGACCCCATCGGCGCGGCGTTCTATCCGGATTTCGACGAGCAGCCCCCGGGCCTGCGCCTGTCGGACACCCGCGCCTCGGTGGCCATGAGCGAGTTCACGGTGTGGGAGACTCAGGCGGCCATGGCTGAGTTATTCGGGGCTCTTCTTGGTGCGAACAGTCTCGCGCCGCCGGCAAGCTGGCTGCCGGGCGGGGAGGATCATAGGAATCCGTTGGTGTCGCATTCGGCGGAGTAGGCGGCACCTGGCCAATTGGCGTTTACTTCGCTCCACCCCAGCGGTGCCCGATCTCGATGCCAGCGCCATAGCGATTGGCGTAGGCGCCGATGTGGACCGCTTTGGGGGTCGTCCAGGAGAGGTCGGTGCGCATCGCAAAGGGGATGGCGACGTCGTAGATCAGCGTGGGCTGCACCGCGATACTGGCTTCGAAACGCCCTCCACGGGAGCCGTCGATGGTGAACCGCACGCCGCCCGCGGGAGCAAAGGAAGCCCCCACGCCCGTGTCTGATCCGGCCCAGAGGTAGTGGCGGCAACCAAAGCCGCCCTTGCAGTGCCGCTCGCTGGCGCCCAGCAGCGCCCCATCCACGAAGAATGCCGGCCCGATGCGGAAGCGGGATTTCACCTTGAAGGGCGCGGATAGCTCGAGGCCAAACAGCCCCACCACCGGTTTGATCTGGTCCGTGTACCCGAGCACGGGTACGCGCCCGGCGATACCCGCGCGCCCCGCGAGCCGGAACGGTCCCTGCGCCTCAAGGGCCCCGGTGAGCACGATGCCCACGCCGGGCTGGCTGGCGATGATCCCGCTCCGCCCGACGCACGTGGCCGAGGTCGAGGGTGAGGCCAGCGCGGAGCCGGCGATGGATAGAATCGCGATCATCGTGAGTATCGTTCGAGTCAACATGATGTCTCCGGTCCGCTCCCTGGTTGTTGCAGACGGCTACAGCAAGATGTGTGCCTATGCGGGGGGAATTCCATGACGGCTGTCAGACGGTCCGAAATCCGGACGGGGTGTCCGGATTTCGGACCGTCCACAGACGGGATCCGGCGAGACACTAGATCGTCAATCACTATTTCAGAAGTAATAACAGTCGGTTACGTAATGCCGCGATGGATGGCACATTGCTTGCTCATCCCGTCTGCCATGGCACGCCCGATCCGAAACTTCGAACCCGGCACCACTCTGGAGATCACTTCCCGGACGATCCAGAGCCGGCTCCTGCTCAAGCCTTCAAAAATGGTCACCCTGATCATCCTCGGCGTGCTAGGCCGGGCCACGGCCATGTACGGCATCGACCTGCATGCCTTCGTTTTCCTGTCCAATCACTTCCACCTGATCGTCACGATCCCCGATGTGGAATCCATGGCCCTGTTCATGGCGTTCCTCAAGGGCAACATCGCCAAGGAATGCGGGAATCTCTACAACTGGAAAGAGAAGTTCTGGGGAGGCCGCTACACCCCCATCCCGATCCTCGACGATGCCGCCCTCGTGGGGCGTCTCGAATACCTCCTCGAGCAGGGGTGCAAGGAGAATCTGGTCGATGATCCCCGCAAGTGGCCCGGAGCGTCGTGCGTGAATGCCCTGATCAACGGCACGACCCCCAGGGGCTTCTGGTTCGACCGGACCGCCGAATACAACGCGAGGCGGTCGGGCAAGAGCGTCGGGGCGTTCGACCACGCCCACGAACAGCCGGTCAAGCTGACTCCCATCCCCTGCTGGGCTGACCTCACGGACGCCGAATACCGCGCCCGCGTGCTGGACACCGTCGAGGAGATCACCCGCGCCACCAAGGCCCGGCACCGCGCGGATGGCACCCGGCCGATGGGCGTCAAGAAGGTTGTCGCACAGGACCCACACGCCAAACCCGAGTCCACCAAGAGCAGCCCGGCTCCGCGGTGCCACGCCTCCCGTCGAGCCCGGCGCAAGGAGTACATCCGCCGGTACCGCGTTTTCCTCGACGAATACAGGGAGTCCTCCCGAGCCTGGCTCGCAGGGCAGTTCGACGTCGAATTCCCCCTGTTCTGTTTCCGCCCCCCGTTGACCTACGCCAACCGTGGTGATCCAACCCCTGTACCCACGTAGGAGCGGTCCAGTTCCTCCGAGAATTCCCACCCAGAGAGCCACGCTCACCCCCGGTGAAAACGCGGGGGTGCGTCTGCTTCTCGTCTGAGCCGTATTCATCAACAGATCTCGGCAGCACCACCGGCTAGATCACTCCAAGATCACACCGCAAATACGCCCTAGAGGCTCCTTCATGGCCATCAGGGCGGGTTTGTGTGACGAGTTTTGGCGAAATGGCCGATTCTTTTCGAAGTTTTATCGAGGTGGTTGGCACGTCGGGAGTCGTCGGGAGTTCGTCGGGAGTTCTTTAGTTGGCACGTCGGGAGTTCTTTACGCTACGTGGGTGTTGCGCTACCTTCCGCCAGGTGTTCAATGCGACATGTG
>CAZDDH010000256.1:0-12118 GCA_964504165.1 uncultured Rickettsiales bacterium | reverse complement strand
ACGCGGGTGTGCGTGTGGATATCTCGGCCTGCTTTTCTTCTCAGAAACCAAGTGACAGTATCTGACACCTTTTCCCCTCTTTCTCCTCCAAAAAAGGGGGGCAAGGGGATCCCCCCCTCCCTGCGCAGCAAAGCGATGCGAGCATCCCCGCGGGGCCGAAGGCCCGGCTGGGCCGGCACACCGGCGGTGGTGGGTGGGCGGGCCCACCATCACCCCCCTTGCGTGATTTCCTTTTTTGATCACCACGAAACAGCGGTTTTGAGCCCTTCGGCGATCAACCAATCTCGGATCATGGCGCGACAGGAGCCGTCCGCCGGGGGCTCCGCCACGACTCGGTTCATGGCCCAGCGCGAACGTGGTTGCTGGCGCCTCGATATTCGTAGTTTGGCAACGACTCCGCTCTGGCACGGGCACGGGCACGGGCACGGGCACGGGTTGGGCCCGGAAAACCAAGGGCCTGGTTAGACGTTGACCCCATAGCCCCATGGAGCTAGAAACCCCGGACGAGAGGTTTCCCCATGAAAGTCCAAGAGATCCGCAAGCGTTTCCTCAAGTACTTCGAAGAGCATGGCCACAGCGTCGTGCGCTCCAGCTCCCTGATCCCGGAGAAGGACCCGACCCTGTTCTTCGTCAACGCCGGCATGGTGCAGTTCAAGAATGTCTTCACCGGCGAGGAAAAGCGCGACTACACCCGGGCTACATCGGTCCAGAAGTGCATGCGGGTCAGCGGCAAGCACAACGACCTGGAGAATGTCGGCCGGACCGCCCGCCACCACACCTTCTTCGAGATGCTGGGAAACTTCAGCTTCGGCGACTACTTCAAGCAGGAAGCCATCCAGTTTGCCTGGCAGTTCCTCACCGAGGAGATGGCGCTCCCCGTCGATCGCCTCTACGTGACCGTCTACAAGGACGACGACGAGGCCTTCCAGCTATGGCTCGACATGGACGTGCCCGCGGAACGGATCGCCCGCTGCGGCCGCAAGGACAACTACTGGTCCATGGGCGCCGTAGGCCCCAACGGCCCCTGCTCCGAGATCTATTGGGATCTGGAAGACCAGTTCATCCCCGAAGACGAGCCCGATCCCTGGGGATTCGGCCACGACGCGGCCCGCTACGTGGAGATCTGGAACCTGGTCTTCATGCAGTACTTCACCGATCACGATGGGGTCACCACTCCCCTCCCCCATCCCTGCGTCGATACCGGAATGGGGCTGGAACGGCTCGCGGCAGTCATGCAGGGCCATTTCACGAACTACGAGACGGACGAACTGGCGCGCATCATGGCGTTCTCCGCCAAGCTGGCGGGTATCGAAGGGGATCCGGACCCAAAGCAACGCGTCGGCCTGTGTGTACTGGCCGACCACGCCCGCGCCACGGCCTTCCTGCTGGCGGACGGCGTGCTGCCCTCCAACGTGGACCGGGGCTATGTCCTGCGCCGGGTCATGCGCCGGGCCATCCGCTTTGGCGTCACCCTGGGCATCGACCGGCCGTTCCTGCACGAGGTGGCCGAAGAGACCGTGCGCACGATGGCCCCCGCCTATCCCGAGCTGGAGCAATGGCGCGACAAGATCGTCAAGTTCACGCTGGCGGAGGAGGAGACCTTCCGGCGCACGCTGGCCCGCGGGCTGACGCTGCTGGAAGAGACGTTCACCCAGCTCTCGGCGAGCGGTGAGACGACCGTGCCCGGATCCGTGGTATTCGAACTGCACGCCAAGGACGGCTTCCCCCCGGACCTGACTCGGGTCATCGCCGACGAACGCGGCTTCACCATCGACAGCGCCGGATACGAGCAGCAGATGGAGGAGCACCGGACGGTCAGCGGCGGCATGGGACAGGACGGCGTCGATGCCCACGCCCCGGGGACCGGAGGCAGCTTCGGCGGTCTGGAGACGGTCTTCACCGGATACGACCAGACCGAGTCCGAGGGCACCGTGCTGGCCCTGCGGGTCGAGGGCCAGGACGTCGACGAGGTCAGCTCGGGCCAGAAGGCGGACGCCGTCTTCGACGTCAGCCCCTTCTATGCGGAGAGCGGCGGCCAGGTCGGTGATCGTGGCTGGACGAATTCCGAAGGGCTTTTTGTAGCGGTTCACGACACGGTCAAGGAAGGTCAGACAACCGTGCATCGGCTCGATGTCCAGGACGGCACCATCCGCGTCGGCCAGAAGCTGCCGTTGAAGGTCGATCCAGAGATCCGGAATCACATCCGCCGCAACCACACGGCCACACACCTGCTCCACGCAGCGCTCCGCCAAGAGCTGGGCAGCCACGTCGCCCAGCAGGGCTCGGCCGTCGACAATGAACGGCTGCGTTTCGATTTCAGCCACTTCGAGGCGCTGTCGGCCGACGAACTCTGCAACATCGAGGACAAGGTCAACGAACAAATCCGTCACAACAAACCTGTGGACGTCGAGCAGATGTCCTACGACCAGGCCGTCGCCAAGGGTGCGATGGCCCTGTTCGGCGAAAAATACGGCGACGAGGTGCGGGTGGTGGATGTGCACGGGTTCTCCACCGAACTCTGTGGCGGCACCCACTGTGCCCGCACCGGTGACATCGGCCTGTGCAAGATCGTCTCTGAGGGTAGCGTCGGCACCGGGATCCGTCGCATCGAGGCCGTCACCGGACTGGGGGCCGAGGAGTTCGTCCGCAAGCTGCAAGACGAACAGGCCGAGATCGCCGGGCTCCTCAAGGCCCAGACCCACGAGTTGGTGTCCCGGGTGAGCCGGATGGTCGACGAGCGCAAGGAACTCGAGCGCCAGATCGACGAACTCAAGGAGAAGGTGGCTTCCGGAGGCGGCTCATCTGCGATGGAACCCCGCGAGATGGCGGGCGTCCAGGTCATCGCCGGCGAGATCGAGGCGGAAGCCAAGGTCATGCGCGAGCAGGCCGACCGCCTGATGGAGCAGCTGGGCTCCGGGATCGTGATCCTCGGTTCGCGGGACGAGCACGCTGCCCGGCTGGTGGTCAAGGTCAGCAAGGACCTCACCGGCCAGTTCCACGCCGGGCGCATCGTCGGCGCCCTCGCCGCTGCCGTGGACGGCAAGGGCGGCGGCCGGCCGGACATGGCTCAGGCCGGTGGCAAGAACCCCGCCGGATTGCCCGACGCCATCGCTGGCGTCGAGGAGCTACTCACCGCAAAATAGGTCCGAGGGAACGTCGTGCCCCCTTTCGGTGTCCATCACAACGGAGGTGCTCCGTGCGTATTGCTCTGTCCGGCCTGCTCCTGGCCCTGTTCTTCATCCCCGTCCGAGCGGATGCCCAGTGGGGCATCCCCGAGATGGCCGGTCCGGTCATCGCCCAGATGGCGCTCCCCGACGCGGACTCCCTGTTCCCCGAGTTGCAGGACGCGGTCCCCACCGCGCTGCCGGTCTACCTGACCGATGGGCTCGGCTACACGTGGGACATCCAGTACGACGGCGGGGTCTCCGACGGCACCAGCGACGCCTTCGACAGCTCGATGATGATCGACGTCGATGGCTCGCTGGGCAGCTTCACCGGCGCCGGCTACGTGTCCTCGGACGGCCGCGAAGTGCTGCTGCCCCCCACCCAGGTGGGCTACGGGCTGTGGGTCTTCCGGCGGGTGCGCATCTCCGCGGACCAGGGGTACGCCCGCTGGCTGGACGTGTTGTACAACCCCGGCGACGTGACCATCGACGCCCGCGTCACCCACTACATGTCGCTGGGCAGCGACGACGGCACCGTCATCGTCACCACCACAGACGGCGACTCGATGATCGGCCCGGATGACGGGGGCTGGGTCACCGACGACATGATGGCGGACGGGGATGATCCCGCCGTCGGCGTCATCTACAGCGACGGCTCCATGGATCCCCAGCCCATGGTCTCGCTGATGCAAAGCAGCGACTCCCCCACGATCAGCTACGTGGTCGAGGTGCAGCCCGGTGACGCGGTGGCGTTGGTCCTGTTCAGCGCCCAGCGCACCAACCGGGAGCAAGCGTCCGACTGGCTGGCCACCTTTGATCCGGCCACGGAAATGTCGGACATCACCTACCCGGTGCTCAACTTCGGGGGCGGCGGGCGGCGGGTCGGGGGGCCCAAGGTCTCCGGCCTGCTGAGGGGGGACCGGCGGGATGTGGTGGAGCTGAGGAGTGGTGACCGTCTGGAGGGCACGATCCTGGACAATGCCTGGCAGGTGACGACCCGCTATGGGGATCACGGCTCCAAGCTCAAGGACGTGGCCGGCATCCTCTTCACGGATCCAGCCGGCGGCGAGGGCGTGCTGGTCACCAGACGGGGGGAGGTGTTCGTCGGGTCGATGGGTGGCGAGCCCGTGGCCTTCAAGCTCCCCGGGGGCCGCAAGCTCTCCTTGCCGAGGGACAAGATCGCCCGTATCGGATTGCGGTTGGACGAGGACGAGGGGGACTTCCAGCCCACGGAAGACCAGGTGATCTTGCGGCGGGGGGACCACCTCCACGGCAAGCTGCAGGGGACCGCCGTGACGCTGACCACCCCCTACGGCACCATCGAGGTCCCCCTGGACCGCATCGCCGGCATCGATTACCGCGCCGACGGGGACAGCCTGCACCGGGTCACCCTGGCCGACGGCTCGGTACTCTCCGGGCTGCTGCTCAACGATGCCATCGAGTTCAAGCACCGCTCGGGCCAGACCCTGACGCTGGGATGGGACCAGCTGGCGGGGATCGTCGTCCCCGGCCTGTTGCTGGAGCCGGCCGTCGATCCGACGACCCCGGTGTTGACGCTGGTCAACGGCGATCGCTGGTACGCCCGGCCGGCCAATGACGCGCTGACCCTCGCGACGCCGTTCGGCGAGGAGGTGCTGACGCTGGAGGACCTGCGGACGGTCCGCTTCACCGATCCCGCATCGGGTACGGCCAACGTGGTCCTGGGCGAGGGTGGCTCCTTCACCGGGCGGGTGGTCGGCGACCAGCTGGTCGTGCGTCTGACCTGTGGGCTCGAGGTGGAGTTGCCCGTGGCCTTCGTCGGCCGCCTCGAGATTCCGGTGACCTCCGATGCGGACAGCAACGTGGGGCAAACCTTGCCGATCCGCCTGGGGCTCTGACCTCTCTCCCGCTCGGGAAAAGCCAGCCCTTCTCCTCACGGGTCGCCGCCACCCTACATTTTGAATTATCCTTACGGCAGCGTTGCGATGGGCCGGGTTAGACTGCGGCCGCGCGTAGAGGAGTTGCAAGGATGCGCCACGCACTCACCAGCACTCTGTTGCTGTCCACGCTGGTCTTGACCCCAGCGGCAACAGCCGAACCGTTGCAGCCGGTCTTCACCATCAATGAAGAGGTGGACCTGCCGTTGATCGTCGGCCTGGGAACGCTGTGGCTCGTTCCCGAGCTCGGTCTGAAGGACCAGTTCGCCAGCCCGACCTTCGACGCCGCCCTCACCTACCCCCACATCGGCGACATGGATCGGGCGTCGATGGGCCAATGGGATCCGACGGCGGACCTGGCCTCGGATGTCCTGCTGGGGGTCAGCTTCGGCCTGCCGTTCCTGCTCAACGGCGTGGACGACGCGGTCTGGGGTTCGAAGCGCGCGGATGCGGCGCGCTGGTTCTGGGCCGACTCGGTGATCCTCATGCAGGCGGTGGCCTTTGCCGGTGCCCTGACCAACCTGGCCAAGCTGGCCTTCGATCGGTACCGGCCGTACATGTACATCATCGCCGAGGAGGCCTTCGAGGAGGACTACGACGCCATCCTGGCCACCGAGGCCTCGCGGGCCTCGTACGAGGAGGCCATCGAGGACCCGGACGCGGGCAAATCCTTCTGGTCCGGGCACACGTCGCTGATCTTCACCGCCATGTGCACATCCGCGGCCCTGCTCACCTACAAGCACCTGGACGATCATCCGGCGCCGCTGTTCGGGCTCTGGGGTGGCACGGTGGCCATGGGAGTCGCCATGGCCGCGCTGCGCGTCCAGGCCGGTCTTCATTTCCCGTCGGACGTCATCGTCGGCGCCATCGTGGGCACCGCCACCGGCCTGGTCGTCCCCGCCCTGCACCGCAACCGCAAGCCTCTGCCGATGGTCATCGCCCCCTCCGGGGGACGGGACGGCGGGGGCGTGAGCCTGTCCCTGGTCTGGTAACGGCACCGGGGATCCCCCCGATGAAGGCTATCTCCACCCAGCTCCTGCTCGTCATGGCCCTACCGCTGGCACTCGCCCTCGCGGCGCCGGCCACCGCGAGCGATGTCTCGCAGGAGGACATCGAGGCGCTGGAGAGGGACCTGGCCCGGGCCCAGGAGGACGAGGCGCGGGACGAACTGCTGGGGATGCTGATGGAGGGGCTGGTCGCGCGGTGCTTCCCCGAAGACCCGGAACAGATCAACCCCATCGTGCGCGACGACTGGAGCAAGCGGGGCCTGACGCGCGCCATCGAGGTGGCCCAGGAGGTCATCGCCCGCCCGGACCACGACGACCGATCCCGAGCCCTGTTCATCGCAGGCAAATCCTCCATCGCCCTCAAGCGGCCCAAGGAAGGACGTGCGTTCCTCGAACAGTTCCTCGAGGAGTTCGCCGACAGCGAAGAAGCCCCGCTGGCCCTGTGCTCCCTGGGCGAGATGGACCACGACGCCAAGGACTACCCCGCCGCCATTCCCCGGTACCGTGCCGCCCTGGAGGATCTGGCGGGTAGCAGCCGGGTGATGCCCCTGTACCGCCTCGCCTGGTGCCTCGAACACGACGGCCAGCTGCGTGAGGCGGCCGAGACGATGGCGCAGCTGCTCCAGCTAGGGGACGACCTGGGTACGGAACGCAGGGACGCGGCCCGAGCGGATCTGGAGGCATTTTTGGTGGCCCACGCGGACGGCGGTGCGACGGTCCAGCTGTCCTCGCAAACCCTAGCCAGTGACGCCTCCACCCTGGCGAGCAGCGTGGCGGGGGCGCTGATGGCCGCCAAGAGCTATTCCACGGCCCGGCAACACTACATCGCCATGCTGGCCGCCTGGCCCGACGACGGCAACGCCCCCCTGTGGCAGATTGCGCTGGTGGACGCCGCCCTGGCGGACGGGGACCACGAGGCCGCCCAGCAGGCGGTGCAGCAGCTCATGGAGCGCTTCGGGCCCACATCCACCTACATGGAGGCCCACGAGCGGGATGCGGGCATGAATCGCACCTCCTTCGCGGTGGAGGAATCGGCCCGTTCGGCCATCGGTAAACTTCACCAGCAGGCCACCCCGTCCGCGACGCCGCCGCCCGCCTACATCGAGGCGCTGTACCGCACCTATCTGACGGCGTTCGAAGGGTCCCACAAGGCCTACGAGATGAACATGGCGTTGGTCTCTCTGTACGAACAGCGGGGGGACGTCGAGAGGGCGCTCGACGAGATGCTCGCCATCGTCGAACGCGAAGGCGGACGGGAGCGGGGAGCCCAGACGGCGCGTATGGCGCTGGAACTACTCCACAAGCACCTGCCGGAGACGGCGGCCCAGCCGCCGGGGCCCTTCGAGCAGCGCCTCATCCAGCTGGCAGAGACGTTCGCCCGGCGATACCCCCGCCACGGTGACGGTGCCAAATACCTGGCTCTCTCGGGCAAGCGGCTCGCGGCCTCCGGCCAGGCCGACGGCCAGGCCATGCTGCTCCAGGCGGTCCAGGCCTATCCGACGGCACCGGAGGCCAAGCTGGCCGCCGCGCTGGTGTTGGAAAACGAGCTGGCCACCGAATCCTGGGCCACCACCATCGAGCTGGCCGACGAGCTGCTGGCCAATCGCTCGTTGGTGGGCGCATTCCCCGATCTGGAGGCCGTGCTCGTCGCGTCCCGCATGACCGCCCTGTTCAACCAGGCGACGGAGGCCTGGGAGGCGGGAGATGCCGCCGGGGCAGCGGCCCTGTTCGAGCAGGTCGCGGGGGAGGAGACGGCCGGCGCCCTGATCCCCGGAGCCATGCTCAACGCCGCGTCCTGCCATGCCGAGTCCGGGGATGCGACCAAATCGGCGCTGCTACTGCGCCGGCTGTACACGCGCCACCCCGATTCCGAGCTGGTGCCCGCCGCCTTGGAGCAGGAGGCCTACCTCAAGTGGGAGAAGGAGGACTATTCCGGCGCGGCGCGGATCTATCGCAAGCTGGCGACGGATCACCCGGACCACGAGCGGGCGGCCTTCGCCCTCTACACGGCCGCGGCGCTCTACGATCAGGAGGGGCTCTTCGACCAGGCCATCGAGTGCTACCGGGAGCTGCTGCAGCGCTACGCCGGCGCTCCCGAATGTGCCGAGGCGAAACCCCGGCTGGACGAGCTGACCGCGGAGTGAGGGCCGGCCGACGGCTCAGTCTTTCTTGCGCGCGCCCCCGGCCTCGGTCCACTCCCCGCGTAGGGGCGGCGGCTCCAGCGCTTCGAGGGGTTCCGGGGGAGATTCCAGGTAGGAAGGAAAGGACGCCTGCTGGGCCTTGGTGCGGGCCAGCGAGTGGTACCAGCTGTCCCGCAGTATGGCCTTGTCCGCATCGGACAGATCCCCTCGGTGCCCATCCCGTTCGATGAAGCGGCGCACCAGTTCCCATACCACCAGGGCCGCGGTCACCGAGACGTTGAGGGAACCGGTGAATCCGACCATCGGCAGGTAGAAGCGGGCGTCCGCTCCCTCCCGTATGGCCGGCGACAGGCCCTGCAGTTCACTCCCCATCACCACCGCCAGGCGAGGCGGCAGCTCCAGCTCATCCAGGGGGAGTGCCCCCTCCGAGACATCGGCGGCCCACACGGTGTAGCCCTGCTCACGCACCTCGGCGAGGCAGGCCTCCGCGTCGCCGAAACGGCGGGTGGTGAGCCACTTGCCGGCTCCCTGGGTCACCGACGAACAGACGGCCTTCGCAGGATCCCGCTCGATGCGATAGAGGTTTTGCACACCGAAGGCCTCGGCGGTCCGGGCGACGGCGTCGATGTTGTGAGGGTCGTGGAGGTCTTCGATCACCACGGCCAGACGGCGCATACGTCGTTGCAGGACGGCCTCCGCCCGGCGCAGGCGACGGGGTGGATTACTCTTCGGTGGCGGGTTCATCGGGAACGGGGGAATCGAAGGTCTCTTCGGTGAGCTCGTCCAGGATCTTGGTGGAGTTGCGGGCGGCCCGCTTGGCGACGTTCGTCTCCGGATACAGATCCTGCACCTGCTGCAGCGTCCTCAGGGCGGCCTGGTGGTCCCCCAGACGGCTGTAGCTCATCCCGAGCTTGTAGCGTGCCCGGGCCACGATCGCGCAATCATCGTAGTTCTTGAGGATGCCTTCGTAGCGGCGAGATGCGGCGTTGTACGATTTGCGCCAGTAGTAGAAATCGCCCACCTGGATCTCGGCTCGGGCCAAGCGGTTGCGGCACTTGTTGCGCATCTCGAGCACCTCGGTGAGGTACTCGCTTTCGCCGAACCGGTCCTCGAACCCACCCAGCGAGCTGAGCGTCAGCTCGGTATAGGTCTGGTCCTTGGCCGGGATCTTGTTGGCCTGCTTGAAGTAGGCGCGCCCCACGCGCATGTGAGCGTAGTCCACCTCCTCGTGCCGCGGATGCAGGCGGGTGAACTGCTGGTAGGCGTCCACCGCCGAGATGTAGTCCGCGCGCTCGTACAGGCAGTCCGCCACCCGCAACTCGGCGAGCACGGAGAACTGGTTGAGGGGGAAGTGGTTGCGCACCTTGTCGAAGCTGATGATGGCCTCGTCGTAGTACCCGCGCTTCATCTGCCGGAGCCCCTGCTCGTAGAGTTTTTCCGGGGTCTCGTGGCGCGGGCGCGCGTCGACGGTGCTGACGGTGAAGAGGGCGGTCAGCAGGATCATCAGGATGGGGTACGAACGCATCATGGAGTGTTACTACCCCGTCGGACCTTTCTTGACAACCACAATGGACTGATTAAGTTGCCACCATGCGGACAAAAAGGTCCGGAAATTCATAGTCTTACAAAGCTCCAAGCCCAGGGGAAGGTTGCATGAGCGACGAACAGAAAAAGGACGTCGAGGTCACGGATCAAAGCGCTGAAGAGAGCGACAAGGCCGACGAGGCCCCACAGAGCCCACCGGAACAGCCGGCGGATGATGCGGGAACGATGCCGCTAGACTTCGCCACCTTCGTGGTCTCCCTGGGCGAGAGCGCCTGGGTCCACCTGGGATTGGTCCCCAATCCGATGACCGGGGAAAAGAAGGTCGAGCGGGCCGCGGCCAAGCAGACCATCGACATCCTCGGCATCCTCGAAGATAAGACCAAGGGCAACCTCAACGAGGAGGAGGAAAAACTGCTGAGCAGCCTCCTGTACACGTTGCGGATGCACTACGTGCAGTCCGGTAACGCAGACTGATTGTGGTGGATTAGCGATGTCTGTCCGATTCGACCGATTCACGCTCAAAGCCCAAGAAGCGATGGCCGACTCCCAGGACGTGGCGGGGCGCCACGGGCACCAGGAAGTGGACGTCGAGCACGTGCTGGTGGCCGTGCTGAGCCAGGAAGATGGGGCGGTCCCACCCATCCTGCGCAAACTCGGCGCCCAGCCCGCAGAGCTGGTGGGCCGCCTCGATGACTGGCTCGCCCAGCGTCCCAAAGTCCAGAGCGGCAGCGCCAACATCTACATCGGCCAACGGCTACGCAAGGCCATCGAACGCGCCTTCGACGAGATCAAGAACTTCAAGGACGAGTACGTCTCCACCGAGCACCTGTTGCTCGCCGCCGTCGAGGACAGCGGGGAGGCGGGCAAGATCCTCACCTCTGCCGGGATCACCCGGGAACGGGTGCTGAGGGCGATGCAGGAGGTCCGCGGTTCCCAGCGTGTGACCGACCAGTCCCCCGAGGAGAAGTACCAGGCCCTCACCCGCTACGGCCGGGATCTGACCGATCTGGCGCACAACGACAAGCTCGACCCGGTCATAGGCCGCGTCGAGGAGATCCGGCGCATGATCCAGGTGCTCAGCCGGCGCACCAAGAACAACCCAGTGCTCATCGGCGAACCCGGCACCGGCAAGACGGCCATCGCCGAAGGGCTCGCCCGTCGCATCGCGGCGGGGGATGTCCCCGAGGGCCTCAAGGGCAAGCGGCTGGTCACCCTGGATCTGGGCGCGCTGGTGGCCGGCGCCAAGTTCCGCGGCGAATTCGAGGAGCGCCTCAAGGCCGTGCTCCAGGAGGTCACCGACGCCGAGGGCGAGGTCATCCTGTTCATCGACGAGATGCACACCCTGGTGGGTGCCGGCGCCGCCGAAGGGGCGATGGACGCCTCCAACATGCTCAAGCCGGCTCTGGCCCGTGGCGATCTACGCTGCATCGGCGCCACCACGCTGGACGAGTACCGCAAGTACATCGAGAAGGACGCGGCCCTGGAACGGCGCTTCCAGCCGGTGGTCGTGGGCGAACCGTCGGAAGAAGACACCATCGCCATCCTCCGGGGCCTCAAGGACCGCTACGAGGTCCACCACGGCGTGCGTATCCAGGACGCAGCGCTGGTTGCGGCGGTGCGGCTGAGCAACCGTTACATCGGCGACCGGTTCCTGCCGGACAAGGCCATCGACCTGATGGACGAGGCCATGAGCGGGCTGCGCATCCAGCTGGATTCGGCCCCACCGGAGATCGACCGGCTGGACCGGCGCGCCACCACCTTGCAGATCGAGCTGCAGGCGCTGGAGAAGGAGAAGGACCGGGCCTCCAGGGAACGGCGGGAACAGCTGCGCAAGGAGCTGGCCGACGTGCAGGAGGAGTGCAGTGGGCTCAAGACCCGCTGGCAGACCGAGAAGTCGGCCATCGGCCGCATCCAGGCCTTCACCGAACAGATCGAGCAGACCCGCACCGAGGCCCAGCGGGCCCAGCGGGAGGGGGACCTCAACAAGGCCGCCGAGCTGCTCTACGGCACCCTGCCCAACCTGGAAAAGGAGCTGGCTTCCGCCGAGCAGGCCGCCACCGAGTCCAACGGCTCGGCGCTGCTGCGCGAAGAGGTGGACGCCAATGATATCGCCGGCGTGGTGAGCCGCTGGACCGGCATCCCCGTGGAGAAGATGCTCGAGGCCGAGGTGGACAAGCTGCTGCGCATGGAGGACAAGCTGCGCGAACGGGTCGTGGGCCAGGACATCGCCCTGTCCACGGTCAGCCGCGCCGTGCGCCGCTCCCGCGCCGGCTTGCAGGACGCCCAGCGGCCCATCGGCAGCTTCATCTTCCTGGGGCCCACCGGGGTGGGCAAGACCGAGACCG
>CAZDDH010000255.1:0-12167 GCA_964504165.1 uncultured Rickettsiales bacterium | reverse complement strand
CGCCCGCCCCCCCCCCCCCCCGCCGGGCCGGGGGCCCCGCCGCCCCCGGCGCCCCCCCCGGTTTGAGGAGGGGGGACGTCATTGTGGGTACGCGACGGCCTGCGATGTGTGGCAGCGGGATCAGCTCTTCGGCAGATATCGGACCATCAGCGACGAACCATGCGGGGGTACGGTCTCATCCGAGAATCGCAGGGCGTTGAGGGGCACAACCCACTCATAGGAGTACTGGCGCTCGAAGGTTGGGTCCTCATAGATCTGGATGGCTACCTGGCTACCCCCGGGACCGTCTGGATCCAGGTGGACTTCGAGTGTAGAGGCGTCCGCGTAGGACGAGAGGCTGAATACGGTTCGATAGCCGGCAGCCCGTCGCCCTAGTTCGGTCATCACGGCAGACCAGTCCTGCTCGCAGATGCTGTGAAAGGTCGCATCGCTCCCCAGGGCGTCGACAACATCCAGGTAGCCATCGCCCGCTTCCGCTTCTCCCCAGCTACTGGCGCAGCCATCGTTTTCCCCCACGATGGCCGAAAAATGGAACCGGCGTTGACTGCCATACCCCTCCTTGAAGGTGGTCAGCCAAGCAATGAACTCCTGGGTTCCAATGTATTCGTCGGCGTCGTCGCACTCCGAATCGTCATAGCTGCCGTCGCCCTCGTCACTGACGACGACGACTATCAAGGACGCCTCCTCCCGGTAGAAGCCGGTGTTGTACTCATCTACCAGCGGTGCGGTGACGGCCCGATGGGCGGCTTCCAACCCCACCTCGCAGTCGCCTTGGCCTTCGGAACCCACGGTCATGTTGTCGGCGAAGGCACCCACCGGATCGGGGTTGGTGGAGTCGATGTACCGCCATGGCCCATAGAGTTGCCCGATCGCGGGTTGCCCCTGGTAATCGTCGAGTACCGTGATGCCCACGTGATAGTCCATCTGTGAGTCCGTGAGGAACTGAAGGAACTCCCAGAAGTTGAAGATCAGAGCGTTCTGTTCCTCTTCCATTGAACCGGAGTTGTCCACCACGAACAGGACGTCGGTTTTGCTGGTCCGTTGGTAGAATTCCTCCTCGATCCAGGGGGAGTCGTTGCCGGCCTGGGCGATGGTATCGCCCACGGGATCGAGGGTACCTGGTCCGCATCCGGCCGAGACGGAGAGCAGGGCGAAAACCGGGATCCAGGCTATCGAGGCGAGAGGCCGCCGCACACGTCACTCCGCTGGCAGGTACCGGACTCGCAGTAAGGATCCTGGGGGCGGCTTGGTCTCGTACGTGAAGGCCAGCGCGTTGAGCCCTTCATTGTAGATATAGGCGAACGGCAGCTCGAATTCATGGTCCTCTTCGAGCTCCATCTCCCATAGAGGACCTTCCGGTCCATCCAGATCCAAGAAGACCTGGATGGAATCCTCCTGTGCCGGTGCCCCGAGCCCGAATTCGGTCTGGTAGTTGGCGGCCCGCTGGCCCAGGTCGCTCATCACGTCGGACCAGTCCTGGTCGCAGATGCTGTGGAAGGTGGCGTCGTCCCCCAGGGCGTCGACCACGTCCAGGTAGCCGTCGCCGGCCTCCGCGTCTCCCCAGGCGCTCGAGCAGCCGGCGCCCGCATCCCCCGTGATGGCGGCAAAGTGGAACAAACCCAGTCCGTCCTCACCCTTGAGCTGGGTGAACCAGGGGATGAATTCCTGGTAGCCGACATAGTTGCCGCCGTAACACTCTGAGTCGTAGTAGCTGCCGTCGTCTTCGTCGGTGACGATGACCACCATCAGGTATGCGTCGTCACTATAGAAATCGTGGTTGTAGCCGCCGGCCAACGGCTCGGAGAGCGCACGTTGGGTGGCGGAAAGCCCCACCTCGCAGTTGCCCCAGCCGTCGTATCCCATGGTCATGTTGCCGGTGAATGCGCCCACCGGATCCGGGGTACTGGGGTCGATGTACCGGGTGGGTCCGTACAGCTGTCCCACTGTCGGTTGCCCCTGGTAGTCGTCCAGCACCGTGATCCCCACGTGGTAGTCCATGTTGCTGTCCACGAACCACTGGGCAAAGTTGTAGAAGTTGGTCTGCAGGGCGTTTTGCTCCTCCATCATCGAGCAGGAGTTGTCCACCACGAACAGGACGTCGGTGGCCTCGCCGGGTTGCTGGTAATACTCCTCTTCGATCCACGGGGAGTCATCGTCATCGTCGTCCCCGACGTCGATGGGATCTCCCACGGGCGAGAGGGCATCCGCTCCACAACCGGACGAGCAGGCGAGTAGAGCGAATATGGACAACGAGGTGAACCAGGTTTGGCGTCGTAGCATGAGATTATTCGTCCCTCTGATATCGTAAGCGTAACGTGGACCCCGGGGGGGGTGTGGTGTGGTAGTCGAACTGCAGGGCGTTTTGTTCCTCCATCATCGAGCAGGAGTTGTCCACCACGAACAGGACGTCCGTCTTTTCGCCGACCTGCTGGTTGAATTCCTCCTCGATCCAGGGTGAGCCGTCGTCGTCATCGTCGCCCTGCAAGATCAGATCGCCCACGGGCGACAGGTCATCTGCTCCGCAGGAATCCCACCCGGCCACCAGGGCGAGCATCGGGATCCACGCGAGCCGAATTCCACGTTGCAACATCATCCTTCTCCCTACCGGCTTACCCCCGCCGAAGTACGCCCACCTACTTAAACCAGTACCACGACCGCCCGGTTCGGCTCACAAAAATCTTCGTGGGGTTTTATGAGCCGTTTGGTCCGTTCGTGGTACTGATCGAATAGGCGGAGTGGTCCGCCATGAAGGGAGACCGGTACTTGGAAGAGCGCCGCGCCGAGATCGTCGAGCTCGCCACGGTCCAGCTGGACGATGAACAGCTGATCGCGGGCATGCGGCGGGGAGAGTCGAGGGCGGTGGAGGCCTTCCACCGCCGCTACGGCGAGCGCATCAACCGCTGGGTCTGGCGGCTGCTGGGCGGCGACGCCGAGCACGACGACGTGGTGCACCAGGTGTTCGTCAACGTACTGGCCTCCCTGGGCAGCTTGAGGGACACGGGGGCCCTGGGGGCCTGGGTCGACAGCGTGACGATCCGCACCGTACGCAAGGAGATCCGCAGGCGTCGCTACCGCAGGGCGGTGATCTTCGCGCCCGAGCGGATAGAGAACGAGCTGGACCCGGCCAGCCCGGCCCGTCAGGCCCATATCCGGCGGTTCTACCGCATCCTCGATCGCCTGCGGCCGGAGGACCGGATCCTGTTCGTGCTGCGCTTCTTGGAGGGTTGTTCGCTCCAGGAGATTGCCGACGCCGGCGGCTATTCGCTGGCCACGGCCAAGCGACGGCTGACACACGCCAGAGAGGAGTTCAGGAAGCGGGCGGTCAAGGACCTGGTCCTGGTATCGCTGCTCGAACCCTGAGGCGCCATGACGAACGAAGAACGCCAGCTGGAACGCCTGGGCAAGGTCATCGGTGATGACCTGGGTACGGGTGCCTCGGCCGAGCGCCTGCGGCGTCAGCGGCAGGGGTTGCTGGCGCTGTCCAGGAGCCGCCGTGCCGAAGCCCCTCGCAAGGGGTGGATCGCGGTAGCCGCCCTGGCCGCGGTCCTGGTCATCGGCATCGTCACCTGGCGGGCCTGGCCCGGGAGTCAGCCGCTGGCCTACACGGTGGGGGACGCCATACGGTTCGAGGATGGCAGCCGCCTGGAGGTTGCCCCGGGGGCAACGGTCCACGTGACGGCCGCCAGCTACCGGCAGGTGGACGTGGCCCTGGACGAAGGCAGCGTCCGCTCCAGCATCCATGGCAACGGCGTGACGCGCTGGATCCTGCACGCCGGGGTGTTCCAGGTGGTCGTGGTAGGCACGGTATTCACGGTGGAATGGGACCAGGGCCAGGAGCTGCTGGACGTATGGGTGGAGGAGGGGATCGTCCGGGTGGGGGCCGAGGATCTGGCCGCGTTCAAGGAACAGGAGGTCGTGGCCGGGCGGCACCTGCAGGCCAACGGGCGCAGCGGTGCGGTGTTGCTGGAACCCTGGCGTGCGGCCACCGAACCGGATGATCCGGTGGGGATCGATCCCCTGTCCAGCGGGGGCGCGGCGCCCGTGACCCCGGAGGATGCCTTGGCCATCCTGGAGCCGGCCCAGCTCCCAGCGGCGCCCGAGGCGTTGCCCGAGGGCCTTCTGCCGGCATCTGCCCCGCCTGGCCACTCGGCCCGGCAGGACCTGGCGCCGGCCGAGTGGGTGCACCTGTACGAGAGCCAGCGGTGCAAAGAGGCCATCGACGAAGCGGAGCGGGCGGGCTTCGATGCCCTCTTGCAGGGCTCCATACAGGGGGAGCTGTGGCAGCTGGCCGATGCGGCTCGCTGCGCCGGGCGTTCCGACCTGGCCGCGCGGACCCTGCGGTCCTACCGGGATCGGTTCGATGCCACCGACGAGGCCCGCATCGCAGCCTATCTGCTGGGCCGCACCGCCCTGGAACAGCAGGATGACCCGGCGGCGGCTGTCGCCTGGTTCCAGACCTACCTGGACGAGGCCCCGGAAGGCCCCCTGGCGGAAGAGGCGCTGGGCCGCCTGATGCTCGCCAGCGGGGAGGCGGGGCTCCACGACCGGGCAGAGGAATCTGCCCGCCAGTATCTGGATCGTTTCCCAACCGGATCGTTCGCCTCCCTGGCCCGATCCATCGTCGAGAGGTAGGCCCGTTGACTTCCCGTTGGCTGCTGGCCCTGGTTTTTGCCGCGATCCTCCCGCCCACTGCGGCCCGTCCCACCGAGTGGAAACCCTCGGGAGCCGTGCTGGTGGGCATGGAGGAATGCTGCCCGGCGGCCGCCTGGGTCGAGGCTGAACAGCGCATCCGCCGGGAGCTGGAGATGCTCGGCATCACGGTGATCCATGCCCAGGGCACCACGCACGACGCCGGTGAACTGGACGCGGAGGCTCAGAAGCTGGCCACCTCCTGCGGTGCCTCGCTGGCGGTGCGGCTGGTGCGCATCCCCTGGGAGGACGGCGCGGAGATCCGCATCGTGGACGTGGTCAGTGATGACACCACCCACCACCAGCTGGCGGACACGGACACGGGCGAGCCCTCCTCACCGGAGATCGTCGCACTCAAGGCCATCGAGGCCATCTACAGCCATCACTACGAATACCAGTTGCCCCGCGAAGGATCTGCGGAGCCGGTGACGGACGTCACGGTCGTCGACCTCGGGGATCCGGCCGTCGAGGTCCGTCCGGAACCGGAGACACGGGCTGCCGATGTCACCTCCCGGCTGCGCCTGGAAGTAGGCCCGGCGATCCTCGCCTCCCCGGGCGGTGTGGGCCCACGGGGGGCGATGCAGCTGGGGCTGGGCTGGTCTCCTGTGCCGGCTCTGTGCCTGAAGCTCGACGGCTACATCGGCCTCCTGGGCCAGGACATCCAGCAGCCCGATGCCAGCTCCACCTTCCAGCTGGGTGGTCTGCGGGGCTGGGTCATGATCGCCACCGCCAAGCAGGGCGTGCTGCGCCCCCAGCTGGGGGTGGGCGGCGGAGCCGTTTTCCTGCAAGCACGGGGTACCAGCACGTTGCACGAGGTGCGCACGGACCGTCTGTCCCGGGCCTACGTCGGCGGCAATGTGGAGTTGCTACTGGTGCCGTCCCACCGGGTATGGTTCCGGCTTGGAGTGGAGCTCGGGGGGCTCATCCCCGAGGTCACGGTGGAGTTCGCCGATCAGCCGATGGTGACCTTCGGTAGTCCCATCTTCTGCGGCTCGGCGGGGGTGGTTTTTAACCTGCCTTGAGGGGAACGGGTGCGGGGTGGGGGAGAAGAAAAAAACGCAGAGGGCGCGGAGGAGGACGCGGGGGACGCGGAGGAAGAACGCGGAAGAAGAGTAAAATTTTAGGGGGGAAGAAAGAGAGAAACGCGAGGGGACGATGGCCGTGGATCTGTCAGAAGAAGTGTGTGAGTAAGCCGGGCCTGTCGCTCCCCGGGTTTTGCAATCCAGATCCTATCGTAGTCGTCGTGCCTGTCAGTCGAAGTGGCGCTCGGGGCTCTTCCCCTCGGCGTCCTCTGCGCGCGCTGGACGTGCGCCTCCGCGGCCTCGGGCCGTCCCGGACGGACGGCTATTTCTTACTGGAGCCCTAGTGGCCTACTGCTCCTTCCACTCCAGGCCCTTGCGGGTTTCCGCTTCCTTCTTCTCCTCGATCTCCTTGGTCGCGCCCCACTTCGCCAGCAGGAAGCAGCCGCCGGCCAGCACACAGAACATCAACAGCGAGAGGCCCTGGCCCGGGAAGGTCTCGTACCAGTGCGCGGCCTCGCCCACCAGGTTCGAGACGCCGTCCGCGTTGACGTTGACACTGAACTTCTCGCCGATGCTGAGGTGCTTGATGGGGTACTCGAGGAAGCCCGAGCCCATGTCCAGGCGCAGGATGGCGGTGACGATGCCGACGATGGCAGCGCCGGCCATCATGCCGGACGCGATGAGGATGCCCTGAGCCGAGCGGGTCTTGCGGATCTCTTCGGTTTCTCCGGTACGGCCGACGATCCAGGAGACGATGGCGCCAAACAGTACGGCGAGGTTGATGGAGATGGGCAGGTACATGCCCAGGCTGAAGGCCAGCGGCGGGATACCGATCATCAGCAGCATCAGGGCGATGAAGCCGCCGAGGGCGTACAGCATGTAGGGCTGGGGAGACTGGCTCATCATGCTATCGACGATGACGGCCAGCATGTTGGCCTGGGGTGCCGGCAGCACTTCTGTGTTGGAGGTCATGCCCAGGGCCGGATTGCTGGGATCCAGCGGAATCAGGAAGTGATAGCTCTGGTCCATCAGCGGGATGATGAACGCCACCGTCAGCGAGGCGACGACCACGCCGAGGAATTTCCAGATCTGCTGGTTGCGCGGCGTGGAGCCGATCCAGTAGCCGATCTTGAAGTCGGAGATGAGCGCCCCCGACGTGGACAGGGCCGTACAGACCGCGCAGCCGATGATGATGGCGATGAACATGCCTGCGGTGCCCTTGAGCCCCACGGCGACCATGGCCAGGCTGCCCAGGATCAAGGTGATCATGGTCATGCCGGAGACCGGGTTGACGCCCACGATGGCGATGGCCTCGGCGGCCACCGGAGTGAACAGGAACGACAGGGCAAAGCCGACGACCATACCCACGACCGAGAATAGCAGCGCCTCACCCATGGTGTAGGTGGCACCGTCCGCCCCTTCGTAGGTACTGGTGACGATGAAGAAGAGCAGTCCCATGGCCACGGCGGAGGCCAGCTGGATCACCATCACGTTGCGGGGCTTCATGTCCCAGTCGGTGCGCTCAGGCTTGGCGCTGCTGTCGTCCTTGGAGAGGATACCCTTGAAGCCCAGGGTGACGGATTTGAGGATGATCGACCCCATCTTGATGATGCCGATGAAGCCGGACACGGCGATGGCGCCGATGCCGATGGGCTTGACGAAGGTGGCGAAGATATCGCCGGCGCTCATGTTGGCGATAACCAGGTTTTCGGCGCCAGCGAAGTCCAGCGACGGCACATGCTGGCCGACCATGAACACCAGCGGGACCATGATCAGATAGGACAGCACGGACCCCGCAGCGATGATGGCGGCGTACTTGGGCCCGATGATGTAGCCCAGCCCGAACAGCGCGGCGATACCGTTCATCTTGATCTCGGACCGCACCGCGTACATCTTCTCGCCCCAGCCGCCCAGCAGCACCTGGGTGGTCAGGCCCGGGTTCCAGGCGTGCACGGCCTCCACCAGGAAGTCGTAGACGGCGCCCATGCCGAAGGCCATCAGCAGCACGCGGCCGGCGGTCTTACCGGTGGCCTCGCCGGTGACGAGGATCTCGGTGGTGGCGGTGGCTTCGGGGAAGGGTAGCTCGCCGTGGCGCTCGGAGACGAAGTAGCGGCGCAGCGGGACGATGAGCACGGTGCCCAGGAAGCCGCCGACGGTGCAGGCCAGGAAGATTTGCCACCAGGCGGGGGAGACGCCGTTGATGTACATCGCCGGGATGGTGAAGGCGGCGCCAGCGGCGACCACGCCGGAGGCCTGGCCGATGGATTGCACCATCACGTTCTCGAGGATGGTGCTCTTCACCTTGCGCATACGGCCGAAGAAGATGGCCATGATGGCGATGGGAATGGCCGCCTCGATGCCGTTGCCGGCTCGCAAGGCCATGTAGATACAGGCCGCCGAGAAGATGACCACCAGCACCAGGGCCATGCTCACGGCCCAGATGGTCACCTCAGCGCGCGGGTCACTGGCCGGGACGATGGGGTTGTAGGTCTCCCCCGGCTCCAGCTTGCGATATGCGTTGTCCGGCAGCAGCTTGCTATTTTCGTTGGGAGCATCGTGCATGGCGTCGACCTGCCTCGTGACCGGTTGCCCGGTAAATAACTGGAAATGTCTCTCGTTAGACGCGCGTAGATATCGAGTGCCGCTATTGGCTACAACGGATCGTCCTCCCTAGTCAATGAGGATGACTACGATTCACTTGGTTCCATTGGGTCGGGAGCGCCCGTCATGGCCCCCTGGAAGGAACACCGGTATCATCGGGTAGCCCGCTGGACGACCCGCGGATGAACGATTGGAGTTCGCGCGACCATGCGCCTGGTTCATATCTCCGATATCCACGTCTACGATCCCTCCAGCCACGCGCTGCAGAAGGCGCGTGAGTGGGGCAAGATCGCCATCGCGGCGGGATTCGTGGCGGGGGTCGTGCGCGCCGGATCGATCGAGATGGCCCGGGAGGTGCGTGAGCAGCATCCGACGCTGTTCCGGGTGGCGCAGGGGCTGCTGATGACCGGCCTGTCGGTCTATCTGATCCGCAAGATCATCGACCAGGGGCACAAGCTCGCCTTCCGTTCCATCCAGGGGGAGCCGGCCCGCAAGATCCTCGAGGCCGAGCTGCAGTCCATGTCCTTCGATCACCTGCTGGTCACCGGGGACGTGGCGCTGACGCCGTCTTCCAACGAGTTCGAACGAGCTGCCGAGATGTTGCGCCCCTACTGGGACCACCTGCACATCGTCCCGGGCAACCACGACGTGCCGTTCATCGAGGGATCCTCCGGGGACTTCTACAAGACCTTTGCCGATCGACTGCAGCCGTTCCCCATCATGCGGGATCTGGGTGACGGCGTGGTCCTCGCCGGGCTGGACACCACGGTGCGGGGCCTGCTGCAGGATCCGTGGGCCATCCTCTCCAACGCCCGGGGCCAGATCGCCGACAAGCAGATGACCCAGCTGCGGAGGCACATGCCATACGCGGGGACGCGGCTGCTGGCCATGCACCACCACCTCTCCCCCACACCCCAGGGGCCGGGGGGGCTGGTCAACCGCATCTTCATGGGGCCGGTCAAGGGCAGCGACTACATCCTGCGCAACATGCACCGTATCGGCGTGGATCTGGTCTTGCACGGCCACCAGCACTGGAACTACCACGGCCCCGGGTTCCTGTGCGCAGGCACGGCGTGCCTGCAGCCGGACGGGGGCAGCGAGAGCCCGACGTTCAATATCTACGAGTTCGACGACGGCAAGCTGGTGGAGGTCCGGCGGCGAGAGATCCGGGGGGAGAAGATCATCGAGACGATCATTCCCCTGGACGAGATCCTGCCGGGGAAACGCCGATGAGAAGGGCGACGCTGCTGCTGTGCTTGTTGGGCCTGTTGGCCGGGGCCAACGTGGCGATGGGGGCGGTCCCCCTGTCGGTGGGTGGCGCACCTGGGCTGGACTGGGGGGAACGGGAGATCGACCTCCAGGTGGGCTGGCCGGAACAGGGGCTCGCCGTCTCGTGGGGCACCCGTATCGGCTGGAACAACGGCTTCTACACCTCCCTCGATCTTCGGGATCCGGTGGCGGCCTGGGGGCTGGGGCTCACCGCGAGCCGGCCCTTTGCTCACCGGCAGCGCACCAGCTTGTTCTTCCACTTCTGCGGCGGGATGCTGCTGCAGCGTGCCCACGGCGGGCCCACCCGGTTCGGCGGCGAGGGGCAGCTAGGGCTGAAGCTCGGTATCGGGCTGGGCGCAAAGCGGCGGGCCGCGCTGGAGTTCGGGATCCTGCCGGGCATGCGGGTGGGCCCCGGGCTCGTGGCGTTGGGCCCCGACCTCTCCGTCCAGGGGGCGGCGGGGATGGTGATCCACCTGGCGGCAGACGTCTCCATCGCCCTGCGGGGCCGCGCCGGGGTCCACGGGGACGTGAACGGCACGCCGGGGCTGATCTGGTCCGCAGGCGCCAGTTTCACGAAGCGGTTCTGAGGGACGATGGGCAGGCGAATCACCCCCGGCCGTGACGAGCTACTCAACGCCGAAAGGTGGTTGATGCCCGCTGCCGATCCGGCCGCTGGCGGTCGCACCGTGGCCCTGTGTTATCCCAACACCTACCACCTGGGTATGAGCAACCTGGGTTTCCACAGGCTGCTGGAGCTGTTCCAGCGGCACGGTTGGGCCGGGTTGCGCACGTTTCTCCCCGGGGCAACCGCGACCGGGCTGCGTACCTTCGACGGGGATCTCCCGCTAGCAGACGTGGATCTGGTCGCATTCTCCGTGTCCTACGAGGAGGACTACTTCCACGTCCTGCGGATGCTCGCCCTGGCCGGTATCCCGGGCCAGGCGTCCCGCCGCGGCGAGGAGCACCCCCTGGTCCTCGTCGGTGGATTTGCCCCCAGCTTGAACCCCGAGCCGTTGGCCCGTGTCGCGGATGTACTGCTGCTGGGGCCAGCCGAACCGACCCTGCCCCCCTTCCTCCGCCGCCTGGATGGGTTGCTGGAAGGAGCGCCCGGGCGCTGCGTGCCGCGCGCCGAGCTTCCCGACAGCCTGGGGAACCTCCCCGGTTGCTACGTGCCGCGGGAAGATCGCCCGCCGGCGCCCATGGCCCTTCCCCGCCGCGAGCACCGCTGGACGGCCGCCGGTCAGGCGTCCCGGCTGCTGGAAGACAGGGCGGCCCCGGCTCCGGCCAGCTCAAGGATCCTCACGCCCCACACGGAGTTTGCCGACCGCTTCCTCGTGGCGGTCGGGGAGGGCTGCCCCCAGGGGTGCCGATTCTGTGCGGCCAGTTTCGCGGTGCGCCCACCGGCTGCATGGGGTGAGGAGCCGCTGCAGTCCGCCGTCGCCGAGGGGCTGGCGGCCACCGGCAAGATCGGGCTGGTGGGTGCGGCGGTGTCCGATCTGCCCTGCCTGGGGGCGTTGGCGCGCTCCGTGGAGAGTGCGGGGGGGGACCTGTCCACCAGTTCGCTGCGGGTCGGCGCCCTGGCCGGCGGCGGGGGGAGCGCTGCGCTGCCCGCGTTGCGGACCGCCACGCTGGCCCCAGAGGCGGCCACCGAACGGATGCGCAACGTCCTCAACAAGCCCCTGTCCGATCCGGAGATCCTCGATGCGGTGGGGGAGTGCGTCGCCGCCGGCGCGGTGCGCATCCGCCTGTATCTGCTGGTGGGATTGCCGGGGGAGCAGGAGGAGGACGCCGACGCGGTCGTCGAGTTGGCGCGCCGTTGCCGCGAGCGGGTGCTGCAGGTGGGCCGCAAGCGGGGCCATGGAGCCGAACTGCTGCTATCCATCAATCCGTTCGTTCCCAAAGCGGCGACCCCATTCCAGTGGGCGCCGATGATGGAGACCAAGGTCCTGCGACGGCGCCTGGAGCGTATCCGCAAGGGGACCGCCGGGATGGGAGGCGTGAAGAGCCAGACCGGCGGGGCACGCCTCGCCCTCCGTCAGGCCCTCCTGTCCATGGGAGATCGGGACGCCGGGGAGCTCCTGGGGGACGAATTCACCGGGCCCGGCTGGTGGCAGCGGCTACGTCGCTGGCACGATCAGCAAGGTTCCTTCCTGCTGGACGAACGGCGGCGGGATCATCCCTTCCCCTGGGATTTCATCGACCGAGGTGTGCGGCGTTCATTCCTGTGGCGGGAGTGGCAACGCGCCCGGGCTGCCAAGGCCACGCCCGCCTGTGACGTGACGGCCTGCGTGGCGTGTGGGGCCTGCGCCGGGCCGGGCCTCAGTCGTCCAGATCGCTGAAGAGCTTGACCTGGATCGGGTCGTCCGTACCCACATCGTGGATGGGGGGGCGGGGCGGCGGCGGCTGGGGCCGAGGCACCTGCTTTTTCTGCGCCGGTCCCTCGGCCGGGGTGGTCGGCTGCTCCGCCACCTGAGGCTCGGTCTTGGTCTCGGTCTTGGTCTCGGTCTTGGCCTTGGTCTTCGCCTTGGTCTCGGCCTTGGTCTTGGCCTTGGTCTTCGCCTTGGGCGCGGCCTTGGTCTTGGCCTT
>CAZDDH010000254.1:0-12251 GCA_964504165.1 uncultured Rickettsiales bacterium | reverse complement strand
GGTTCTCGGCGTTCTCGTCGTCGGTGTCCAGCGGGGTGTAGTACAGGTCGCGGTCCATGTCCCGCTCGGTGCTCTGCGGGTTACACGCGAAGCCATAGGGGGGGGGCGCTTCGGACGTCGAGGGATTGCATGCCCACCACATCAGGGCGGCCGTGGGTAGCAACAGCAGGATTCGGGAGGAAGTGCGCATCGCCTTTTACAAGACTTAGCACATGCGCGAGGGGAGGGTGGCCAAGGAGGGGCTTAGAAGCGCGGCCTAGAACTTCACTTCGATGGCGCTCTTGTGCCCGTCGGCGATGGAGGCGGCCTTGGCGTGCACGGCCGGAAGCAGCTCGTGGATGAAGAACCGGGCCGTCACGACCTTGTTGTAGTAGTAGCGGGCGGTGTCGCTCCGCTCACACAGGTCGTCCAGCGAGGCGCCGTCGTTGGCCAGCAACTCGTCGAGGCGCCCCTGGGCGATGGCGGCCTGCTGGAGCAGCAGCACGCCGAACAGCGTGTCGCCGAACATGGCCAGGTAGGGCGTGGCGTTGAGCACCGGCGTGAGCTTGTCGCCCATCATGCCGGCCTGGCCCAGCTTCATGGTGGTCTCCACCAGGGCCTGCTGGGCCTTCTCCACCAGCGCTGTCTCGTCCGCCAGGGCCGCACATCCCTTGCCCACCTCGATGAGGTCGGTCATCTCACCCATGAAGGTCATGAACAGCATGCCCGAGGCCTTGGTGAGCTTGCGGCCCATCAGGTCCAGGGCCTGGATGCCGTTGGCGCCCTCGTAGATGGAGAAGATCTTGGCGTCGCGGGCATACTGCTCGAGGGGGTACTCGCCGCAGTAGCCGTACCCGCCCAGCACCTGGATACCGGTGGAGGCCACCTCGTAGCACAGGTCCGAGTTGTGGGCCTTGACGATGGGGGTCAGCAGGTCGCAGAAGTTTTGGTACTTCTCCTTGTCGTCCGACAGCTTGGACAGCTCGTCGTAGTAGCCGACGCGGTAGGTGAGGGCGCGCATGGCCTCGACCTTGGACTTCATCAGCATCAGGTTCCGGCGGATGTCCGGGTGCTCGATGATCTCGACGCGCTTGGCGTTGGCGTCCTTCATGTTCTCGAAGCTGACGCCCTGCACCCGCTCCTTGGCGTAGGCCAGGGCAGCCTGGTAGGACGCGGCACCCACGGCCATCGACTGCAGGCCCACGGCGGTGCGGGCTTCGTTCATCATGTGGAACATGATGCGGATGCCGTCGCCGTCGTTGCCGATCATGGTGCCCTGGCACTCGCCGCCGTCACCGAAGTTGAGCAGGCAGGTGGAGCAGGCGTGGATGCCCATCTTGTGCTCGATGTTGCCGGTGCCCACATGGTTGTAGTCGCCCATGTTGCCTTCGGCGTCGAAGCGGAACTTGGGCACCAGGAACAGGCTCAGGCCGCGCACGCCGGGGTCGGCGTCCGGGGTCTTGGCCAGCACCAGGTGGAGGATGTTCTCGGTCATGTCCTGGTCGCCGCCGCTGATGAACAGCTTGGCGCCCTCGATGGCGAACTTGCCATCGCCGATGGGGGTGGCCTTGGTGGCGCAGTCGCCCACCGCGGTGCCGGCGCCCGGCTCGGTGAGGCACATCGTGCCGGCCCACTCGCCGTAGTTCATCTTGGGGACGAGCCACTCGGTGAAATCGTCCTTGACGAAGTGGTGGATCAGGTCGGCGGCGGCCACGGTCAGGCCGGGGTAGATCAGGAACGCGGGGCAGGCGCCGCACATCATGTCCATCACCGCCAAGGCCAGCACCCGGGGCAGGCCCTGGCCGCCGAGGTCGATGGGGGCCGAGGGGGCGAGCCAGCCGCCTTCACAGAACTGCTGGTAGACCTCGGCCAGGCCGTCGGGTGTGGTGACCTTGCCGTCCTCGAGGGTGCAGCCTTGCTTGTCCCAGTCGGCGTTCTTGGGCGCCATCGCGGTCACCGAGAACTTGCGGGCCTCTTCGAGGACCATGTCGTAGAGCTCCTTGTTGAGCTCGCCGTAGACCGGATACTGGGACAGGCCCTCGGTATCCAGAACCTCGTACAGGTTGAAGTGAATGTCTCGCATATCGACGGTGTATTCGCCGGCCATGAAAACCTCCGATAGATGGCTCTTGGTTCCGAACAACGGCCACCCGAGTGAATGACCATTCATTTTCTCTATTATGTGAAGCATAAATGGATCTCAGCGCCTTGAAAAGTGCTGAATGAAGATTCATTCATTTCCTTATCTGGCGCTTAGCGCACAGACGATGCAACGCGCACTCGCCAGGTTGTCCCCCCAGTGCTATGGTGCGCCCTCATTGGTGAGGACGTGATGGAGACGGCGGGTCTGAACAGAATGCGGCAGGTCGCGGAGAAGCGACGGCAAGGTCATCACGCGGCCGAGTTGCTGCAGCGAGCCATCCAGCTGGTGGGCAACGAGCTGGTGCAGGTGCGGCAGATGCTGCCCGAGCTGGTGGGAGAGTACCCCCGGTCGGCCAGCGATTCGGCCATGCAGCTCATTGGCTCCGGCGGCAAGGCGCTGCGGCCGATGTTGACCCTCATCGCGGCCCGCGCCGGCGGCGGCAAGGCCTCGGACGCCATCACGCTGGCAGCGGCTGCCGAGCTGGTGCACGACGCCACGCTGCTGCACGACGACGTCATCGACGACGGCGAGCTCCGCCGCGGCCGGCCCACGGCCCGGGTCATCTGGGGCAACACCGTCTCCGTACTTTCCGGCGATCTGCTGTTCATCCGCGCCCTGCGTCTCATCGAGGAGACCGGGCTCTCCCGGGTGCTGCGCGAGGCCATGGAGACCGTCTCTCTGCTGGTGGAGGGGGAGGTGATCCAGTTCGAGCAGCGGGGCCGCTTCGATCTGCTCGAAGAGGACTACGACGCCGTCGCCCGCCGCAAGACCGCCTCGCTATTCCGCTGGTGTGCCCGCGCCGGCAGCCAGTCCGCAGGGGCCAGCGACGAGATCGTCGATGCCCTGGGCGTGTTTGGCCATCACATGGGCATCGCCTTCCAGATCCGCGATGACATCCTCGACCTGACCGCCGACCCGGCCAAGCTGGGCAAGGGGCTCACCGCCGACCTCAAGGACGGCAAGATGACCCTGCCGATCTTGCTGGCCATGCAGCGCGTGCCGGACCTGGGCGCCGACCTGGAGCGGTGGATGTCCGAGGAGCCGGATCCGGCTGGATTGGCCGATATCCTGGAGTCGATCAACCGCTGTGGAGCCCTGGGGGGCGCCCGCGAACGAATGCATTCCGAGCTGCAGCAAGCCACCGCTGCGCTATCCGTGCTCCCCGATGGTGAAGAGGTCGAGGTCTTGCTGACCATCGCCCGCGCCATCGGCGCCCGCGATCATTAACGCCCCCACCCCTCGATCCTGCGCACCGACCCGGTGTAGCCTGGATCCATGGACGCAGCATCCGCCAAGGCCGGACGACGAAGCGCGGGCCAGTTCTACACCCCCCCCGAGGTCGCACGCTTCATGTTGGAGCTGCTGATCACCCTGGCACCACAGGCCCGCAGCGAGCTGCGCTCGGTCATCGATCCCGCCTGCGGGCAAGGGGTGTTCCTGGAGGCGGCGCTGGGGGTTCTGGAGGGGGACACCGAACGATTGCTGGGCGTGGATCTGCACCGTCCGGAGGGGGAATTCTGGTCCGAGGACGCGGAGCATGGCGCCGAACTGCTCATCGGCGATGGACTGCTGGTGCCGTCCGAGGGACCGTTCGACCTGGTGGTGGGCAACCCCCCCTACCATGGCGAAGGGCTGCGCTGCCTGGAGGTGCTCACCGGCCACAAGCAGGTGAGCCGGGACGAGCGGGCCCACCAGCTGGCCATCGCCCTGGCCGGGCAATACAGCATCTGGAAGCGGGCCATCGCCTGGGACGAGCCGCCGTCGTCCTCTCAGCTGGCCATCCCCGGGACGGCGGAGCCGGTGGATCCAGACGTCATTCCGATGAACAACAAGCAGCTCAAGCAGCTGGCCAAGTTCCCCGTCGAGATCATGTTCCTGGATCGGTTCGTCCAGCTGTGCCGCCCCGGCGGCTACGTGGTGGTGGTCATGCCCGAGGGGGTGGTGGCCAATCGCCGGCTGCAGTACGTGCGCGACTGGTGCAACGAGCGGTGCCGGGTCCTGGGCGTGGTGAGCTTGCCCCGGGGCACGTTCCGCAAATCGGGGACCTCGGCCGTGACGGCCACATTGATCCTGCAACGGCGGGAGGCGGACGGGGCCGTCGGCGCTGAGGACCGGACCGTGCTCGTCGAGGTGGAGCGCCTGGACCGTCTGGATGGGCTGCTGGATCGGCTGCGGGACGGCCGGGATGCCGGGGAGGGTGCCCGTGGCGACTGATCACGTGCTGTGGCTGGAGGAGGCCGAGCTGGTGGGCAACCGCTGGGACCCGGGCTTCTGGGATCCCCGGCTCAGGGATCCCCTGGCCGGCTGCCCGTACCCCATCGCCGAGCTGGGGGATTTCATCCCGCCCAAGGGGATCACCTACGGCCGCATCCTGCCGGGGCGGAGGCCACCGCTTGGGGACGGGCCGTTGTACATCACCCAAAAGGCGATCAAACCCACCGGGGTGAATCCGCTGGGTTGTGTGCACATCCTCGAGGGTTGCCCCTGGGACCAGCCCCGGCTCCGCCTGGAGCCAGGTGATCTGTTGCTGCCCCGGTCCGGCGTCGGCACGCTGGCAAAAGGGCTGATGACCCTCTACCTGGAGGACGGGCCCGCGGTGGTGGATTGCTTCACCGACCGTGTCACCCTGGACGGCTACCGGCCGGAGGTTGCGGTGCTATTCCTGCGCTGCCCGGCCGGCTGGCTGCAGATCTACCGGATGATCAACGGCGTGGGGCCACCCAATATCTCCTTCGACGAGGTGCGCAGCCTCAAGGTGCCGGTGCTCCCGGACGACGAGGCGGAAGCGCTGGCCGAGCGCTACGAGGGCATCCACCGCGCCCATCGCGCCTGGATCGCCCGGATTGCCGCAGTACCCAAGCCGGCCCGGGATCTGCACTGTGGCGAGCTGCGCCGTGAAGCGGAGCGCCAGTTGGCCGCCGCCATCCGCACGGTGGGTGAACTGGTCACGCCCTGATCTCGGCCCCCAAAACAATTTTAACGGCGTGAAATTGTCATGACATGCGGGCGCCATGTTGACCGTGCGGCCAATAACGAACAGGGGCCGACGTGGGGACGTGGAAGATGAGCGAGACCGGAGTCCCCATCCCTGAGATCGACCAGAAGACCATCGTGTTGCTGGAGCCCAATCCTTGTCCGCAGCACCCCTTCTGTGGTCGTATGGGACCGCCCTGACGTCCGAAACCCTCGCCGCGGAGAGGTTGATTGATGGAACTGCTGTGGTTTCTGGTGCCTGTGGTTGGCCTGGTTGTGTTGCTGGCCCGGCTGCTGTGGATGTACCCACCGCTGGAACGTGAATTCAAGCACATCAAGCCCCATACGGCGGCGTTCATCGTGGCCGCGGGGGATACCCTGTTCCCCGCCGATGCGGCGATCCCGGTCTCCGGCCGGGACGCGGACGTGCTGGGCTACATGGACAAGTGGTTCGACAAGCTTCCCAAGCAGCAGCGCAACCTGATGAAGCTGCTGTTCTTGGCCCTGGAGCAGGCCCCGCTGATCTTCGCGTTCAAGCTGAGCCGCTTCTCCGCCCTCGACCACGAGGCGCGCATCAAGTACCTGGAGGGCTGGGAGGGTAGCCGCATCTACCTGCGCCGCTCCTTGCTCATCGCTTTGAGGACTGTCTTCTCGCTGGCCTTCCTGGACCATCCGGACGTGCACGAAGCGCTGGGTATGAACGACCGCAAGGCCTGCAAGCCCACGCCGACGACTCACCTCTCTCCCGAGGATCGCGGCACCGGCCAGATGCTGGACATCGGGGATCACCCCGAGGACGTGACCATCGAGGCCGACGTGGTGGTGGTGGGCACGGGGGCCGGTGGCGGCGTGGCGGCCAAGACGCTGGCTGCCGCCGGGCTGGACGTGGTGGTGCTGGAGGAGGGGCCCTTCCTGCGCCCCGAAGAGGTCAGCCGGGACTGCGGCATGGGCATGGCCGAGGTGATGGCCGAGGCGGGCATGCGCACCATGGTCGGGCCGTCCATGACCCCGACGATCCAGGGGCGCTGCGTGGGCGGGTCGACCCTGCCCAACTCCGCGATCCTGTTCCGCATCCCCGACTTCGTTTTGGACGAGTGGCGGGAATTCAACGGCGTCGAGGGCATCACGAACGATATCCTCGAGGAGAGCTACGCCCGGGTGGAGGCGGCGACCCGCAAGCGGGAGGCCCGGCCGGAGCAGCTGGGGCCCAAGAACCTGCTGTTCGCCAAGGGGGCGAAGGCGATGGGGGTGGATGCCCACCCGTTCCACCTGGCCAAGGACGGCTGCAAGGGGTGCGGCGAGTGTTATCCCTCGTGCCCCATCGGCGCCAAGTACTCCACCGATATCTCCCACGTCCCCGACGCCGTGCGGTCCGGCGCGCGCCTGTACGTCAACACCCGTTGCGACGAGGTGCTGGCCGCCGAGGGCGGGGTCAAGGGGGTGCTGGGCAGCTTCGTGGACCGGGAGGGTAAACGCCTGGGCCGTATCCGCGTCCGCTGCCGCGCGGCGGTGCTGGCGGGCGGTGTGATCGGTACGCCCCAGGTGCTCAAGCGCTCGGGGCTGGCCAATTCGTCGGGCCTGGTGGGGCGCAACCTGCGGGCCCACCCGGGGGCGGCCATCTTCGGCGTCTTCGACGAGCCGGTGAACCCCTGGATCGGCTCCACCCAGGGCTACGGGGCGTTCATCGACGAGACCCTCAAGATCGAGGTGCTGTGGTCGCCTCTGGCGGTGATGGCGGTGCGCTTCCCCGGCTTCGGCAAGGAGCTGATGGAGCACATGTCCCTGTTCAAGAACATCGCCGTGTGGGACGTGGTCGTACGGGCCACCTCCGAGGGGCGCATCCTGCTCGGCAAGGACTCCAACCCGGTGATCTGGTTCAAGATGAACCAGCGGGACACGGACATCGCCGTGGGGGGCATGCGCCTGCTGGCCGACATGTTCTTCGCCGCCGGCGCCAAGGAGCTGCTGCCGGGCATCCACGGGCTCCCGACCCGCATGGGCCCGGACCAGGTGGATCTCTTCAAGCCGGGCACCATCAGCCCCAAGCAGATCACCTTCGCAGCGACCCACCTGTTCGGCACCTGCCGAATGGGGGAGGACCCCGGGACGTCTGTCGTCAACTCAAGGGGTGAGAGCCACGACGTGCGCAACCTGTACGTCTGTGACTCGTCGGTGATGCCCAGCGGCACCCGGGTGAACCCCCACGAGCCGATCATGGCCTTGTCAGATTACTTCTGTCAGGGGATCATCGAGCGGTTGAAGCGCGGCACGTGAGTTGGGAGAGGTGATGACCCGTTTCTTCGGTCTTTGTCTGATGGCGTTGATGTTGTGCCACGGTGCGGCCGCGGCGAGCGACAAGCTGGACGGCAACTATGTGCTGGACCCGGACGCCAGCGACGACCCCAGCCCCCTGATGAAGATCCTGGGCATGGGGGCCGCCGAGCGCCTCATCGCCCGCAACATGAAGACCAAGATGACCTTCGACGGGTCGGCAGAGAAGGTCCTGTTGACCCTCAAGACCCCCATCGGGGAGAACGAGAGCGACATCCCCACCGACGGGACCACCGTCGAGGTGGAGAGCGGGGACCTGGGCAGCGGTACCCTGACCGGGCGCTGGGCCGAAGACGGCGGCAAGTTCGTCGTCGAATCCAACACCACGTCGGCCAGCGGCAAGACGATCCACGCCGTCACCACGCGGTTCCTCGAAGACGCAGACACCTTGATCCAGCAGTTCGATGTGACTATCGAAGGAGAGAAGCCGGTCACGTTACGGCGTGTATTCCGGCGGCAGGAGTAGCCTGATGATCGACGACACGATCCTGGTGGAAGTCCAGGATTTGGAGTGGATGCCCCATCCCACCTTCGCCGGCGTCTGGGTCAAGATGGCCCAGGGGCGCATGGCTGCCCGCGAGTTCAGCCAGGTGCTGATTCGCATCGACCCCGACAACGAGATCCCCCGCCACACCCACGAGGGCCTGGACGAGTGCTTCTACGTCATCCAGGGCGAGGGCAAGGCGCTGGTGCGCGACGAACGTATCCCGGTGCAGGTCGGGTCGTCGATCTATGCCCCAGCGGACCGGGATCACGGGGTGCTCAACGATACGTCGGAGCCGCTGCTGTTGATGGCGGTGTTCGTGCCTGCGTTGGATTGAGGCGGGAGTTCGATCTTCAGGTAGTCCAGATCACCGTGGTGTAACGCCCACCGGTCGATCTCCAGTTCGCTCAACCGTTCTTGCGCGAGCGCGGGGCTGCACAGAAACCGCCGGCCATCCTCCTCCACCAGCAGGATCTCCTCGTTGCTGAGGGGATCGATGAGATCCAGGTCTGGATTCACCGATTCTAGCTCCGCGATCGTCGCCGGCGGCCGGCCGTTTTCCCGGCGATAGACGGTCTCGGTGAGGGCCAGCTCCGTCAACAGCAGGTGGGTCTCGACGCTGACGATGCGGGTATCAGTGCTGGTCGGCCAGAATTGGCCTTGAACCCAGGGATTCCAGTGTCCGAAGTTTGCTTCGTTGATGGATAGATTTGCCGGGACGCGTTCGCGGTAGGGCAACTCCTGGATCTCGATGCGTCGCTCCCAGGTGTCCAGGATTCCGCTGGTGGCCAACACCAGCAGGGCAGCGTGTTGTGGCGGCAGTTTGGTGTCGAGCCCCATCACGGATCCGGGAACCACCAGATCCGTACGCAGGGGCATCATGCTGCCGGTTTCGAGCTGGAGGTCTTCGTGAATGGCGACGCGGTCGATGGGCTGCTGGCGCACATAGGCCACCTCGGCTGCCAGCTGCCGCGCTTCCTCGAGGGTCAGGGTTTCCCGCAAGATCTCCTGGCCGATGACAAGCAGGGTGGGCCGCTGGACCGTTTCATAGGTCATCGCACCTATCATCCCGGACCCCCGGGTCAGATCGTTGCCAAACCGAAGGTTGCTGGCCCAGCTGGCGAGCATCTCGGGCCGATCCCCCCGCTGGCCGGCCAGGTGTGCGCGGAGAAGTTCGAGCCTGGGATATGCCTGGAAGAATGACCACATCCGCGGAGAATTGGACCCGGGCTCCACGAGCCACCCCGACCAGATGCTCCCCGGTGAGCGTGCGTCGGCCTGGCGCGAGCCCCGGCGGATCAGCGCCAGCGCCTCCTCACAGTCGGTGTACTGAACACAAAGATCTCGGTTCAGCTGCGCCGTCACCGGATCCACGGTCTCGGCGGTCACGCCAAGCGCCTCGCACTCCGGCGTGAACACGGCGGCCTCGACCTTGACGATGGGATCATTGTCGTTGTTCCAGGGACGACCCGTCATCACCGCGGCCATGCGGCCCCGGCTGCCACGCTCTCCCCCCGATTGGCTGTAGGGCCAGCAAGAATCCCAGGCCTGTTCGTAGTAGGAGGCCGCTGATCCGTCCTCCAGTTTCCATCCCGGCGTGTCTGGGTCCCGCTGGTATTCCCGCGCCTGCGACCTGGCCGCCTTCTCCTCCACCACCGCACTCAGCCGACCGATCTGCACGTGATAAAAGATCATGAACACCCCGAGGACGACCGCAGGGATCCCAACGGCCGTTATCGCGACGGTCACGATCACACGATACCGGCGCTTGAACGAAGAAACGTTCAACGGAACTCCGGGGCGGGTCAGGGAACCTCGGGGGAGGGTAACACCATGCGCAGATCATCCGCCTGATCCGGATCACCGAGCCAGTGGTCCACCCCGAACTCGATCCTTCGAGCGGGCGCCCAGGCCGGGCTGGAGAGCACCCGCTGGCCCTGGTCCTCGGCCAGCAGGTAGTCCTCGCCGGTGAGGGGGTCCTGCAACGGCAGCTCCGGGACCACCTGCTGCAGGTCCACCAGCACGGTGGGCACTTGGCCGACCTCCCGGCGGTACACCACCTCGGCGGCGGCGATCTGGAGCAGCTGCAGCTGGGAGTCGAGGATGACCAGGCGGGCGTCGAAGGGGGCCGTCGCCGGTGTGGAGCTGACCCAGAAGTTGTGGCTGTCTGCGACCTCCTCCTCCAGCTTCTGGTAGCCCTCCAGGCGGTCCTTGTAGGGCAGCGTTTGCAGGACCATCAGATCGGCCCACTGGTCGATCAGCGTCCCGGCCCCCATGGCAAACAGCATCTTCTCCGTCACCGTGCCCTGGGTCCGGTACATCTTGGAGACGCCGGGGACGGCCACGTCATCCCCCAGGGGGAAGTAGCCGGCCATGGTGACCCATTCGTCCTCCAGGGCTTCGAGCATGTCGATGGGCTGGCTGCGTACGTAGTCCAGCTCGGCGATGAGCCAGCGGGCCTCCTCCGCCGTGAGGGTGTCACCGGCGATCTCCTGGGCCAGCACGTCGCAGGTCTGCTGCTGGATGGCCACCCCGATCATGGCGCCCAGCAGCCCCGAGCCCCGGGAGAGATCCTGGCCCAGGCGCAGGGTGACCGTCAGGCTCTCCAGCTTGCCCGACCGGTCGCCGTTGAGCCCGGCGATGTGCCCCCGCAACCTCTCCAGGCGGGCCATCTTGATGAATCGCAGGCCCCACATGCGCTCCTGGTCGTGCTTGGGATCCACCACCCAGGCGGACCAGATGTTGGCCGGGGAGGAGGTATCTTTGCGTCGCGAGCCAGCCTCCAGCAGGTCCAGCGATGCGCTGCATCCGGCGTAGGTGTCGCACAGACCCGGGTGCAGCTGGGCCACCACGTTGTCCATGGCGTCCGCCGGGATGCCGGCAGCCACGCAGCGGGGGTCCAGGACCGCCGTCTCCACGTCCTGCGACGGCGGATCCTTGTCATCCGCCGGCCGCCCGGCCAGCTCCCGGATGACCAATGACATGCTGTCCTGCTGCGCCTGGCCCAGGTTGTCCAGGTCACATCCCTCGAAGGCCTCCCGGTACGCCTCGGCCGCCGATCCGGGCTCCAGCGTCCAGCTGGGTGACACCGGGCCGCGTTCGTAGGTGCGCGCCTGGGAACGGGCGGCCATCTCTGCGACGTTGCTGCTCATACGCGCCACCTGCACCCGGTACAGAACCAGCGCCGCAGCAAGGATGAACACGGGCACCAGGGCGATGCACAGCAGGACGACGAGGATCACGCCGAAGCGGCGTTTGACGGTGGATGTGGTCACGGAGGCCTCCCGCGATCAGGGTATCACTGTGCCATGCCGCGGGTATGGCTACGGCATCGTGCGGGCCAGTCGGAAGCCGAGGGAGGGCATCCGGACCGATTGTGGGAATATCCGCCGATTGGCTACCCGGGCATTCCCGGGATCGTTGTACCAGGAGCCGCCGCGGATGATCCGGTTGCTGCCGGTGCTGTCCCCCCAGGGATCCGTTACGTTGCCCGTGTAGTCACTCTCGTCAGAGAGGTCATGGCACCACTCGAAGACGTTGCCCGCCATGTCGTACAGGCCATACCCGTTTGCTGCCAGCGTGGCCACCGGCTCGGATGTGGCGCTGTCGTTGCCACAGTACCAGGCCACGTCGTCCAGCAGGCTGCTGTCGGTGAGCTGCAGGTTGCCGTTGCAGTCGGTCTCGTCGCCGGACGACACAAGGCCTCCGCCGTTGGGCAAGCCCTGCCCCACCAGCCCGCCGCGGGCCGCGATCTCCCACTCGGCCTCGGTGGGTAGGCGATAGCCCTCGCACTGGTAGGGGGTGGCCGCACCCGCTTCCAGCGCCACGGTGGCGTCGTCGATGCCGCCCTGCACGTCGTTCATGCACGACAGGTAGTTGCCGCCGACGTTGGTCCCGTCCTCGCACTCCACGCTGGACAGCACGTAGCAGGGATTCAGCCCGGCGACGATGGAGACCTCGTTGGCGTAGGCCAGCGCGTCGTACCAGCTGAGGTTGTCCACCGGATTGTCATCCCCACAGCCGTAGGCGCAGTCGGTGGGATTCCAGCCGACGAGCTGCTCGAACTCATACTGGGGCAGCTCGGTGACGGCGAAGTAGTAGTCGTCGCTGAGGGTCACCGAATGCTCCGTCTCGTTGGCCGAATGGCCCACCTCTCCGGACGGGCTCCCCACCGTGTAGGTCCCCGCCGAGATCAGCTCGACGCAGAACACGATGGAGCTGTCGCCGTCGTCGCAGTCCCGTTCGCAGGTGGTGACAGAGTCGCCGTCCGCGTCGTCGAGGTTGAGGCTGGCGTCGCCGTCGTCGCAGTCCAGGGTCTCGTCCCAGCCGTCCAGGTCGTTG
>CAZDDH010000253.1:0-12273 GCA_964504165.1 uncultured Rickettsiales bacterium | reverse complement strand
TCGGGGTTTCCGGTGATTCGAATGGGTCCGGAGGTACGCTCGCGGATCAAGTCTGTAGGGGAGCAGTCCCCGGAGCTTGACGATTTATCATTTATCGCCAGACACCACGGTCGATCACGTTCACGGTGTGGCACTGTCGGTCTGATTGGGAGCACTCAATCGGTTATGGATCAGTTTCTTCGTGAATCAGAGACCAAATCGCGCAAGGCATCCACCCAGAGTGAGGAAGCGATTTCCAGTCATGACGGGCCAATAAATGATAAATCGTCAAGCTCCGGGCAACTTCCTCGGGCAACTTCCTCGGGGCAACTTCCTCGACGGGCAACTTCCTGGAACCGAACCGTGCCGCGGGCGCGATGCCAGCCACTTCTCACGGACCAATTGGGGGAGGCGGCGACAGTCCCTGACGCCCCCGGAGCCCATGATGGCAAATCATGGGTGGGCAAGCTCGCTGTAGCCTGGGCCACGCGATCAAAATCAGTGGCCGAAACTTCTTGTCCCATCACGGCAGAGGCCACAGGATGAACTCGGTTGTTTTCGGGCGATGCTGACTGCAGAACCAGGACGTAGGGAGAGCGAGTGACCAACCAAACCCAGTTCCAGCTTACTGGCCAAGATGCAGTTGCCTGGCTGGAAACTCTCCCGGACTCATCCGTCGATCTCATCGTGACGGATCCGCCCTACGAATCCCTCGAAAAGCATCGCAAGGTCGGCACCACGACGCGCCTGAAGCACAGCAAGGCGTCGAGCAACGACTGGTTCAACATCTTCCGCAACGAACGATTCCCGGAGCTGCTGAGTCAGGCCTTCCGGGTGCTGCGGCGCAACCGGCACTTCTACCTGTTTTGTGATTCCGAGACGATGTTCGTGGTCAAGCCGCTCGCCGAGGAAGCGGGCTTTCGGTTCTGGAAGCCGTTGGTTTGGGACAAGCGCAAGATCGGGATGGGGTACCACTACCGGGCCCGCTACGAGTTCATCCTGTTCTTCGAGAAGGGGAAGCGGAAGCTGAACGATCTGGCCATCCCGGATGTTCTCGAGGTTCCTCGTGTCTGGCGGGGCTACCCGGCGGAGAAGCCGTCCGCCCTGGCGGACATCCTCATCCGTCAGAGCACGGAGGAAGGCGAGTTGGTCATCGATCCCTTCTGTGGCTCCGGGAGTACCGGCGCCGCGGCCATTCCTCTGGGTCGTACGTTCTTTGGCAACGACACCTGCGCCGAAGCCATCGGCCTCACGAGGAAGCGCTTGCTGGAGCTGGGCGGCGCCGAATCTTGCGCGGATGATCTAGAAGCCAGCTCTTCCGAAGTCAGCACCGGCCCCAGCGCCCAGGCCGATCTCCGATTCTAGTCCCGGCTACTCCATGCTCTGCCGGTTCTGCCAGGCCTCCAGGTCGAACGGCGCCTTGTTCACCGTCAGGATGTCCCACCATCCAAAGACGTTAGCCAGGACATGATCGAGCTCGCGCGTTTGGGCCGTGCGGGCCAGGGAGCCAGGATCGGGATCACAGTGCGCGGCCAGGTTGGCTCCCTCCAGCATGTGCTTCACACCGGCTGACCATCCATCGCCCGCGTAGGCGACCACGGCGGGCATCAACATCGCCTCGACGTCCTTCAGCGCGTACGGGATCTTCTCGTCGGTTGTTCCCTGCGTGTGCTGGTACTTGCACTCGATGGCCAGCGCCCGCTGCCCGCTGACCACCAGCACATCGAGCCGCCTGTTTTTGCCGATGATGGACTTACCGACCGGGACTTCCCGGTAGACCATGATGTCCCGCCTGCCGAAGTTGGCGATGATGTATGCGGCCACGAGGTCGGCAAATTCTTTCCCTGTCATGGGGTTCCCCTTCGGTGGGGCGGATTCTACGCGAGTTGGTTGGTGTATGCGGTCTAGGGTCAATCAGTCATGCTTGGCCGCGCACTCGTCGAAGCGTTTCATCGCCGCCATCATCTCGGCGTCCGTGCCGAATCGCTGCTCGAATTCCATGGGATCGGCCAAATCCAGCAGGGAGCGGGTGGCGGAGGCCTCGTCCCGGACCCCCTGAACACACGCCGAGTCCTGGCACTCGCACATCTTGTCGGCGAGCAGCGTCAGGTCCTTCTTCGCGCTGGAGCCACACCCACCGAGGAAGACAACCGAGATCAATACGCCCAACAACATACGCATAAGCAATTCTGAGGGCGTGCCGGGGGAGCGAGTCAAGGGTTTGGTCCGGATACATAGGTAACAGATCGGTCCAGTGACATAGGTCTCATTTACGCTGGCACGGTAGGTGCACACCTCTCGGCCCGAACGGATCATTTTAGAACTTTTTGGGTCGGGTCAGCCCGCATCCAACAGCCAGGGATGAATCCCGCTCGGACATAAGGTTCCCCACGAGATCAGGCCGACCAGGGGCCGCCAGGACTCCAGTTCCTCAATTCCTCACCCGACTCCAAGGCTACGAGTATGGGGCGGACGAACGGGGGAAGCTGGTGGACCGCCTGCGCCAACTCGATCGGCCTGATCACAGCCTTATCGCGAAGCATGGTGGCCCAGTCAGTCCGCCATCGACGCCCGACGAGTTCGGCTCGCATGTCATCGATCACCTGGACATCGATCGGTGTGCTCCGGCGCGTCAGTGTCGCCTGCAGCGAAGCCTTCATCGCTGAGCCTTCGAGGTAGAATTTATCGGACATCACAACGACATCGAGGAGGTCCTTCAGGCGATGTCGGATGGCCGGGAACTTGGCGAGCAGTGTCTCGGTCTTTTCGGCGATCGTCGGCTCTGGCCCGTACGCGAACACCCGCGCAGGTTCGTCATCTTTCAGGAAAGGAGCGAGCTGGATGCGTGCTGCTGGTGGCACCAGCGCGTCACCGAATCCGATATCGACTCGCAGGTCGAACCGGTGCGCACCAACCGCCGCACGAACGAACACCTTGATGCCGTCGTAGCCGTCCTCATCGTGGTCGGCGGGTACTGCGCGCACGCCGCCGGGATCAAAGGACACGCCATCGCGGGCCTCTACGGCCACGATCTCCCGAAATCGGCGACGGATGTCACCCGGCTCAGCCGGCCCATGACGACGGAGCACGTCGATGTCCCGCGTGAACCGGTGTGGTTCTTCGACCAGGTTTGCTACCAGCACGCCACCCTTGAGAAAGAACTCCCGTGCCTGTGGCGACCGGCCGAGCCTGTAGAGCAAGCGGTCCATGCCATAGGCGACGAATCCGTCGTCCCGTGTGAGGCGGCGCTCGCGAGAGCGATTCGCGACACGTTGGCTGGTCGATCTGTCCTGGCCCTTACGGCGGTTGGTCACAGCATCATCCCTTGGATCAACGACTCCAATTGCGTCCAGACACCGAGCCGTTTTGCCAATCGGGCAAACCCTGGCAGATGGAATCCCCCACCCCGGACCCGCCGTCGCAGAGCCTCGAGCGCGTGCTCTGCGGGTATGCGGCGTGGATAGCGCCACAGATCCAGCGCCGTCCGATCTGGGCCAGTAATGCGTAGCTTCACGCCGTGTACCTCTAAGGTTTCGATTCCAAGATTCAGCTCATGCTCCGGGTCGATCCATCGGGGCGCGATCTGTACGACATGGAGCGGTGCAACGCGACTGCGCGGGACGGATGTCCCTTTGGGGACGAAAAGCCAGGCTCCCCGAGCAAACGCATCGGTGAGCTCGTGGTACGCCGCCGCGGTGAGGAGCGCGGCAACCATTCGAGGATAACGCAGCGACCAGCCCGCGGATTCGATCAATGGGTGGCGTTCGTGGTTTGCGCCGATGTACACACCGGTGACCACACGCTCGAGGACACCCTCGTTCGCCATGCGCGCCATGGCTGGCGCTGGTACGCCCAGCGACTTGGCCTGCAACAGCTCTTTGCTGGTCTTGGCGACCTGGCGAATGGCTTCATGTATTGGCAGGCTATCCATAAATGTTGTATACCAAACCCAAAGAAGTATACAACTTTTGCCTCCTGTCGAAACTGTGTAGAATCCCGCTGGGCCTCACAACCAACCGCCCCAGAATTTTCCACCTGACGGGAAACTCACGTGTTGACTTCCACCTCCTCATCCAACACTTCCCGCCATGCTGCACCTGATCCCCACACTCCTGTCCACCCTCCGGCAGTCCACGCGAACCAGGTCCGATCTATTGCTCGAGATTCTGGCGCTGCGTCAGCAGATCGAGATCCTCCGTCGGCGAAAGCCACGCCCCAAGCTCCGACGAACAGATCGCCTGTTCTGGATCGGACTCTGCCGCCACTGGGAAGGCTGGCGATCCGCGCTGTTGATCATCCAGCCTGAGACCGTATTGCGCTGGCATCGGCAGGGCTACCGCAGCTACTGGCGATGGGTTTCCAGGAAGAGGCGTGGCCGTCCACCGATTCCCCAGGAGACCATCGACGTCATCCGCAGTATCTCTACGGAGCAGCCGAGTTGGGGTGAGGATCGCATCGCGCTGGAGATGGAGTTGAAACTCGGCATCATCGTTTCGCCCAGCACGGTGCGACGATATCGGATCCGACTTCCGGGGCCGCCTTCGTCTACCTGGCGCAACTTCATCGCAACCCACTCCGACCAGATTCACGCGATGGATTTCACACGAGTGGTGATGTGGGACTACTCGGTCCGTTGGGTTCTCGCGATCATAGCCTTGGACACACGACGAATCGTCCACGTGGCCGTCACCGCCCACCGTACCCTGGAGTGGATCCAGCAGCAGATCCGCACAGCGACGCCCTTCGGCCGCGTCCCGCGCTTCTTGCTCCATGACAACGACGCCATCTTCGGATACTTCGGTCGTCGCAGTAGGGCCATGGCCACCACTGAGCAACGACGCACGTATCGCTGTGCTCTTGATCGCTGGCTCGGCCAGGTGATGGGCATCCGCGGACTGCCGATTCCCTACGGCGCGCCCAACGCCAACGCTTACATCGAACGATTTTTCCGCGAGCTGCGTGAGGAGTGCCTCCGCCATTTCCTGTTCTTCAGCGAGGCGCAGTTGCGCCGCACGGTGACCGAGTTCGTCGCCTATCACAACGGAAGCAGGGTTCACCAAGGGATCCGGGGGATCCCCGATCCTGAACCTGGTGTGCTGTCACCGCCAGGGCAGCCGCCACCGAGTTCGCCTTCGCAGATTGAATCTCGGCCCGTTCTCGGTGGCCTGATCCACGACTATCGCCGCGCGGCGTAGCAGGCCTCGTTGCACGAGTTTCCCTCGACAGGGATGGACACGTGTTCGCGCCGATGCCCGATCATCGTTCTTTGTTGACCCGTGAGACTTCCTGGGAGCGAAAACCAGGCTATGAGCGTCATTCACCGGTGATGCCGTCTGCCCTCGGCCTCAACCCGGTTCGTCTAGAACCTGCTCGGATGCCTTTTTCACGGACTACGGGAACGGAATCATAGGGCAAGAGCTTGACTCGATCGTCGATCATGGCCATCTTGTTCTTAGATTCGAGAAAATCTCACAATTTGAGATATTAAAGACAGCAGATCAGTCGCAATAGGAGGAAGGCATGCTCGTCGAATTCACAGTGGGCAACTACCGGTCCTTCCGTGACGACGCCACCCTCAGCCTCGTCGCTACCAAGCTCAAGGCCCAGGAAAGCTCCACCGACGAGCGCAACGTCATGGATTGCTCGACGGGTTTGGAGCTTCTTCGCTCGGCCGCCGTGTACGGGGCCAACGCTAGTGGCAAGTCCAACCTCGTCCGGGCGCTTCGGACGATGCGGGAGATGGTACTCGGATCCGTGGGCCGTCCCGGCCACAAGCCTTCGCTACCGGCCGAGCCCTTCCTGCTCGAGGTCGGAAAGGACGAGGATCCCTGTTACTTCGAGATTGTGCTGAAAGCCCCTGAGGCACGTTACCGGTATGGGTTCGAGTTCACCCGTAGCGAGATCGTCGCCGAGTGGCTGTACCGCACCAAGAAGCGAGAGACCAAGCTGTTCATGCGGGAAGGCCAGGAGTTCTCGATGTCCGCCACCTTTGCCAAGGAGGGCAAGGGGCTGGAGGACAAGACCCGCTCCGACACGCTGTTTCTGTCAGTTTGCGCCCAGTTCAACAGCGCCATCGCCATGGAGGTGGTCGACTGGTTCTGGAGGCTACGGGTCGTTTCCGGCATCAACCTCAGGGAAGCGTCGATGGTCACGGCCGTGGGAATCCACAACAACGAAGAGCAGCGAGCCTCCGTCGAGGATCTGCTGTCTCGCTTTGACCTCGGCTTCACCTCCGTACGTACAGAAAAGAAGAGCATCGACCCGAAGATCCAAGAGCTGATACGAATGGTCACCGATGTCCAAGGTGGTGATGCGGACACCGAGGAACCCGTCAACATCTCGGTCTACACACAACACCCACGGCTGGACGAGAACGGCAACGAGGTCGGTACCGTCGACCTGGACATGTTGAGACATGAGTCCGCCGGCACGCAGCGCCTCTTCGAACTTGCAGGTCCGTTTTTGTCCGCGTTGTCGAACAACTTCGTGCTGGTCATCGACGAGTTCACAGCGAGGCTGCATCCCCTGTTGACCCTGAAACTGATCGAGGTCTTTCACGGCGCCAACCAGCCAGACTGCAGAGCACAGATGATCATCACGACCCACGATACACACATCCTCGATCTCAAGCTGTTCAGGCGCGACCAGATCTGGTTCACCGAGAAGACCAAGATGGGCAACAGCACCCTGTACTCGCTGGCCGAGATCAAGAACGTCCGCAACGACGCCAGTATCGACAAGGAGTATTTTCGGGGCCGTTACGGTGGGATCCCGCGCCTCGGACGGCTGGCCGCGGACGCTATCCTTTCGCGATCGGATGAGGAGAGCGAGCGGTGAGCCCCACATCCCGCAGCATCAAGGCGCGCAAAGAGCGCGAGCGAAAGGCTCGGCAAGAAGCGAAGCGTCTCGTGCGGCAGCGCAGGCGCGGTCCACGGGACGGCCTCATCCAACGCGAGACTGGGACCCGCGAGCAGCGCCACCGCTACCTGATCGTCTGCGAAGGGGCGAAGACCGAGCCCAACTACTTCCGGGCATTTACCGAGAATATCGTCGTCCACGAGATTCGAGTCGAAGGCGCCGGCGCAAACACGACGAGCGTGGTCGAGCGAGCCATCGAGTTGCGTGACGAAGACGAGGGGTACGAGGAGAACGAGGTCTGGTCTGTCTTCGACCGGGACTCGTTCCCGGCCGAGCGGTTCAACGAGGCCCTGGGCCTGGCCAAGCGCGAGGGCATCCGGGTCGCGTACAGCAATGAGGCGTTCGAGCTGTGGTACCTGCTGCATTTCGCGTACAGGGATACCGGCCTATCCCGCACGCAGTACAAGTCGAAACTGACCAGACACCTCGGAGAGACTTACCGTAAGAACAGCGAGCACATGTACGGGAAGCTGCTTCCATTACAGGAACAAGCGATCAAGAACGCCACGAGGCTGCTGGCTAGCCATGATCCGCTCGTGCCTGAGAGAGGCAACCCCTCCACCACAGTGCACCTGCTGGTACTCCGCCTCAACGGTACCATCGCCGTAGACGAGACCGAGATTCTCGACAACTTGATCTGAGATCAATCCAGAGAGGCAGGTTGCTTTCCCAGGTACGGACGCCGAGAGACTGCTGGTATCCTATTCCCACGAGGGAGGGACGTGCCCATGGACAGGCTCAGCTACCTGATGATCTTCATCGGAATCCTGTCCGTCCTCGTGGGATGCCCCTCGGGGTACGATGACGATGTAGGCGATGACGACTCGCATGACGAGGACGACGACTCCACCGACGACGACGACACAGAGAATGAACCCCCGTGCGACGACGACACAGCAGGCGGCGTGTGGAGCCAGCGATACGAGGGGGAGGTCGAGCTGGACGTGCAGGTCACCGGCGGGTCCAGCTGGTCGGGCTCCTGCCCTGCGTGGACCGAACTGGTCGCCAACTGCAACAACTTCGACGGAGCGTTCGACTGCGGCGACATCACCTTCAGCAGCGGGCCGTTTGTTATCGATGGCCGCATGAGCGGGAATCCCGGCAATCCGACATGCATCGACGGCGCCATCAGTGGCTCGCTAGCCGAGGCGGGTGCCGTGGACTGGTGGTGGGTAGGCGAGATCGACACCGGTCACTTCTACAGCACGTTCTCGCACGTCAACGACGACGTCACGGTGAGCGGGATCCTCGACATGCCCGGCTTGCCTATCAGCATGCTTCACGCGTCCCCAAACAGCGGGGTGATGGATGGCGGGTACGAAGTGACGTTGAATGGCATCGGACTGGACACCCCAGAATTGCAGGTCTGGTTTGACGCCACCGAAGCCACCGAGCACGGGTGTTGGGAGTGGGAGTGCCAGGTCGTAGTTCCCCCGTCAGCATCCACCGGCACCGTGGACATCACCGTCCAGAGTGATGCTGGGACATACACCCGGCCCGATGCGTTCACCTACACGCAGTAACCGGCGGGACGACGGCGGTCCATGCTTGCCCTGTTTGTCGCCTCTGGCAGAGGCAGCCTATCTGACAGCCATTCCAACCGACGAGAACTGCGCATAATCCTCACTCACAACCGGCATATCCGGCATTGAATCCACCAGGACGCCCTCCGAGTACAGCTGCAGCGCCCCCCCATTTCCGAACGACTGAGTCAGCAACCAGATGTCGCCGTTACCCGTTACGGCCAGATCGACGACGGTGCCCGCGAGCACATCCAGATCTGCGACGGATGTCCATTCGTCGCCATCGTAGTAGCGCACCTCGCCACCGCTAAGGCTGGTCGCCCACGCGGTGCCGTCCTCCAGGCAGGTCGGCCTGCTGATCGATTCCTGCGAGGGAAGCCCCGTCTCGTCCACGCTCCAGGCGTCATTCTCGAACACCCAGCGGGTGTAGGTCTGCTCCTCCTCGGCCTTCGAGATGATCCAGGCTCGGTCTGCACCGGCACCGCATCCCGACGACGCGATGGAGGTTCGGAGATCGCCGGGCAAGGTCATCTCCTCGAAGGCCCCCTCCGTGTACCTCCACACCCCCGTGCCGTACGAAGACCAGTCCCCGATGCTGTTGGTGCCGATGATCCAGCCCGCTTGCCCGTCGAACCATAGGGAAACGAGGGGCCTCATGATTTGATGCCATCCAGCTATGAATTCCGTTCCGTCGAGCTTCCACAAATGGGCGGCGTCCGCAGCGTTGTAGTAGTCCTCGGTGACGACGACGCCCTTTCCGTCGTCACCCCAGGCGGCGTCCATGAAGTACTGGTGGGAAAGGTCGGACATCACCAGTGGATCAACCGAGCCCGCACCGTCGTATCGGACCACCCCGTGGCACGGATTGCACTCGCCGGGAGTGTATTGGGTGACGATCAGGTAGCTCGTACCGTCCGGGGCGATGCCGACCTGAGCGATGCTCCAGCTCGAACCGTAGCTTTCTTGTTCCGGAAGCCAGACGCGCCTCCACGAACCCTCGGCATCCAGGGCGTACAGGACCCCCTCGGCATCCGCCGCCGCCTCCGGGTCGTACTCGTCCAACCACCCGGTGAAGTGGATCAAACCCCCTCCGTACTGCAACTCCTCGATGTCGATCCCCACGAGCTCGTCGCTATCGTCGTCGCCGCTGTCGTTATCCCCAACGTGATCGTCATCGTTGTCGCCCGGATCTTTACAGCCGGTCACCAGCACCAGACACGCCAGCAGAGACAGGAACCGCATGGTCATGAAACCCCCTGTGGTCGGCAGTCTCCGACGGGCTACCTGGTCTGTCCAGGGCAAACCTAGGCCCCTCTTTGCTCCCGTCCTTCGTCATTCACCGCTGCAGGGTCGGTATCGACAGACAGTGGCCCAGTGGCCCCAAGGTGGTGCTTCGCAGTCGAGGAAGCCCACGACAGCAGCATTTTCAATCCACGGCATCTGAGTAGATGCGCAGGAGGAGGGCCAGCGAGGGCGTTCCATTCGGCTAGAACACCGCAGCTTGCATCAAGAACTGGAACTCGAAGAAGGGCATGACAAACGAATAGGACTCCCTGGAGAGGTGCCACAATCGCACCTTGGGCTCCCAGACCAAGCGGACGCTCGGTCTATCGTCTCGTTGGTTGCACAAGCTGATGGATACGCCCGCGCTGGGAGCGAACGTCAACGTAGCTACGTCCCACCAAGTCCCAAGCCCAGCGGTAACGGTGGGGGCCAGGGTGAAGACGTGTTATCCCCGGCTCGCGAACAGACCACCCTCGATGCCTAGATCCAGGATTGTGTAGCCGACATAGCAGCCCCCATCCCCCAAACAGACGCGTGGTCCGAATACCTGATGCCCGATGGTGGCGAGGAAGTAGTTCGATTTGGACTGTTTCCCGGCACCGATCTCGAAGGCAGACGACCATGCTGGAGCGGGCAGCCCGTCGTAACTCAAGTGAAACCCACCTCCGATGACCAACAGGTCTCCTGGCTCGCGGGCCTCAGCCGTCCCCGGAGAGGTGCCGACGAGGGAGATGCCCACGGTACAGATGGCCCAGAGAATCCAACATGATCTTGGTCTTGCCATGCGGAGCGAGGATAGCAGCTTGGCTGGTGGTCGGGCCCTAGGGGGAAGTGGCTGGCACCGATCTCTCTGCTCCCTCGTAGCGGAGCCCGCCGTGCCTTTACGTGTCGGTGGACGGACCCAAGGCCCCAGTCCCACAAGGCTTCCATTTCCTAGGTGTCACAGGAGGGACGTGCCTACGCTCAGAGCCAGTTGCCTAATCGCCTCTCTTTCTCCATCACAACCATGAGACCGTTTCGTCGAAACCGGTACTGCTGGCACACCAAGTGAAGTTGCCGGTCTCCCCATTGATGTCTTCAGAAAGCTCCAACTCCAGTGGCTCGCTCCTTGCGTAAGGTTCGCCAAGCTCCAAGGCAGTCCATGGAACGTCGCCGTACACGTCAAGAACCTCGTTTTTCAGCGCCCCGACGAAGATTCCGTAGATGCAATCGTCTCGCACGTCTTCCAACACCCCGGACAGAGCGAGAATCTCGCCAGGTACTTCGACTGTTCCCGAGTCGATGTGAAGACACTCGGGATCGGGATCGTTGCGCGAACAGTTGGCCGGTCCGGAGGCGTAGAGGTACACGAGGTACGGTGTCCCGTCGGGGTCGGGATCAGAAACGAGCGCTTCGATGTCCATGTTGTACGTAGTCGTGTCCGCCACACAGCCGGTAGGCCCAGCGCCATAGGCAAGTCCCAACAACAATCCGAGCAGGGTGATTCGTTGTCGAAGTAGCATCGATCCTCCCAGTCTGGGGATCATCGCATGTGAGCCCGTCAGGGCCTGCAGGCCATTCTGTGCCTTGTCCGAATGGATGTGATTCTTCATCTCCCCCACTGTCGCTGGAATCCCCTGCCAAGGAGAAGGGATAGGTGCTAGACGCCGAAACTTGGTACTTGCCCCGGCCTCGCGCCGCTTGGTGCAGCCGCTGACCCGAGGACTCTTGGCCTCACGCTTCGACACCGCTCTGACCACCAGTCGTGGTTGGCACGATCGGTGCAGTTCTCCCGGCCCAAACAACCTCGAAACCCCGGGAGAAGCCATGAAAGACAAGTACGTGATCGACCTAGTCACCCTCGGACATCCGCTGGACGATTCCTTTCGCATCAGCCGCAGCAACCGACGTCGCCGGGAGCGGGCGGGCCTGATCGTGGCGGCCGCGACCGCTTGGCCGTTCGAGAATCGGGAGCGGCCCACCCCCCTCGAGTGCGGTCGCTGCAAGCGGAGGCGTCCGCCGTGCCCCGGCCGCCTACACGTGGAGTTCCACGGGGACGACGAGGACGTAACCTGGAGTTGTCCGGAGTGTGGGGCGGTGGGTGCCGTCCGGGGCTGGCAAGACGGTTACTGGGACTTCCTGCCCGAACTGTTTGATCCGCCCATCGACTGGGCGCGGACCAGCATCCGGATGGGAATGCCGGAGTACGAGGCCCTGCGACGAATGCCCTGGTATGACGTCACGATTACTCGACCGATCATGGCCGCCGAGATGGTGGACGACGGCGTGGAGCTATGGGCCACCGACCTCGAGCTGGAGCTGCTGCTGGAGACGGCCATGGAGGAGGCGGTGGACGTTCGGGGAGGGGGCTTCGATGCCACGCTCGATCGCGCGGTCCTCATATTGGCCGGCGCGATGCGGGAGTTCATCTTGCGAGAGGAGAAGCCGGCAAGGGGTGCTCATCTGCTGAAGACCTGCGAGCAGATCATGGGGGTCCGCGCATTCGAGTGTTCAAACCAAATGTTCAAATCCCCACCCCCGCCAAGCGGACAAATCTCGTAACTGCTTGAAATGATTATGGTCGGGGCGA
>CAZDDH010000252.1:0-12508 GCA_964504165.1 uncultured Rickettsiales bacterium | reverse complement strand
GCTCCGGGGCGGGGGCGTTTTTTTTTGGGGGGGAGCGGGGGCGGGAGCGGGTACGAGTACGAGTAGGAGAATGAGTACGATTGGAGCTTGGGATTACAGCTCTGGACGGATGCTCTTGACCAGCCGTAGGCCCTTTTTGAGGGACTCGGGGGGGCCGGCGGCGAGGCGGATGACCAGGGACGTCATCGCCTCGTAGAAGGCGGCGAGCTGACGGATCGGCTTGAGCAGGCGCACCAGCCTGCGGGCCTCGTGGGTCTCGCGCTGCTCCAGCACCGAGATGGCGCGCTGGACTTCGCGGTCCAGGTCCATCACGTGGGGCAGGTCGCGGCGCTTGAGGATGCTCATCACGTAGGCCAGCAGATCGGTCTCGGCCTGGTACCAGGTCTGGCGGGAGTCCGGCAGCGAGCGGGTGCGCACGGCGCCCCAGCGGCCCAGGTCCTTGAGCAGGGTGCTGACCATGCCCGCGGACAGGCCCAGCTCCTGCTGCAGGTCGCTTTGGGTCATGGGGTCCATGGACAGATAGAGGGTCATCCACATGCGGCCCAGGTGATGGCGGAACCCGAATCCCTCGAAGAAGCGGCCCATGGCATCCACCAGATCGGTGAGCAGGGGGTCGTCGGTTCCGTCGGATCGGGTAGGCATGTCAGCCATAATGTTCATGATTTTCAGTGATTTCAAAAATTTAATCCAGGTTTGCGTGACTCGTCCGGCCGGACGGAGGCCCGGAGGGGTCTGTTCCGGGCACCTGTGCTAGCCTGCCGCCCGTACCGCGGCGAGGGCCGGTCCGGCCGCGTTGGAGACGCTCATGGGACACGTACGTACAGGTGGGTTGCTCACGCTGCTGTGTCTGGCGGCCGGCTGCGGTGGGGGTGGCGGCGACGCACACCCGGATCCGGAGGCGATTCCCATCGACTCGCTGGACTGGGCCACCCCCACGGAGCAAGACGATTTCCGCTCGACGCCGGGGTACGACGAGACGATGGCCTGGCTCGAGCGCCTGGAGGCCGCGACACCCCACGTGGCCATCCATACCTTCGGTGAGTCAGCCCTGGGCCGCCCCATGAAGCTGGCGGTGGTGTCCAAGGAACAGGTGCCCACGCCGGCCGCCGCCCACGCCAGCGGCAAGCCCGTCGTGCTGATCATCAACGGCAACCACCCCGGAGAGATCTGCGGCAAGGACGCCACCTTGATCCTGCTGCGGGAGTTGCTCGTTGAGCAGAAACTACCGGGGGTGCTGGAGCAGGTGATCCTGCTGGTCGTGCCGGTCTACAACATCGACGGCCACGAGCGGATGGGCAACAGCCGCATCAACCAGGACGGCCCGGAGAAGGGGATGGGATTCCGCACGACGGCCACCGGCATGGACCTCAACCGCGACTTCCTCAAGCTGGACACGGTGGAGGCGCAGGCGTTGATGGGCGCGGTGATCGCCGAGTGGGATCCCCACCTGGTCATCGATAATCACACTACCGACGGTGACCGTCACCAGTACCACCTGGCCTACGGCCTGGACACCAGCCCCCGGTCCGACGTGGGTGTCGCCGCCTGGACCGAGGCCGTCATCGACCACGCCGCCGCACGTATGGAGGAGGCCGGCCGGCCGGTGGCCCCCTATGTGTACCCCAAGGACTGGAAGGACCCGGCCAATGGCATGGCCGGCGGCTGGGGCTCGGCCCGGTTTTCCACCGGCTACGTGGCGCTGCGTGATCGCTCGTCGATCCTCATCGAGGCCCACTCCTACCTTCCCTACCAGACCCGGGTGGAAGCGACCCGCGACTTCCTGGCTTTCATCCTGGAGTACGTCGCAGACGATCCGGCGGCCTTGACGGGGGCCGTGGCCGCTGCCGACGAGCAGGTGGTGAAGGACAACAAGGTGGTGCTTCGGGTCAAACGCAACGAGGAACACAGCCGGCCGTTCACCTACCGCACCTATGCCTCCGAACGGGTCATGGGCGAGGCCAGTGGTGTGCCCATCCTGGTGCACTCCGAGGAGCCGATATCCATGGAGGTGCAGCTCTTCGACCGCATGGAGGTGGACCTGGAGATGGAGATGCCCGCCGGATACCTGGTCCCGCGCCAGTACCCGGAGTTCGTGGAGATCCTGCAGCTACACGGATTCGAGCTCCAACGGCTGGCCCGGGCCACGACGGTGCCCGTTGAGATGGTCCGCATCCTGGAAGCGGAGTACCGCAAAGAGCCGTACCAGGGCCGGCAGACCGCCGATGTGCGGGAGTGGGCGATGGAGACCATGGAGCGCGAATTCCCGGCCGGGACCTACTGGCTACCGCTGGATCAGCCGTCCCCCAAAGTTGCGGCCTTCCTGCTGGAACCCATGTCGCCCGACTCGTTTTTTGCCTGGGGATTCATGTCGCGGATCATGGAGCGAAAGGAGTGGTTCTCTGACTTTGTGATGGAGCCCATCGCCCAGCAGATGATGCAGGCCGATCCGGCCCTGGCCGAGGAATTCGAAAAGGCTCTTGCGGATGACGAGGAGTTGCGTGGTAATCCGCACGGTCGGCTGGAGTTCTTCTACCGCAAGACAGAGCACGCGGACCCAGACTGGCGACTGCACCCGGTGGGTCGGGTGATGGAAGGACTCCCTGAGGGGACCGCGTTGGAGCCGGTCGAGTAGGGGCCAGGCTTTTTGGGAGAGCTGGATGGGAACGGGGAAGTTGAAGCTGTTTGCGCTGGTGTGGATGGCAATGCTGATGGTCGGGTGTCTGGACGAGCCTGATACTCCGGTCGATGACGACGATGTCGCGGATGACGACGATGTCGCGGATGACGACGATTCATCCGTTCCCGATGACGACGACGACTCATCTGTCACCGATGACGACGACGATAACGACACGTCCAGTGGCGATGACGACGATACGTCCGCCCAGGACGATGATGATGACGACGATACGTCCAGCGGCGACGACGACGACACCATGCCGGTGGACGCCGACGGCGACGGCTACGACTCCAGCATCGACTGCGACGACAACGATCCGGCCGTTCACCCGGGCGCTGCCGAGGCCTGCGACGGCCTGGACACCGACTGCATCGACGGCCCAGGCGCCGACGAGCTGGACGGGGACGGCGACGGCTTTTGGCTGTGCAACGGGGACTGCGACGACACCGATCCGCAGGTTCATCCGGGCCAAATGGAGACGATGTGCGACGGCATCGACAACGACTGCGACGCGGCGACACTGGACGACGTGGACGCGGACTGCGACGGCGTGTCTGTGTGTAACGGGGATTGCGACGACACGGACAACACCACCTATCCGGATGCCAGGGAGATCTGCACGGCCACCGATTCGGACTGCGATGGCGCGGTGGACGAGTATTGCGTCACCTGCGACATCGTCGTGCCGGACGCCTGCCCCGGGAATCCAAACGCCCTGTATCTCACCATTCAGGATGGGATCAACTTTGCGGGTGCCCTCAACCTGTCCAGGGTGTGCGTCCTTCCTGGGACCTACGTGGAGAATGTGGACTACGGCAGCTACGAACTCGAGGTCTTCGGCCTGAAAGGGCAGCAGCTCACCATCATCGATGGTTCGGCGACGAGCCATGCGGTGACGATCAACTCGGGCCAGACCGCCGCCACGGTGCTGGACGGCTTCACGGTGACCAACGGCTACGACACCTTTGTGGGCGGCGGGATCCATATCGATGGCGCCGATCCGACGCTGCGTAACCTGCAGATCGCCAACAACTACGCGGAGCGGGGGGGAGGCATCTATGTGCTCGACGGCGGCGTCACCCTGGCCAACGTGGAGGTTGTCGGCAACACGGGGCCCTACGAGGGGGCGGGGATCCATGTGCAGAACTCCACGGTCCACGCGACCAACCTGCGTTCCACCGACAACTCCCCCGGTTACTACGGTTCGGGGATGCGCATCGAGCACAACTCCAACGTGACGGTCACCGGAGGAATCTTCGCGGGCAACACCTGCACCTCGGTGGGCGGTGGCATAGGCGTGAATGATTCTTCCGTCTACCTGACCAACGTGACCATCGTGGGCAACGATGGGGGCGACTATGGCGGTGGCATCCACTCGTATTCGTTCAACGGCAACGACGTCCATCTCCTCAATGTGCTGGTGGTCCAGAATGTGGCCCTGACTTCCGGCGGCGGTATCGCGGAGGGCTATGTCCAGAACGCCTGGGACTTCAACTACAACGACATCTGGGGCAACACCCCCGACGACGTGTACCCCATGGCCAACCCGGTTGGCGCGAACGGCAACCTCAGCATCAATCCCCAACTGCTCGACACGACCGCTGTCGTCGCCGTCGACTGGGACCTGCGCCTGGACTACACCGGTGGCAATCCGGCCATCGCAAATCTGGGCGATCCCGCCATCTTGAACCCGGACGGCTCCATATCAGACATGGGCGCCTACGGCGGCCCCAACGCCGGCACCTGGGACCGGGACGGCGACGGCTACTACGAGTGGTGGCAAGGGGATCCGGCCAACGTGCCCGCCGGCTGGGATCCGGACGACCGGGATTGCACCGTTCCCTGAACCGCCCATGGAGACGGCCATCGAAGCGGCGCTGGCCGAGTGTTGGCCCATTCACACCATCCACGGGTGGGCAATCCACGGCCCGGTAGTCGACACCCCCCCTGAGGAGCGCTATACGTGCCCCATGAGCAATCTCCAGATCAGCCGTGGCTGGCCGCTCCCACTGGGGTGTTCGGTCCGCGGCGATGGCGTGCGATTCTCCCTGTTCAGTCGCCATGCGACTCAGCTGCACCTGCTGCTGTTCGACGGCGCGCGCGACGGCGAACCCAGCCACGACATCCCCTTCGATCCGGCGATCCACCGCATTGGTGACATCTGGACCATCAAGGTCGATGGCATTGGCGCCGGGCAGCTGTACGCCTTCCGGGCCGATGGCCCCAACGATCCGGCCACCGGCCAGTGCTTCGATCCGGACTTGCTACTCATCGACCCCTACGCCCGCGCCGTCACCGACGGCTCGGCCTGGCTCGTCCCGGATTGGCTCCCCGGATCCCTGCCCCCTGGCTCGATGACACCGGAGCAGCGCCGCGAGCTGTGGGCGGCCATGCCCAAGTGCATTGCCACGCGCCACAACTTCGACTGGGGGGACGATCCCCCGGTCCGCCACCCGCTGAAGGACTCGGTGATCTACGAGGTCCACGTGCGCGGGTTCACCAGGCATCCGTCTTCCGGGGTGGACCACCCCGGGACCTACCGCGGCGTGGTGGAGCGCATCCCGTACCTCAAGGAGCTGGGCGTCACCGCGGTGGAGCTGCTGCCGGTCCAGGAATACGACGAGTACGAGGTTCCGCTGACCAATCCGCTGACCGGCGCCAAGCTGAGCAACTACTGGGGGTACAGCCCCTTCGCGTTCTTCGCACCGGAGGGCCGGTACAGCGAGCTGGGCAGCGACGGCGGGCAGATCAACGCCTTCAAGGGCATGGTCAAGGAGCTCCACCGGGCGGGCATCGAGGTCATCCTCGACGTGGTGTTCAACCACACCGCCGAGGGGGACGAGCGGGGCCCGACCCTGTCCATGCGGGGGCTGGACAACACCATCTACTACATGCTCGACGACGGCGGCGCGGGCTACCGCAACTTTTCGGGGTGCGGCAACACTGTCAACTGCAACCACCCGCACGTGCGCGAGCTGATCATCGACTGCCTTCGCCACTGGGTGATGGAGATGCACGTGGACGGCTTCCGCTTCGACCTGGCGTCCATCCTGGGGCGCGATACGGACGGGCAGCTGCTGGAGAATCCGCCCCTGCTCGAAGCCATCGCCGAGGACGCCGTGCTGCGTGGCACCAAGCTCATCGCCGAGGCCTGGGATGCGGGCGGGGCCTACCAGGTGGGCAGCTTCCCCGGCCGCGGCTGGGCCGAGTGGAATGGACGCTATCGCGACGACATCCGCCGGTTCTGGCGGGGGGATGATGGCATGCTGGGGGCCTTCGCTACCCGCCTCTCCGGCAGCTCCGATCTCTACCAACGCAGCGGCCGCAGGCCCTACCACAGCATCAACTTCATCACCGCCCACGACGGCTTCACCCTCGCCGACCTGGTGAGCTACGAGCACAAACACAACGAGGCCAACGCCGAGGGCAACCGCGACGGTTCCTCCCAGGAGCACAGCAGCAACCATGGCCACGAAGGGCCCACCGAGGACCCGGAGATCCGGGCGGCGAGATCGCGCCACGCCCGCAACTTGATGGTCACGTTACTGGTCTCCCAGGGGGTGCCGATGATCCTGGGCGGGGATGAATTTGGCCGCACCCAGGGGGGCAACAACAACGCCTACTGTCAAGACGACGAGACCACCTGGTTCGACTGGCAACTGGCACAGCAGAACCGGGGCTTACTGCGTTTCTGCCAGCAGCTGATCCACCGCCGCCGCCGCCACGGAGCGCTGCGTCGCTCCGATTTCTTCCGCCGGGGTGACCACGGGGAGCCCTCGGATATCCAGTGGCTTGGGCCACAGGGCCGTGAGCCGGGCTGGAACGATCCCGCGGCGCGTGCGCTGGGCTGCCGGGTGGTGAGCCCGGATCCCCAGGAGCCGCCGTACCTGATGCTGTTCAACGCCGGCGACGGTCTCGCGACCTTCTCGCTCCCCGAACCGCCCGTGGGATGGGACTGGGGTCTGTTCATCGATACGGCGCGCTCCGCACCGGACGATATCGTCGCAGAGAAGAGCATGGTTCCCCTCGCCAACCCCGGTGAAATGGCCGTTGCCCCCCATTCCGCAGTGGTCTTGCATGGACTATCGGCCCGCCGATAGATTTCCCTCTTGGTCCTACCGTGGTTTACCCTGAAGGACCCGTGTCGGGTCTGGATACAATGGTGTGGCCCGCGAGGGTGAGATTTCAGGAGTGATTGTGCGTATTCATCTAGAAGGTTTGCTGGTTATTTTGCTGATGGTTTGTCTGAACGGTCTGGTGGCCTGCGAGGGCGAGATGCCCATCGAGGGAGACGAACCCGGGGAATGTGACGACGGGGAAGACAACGACGGGGACGGCGACATCGACTGCGACGACATGGGCTGCGCCGCAGGGGAAGAGTGCCTCGATGATGATGATGATGATGACACCGGCGACGACGACGTCGCGGACTGGGACCTGTGCATCAACGAGTTCCAGGCCAGCAACAGTGCCACCATCGCAGACGGCACGGGCGCGTTCCCGGACTGGGTCGAGCTGTACAACCTCACCGACGCGGACATCGATCTGGAGGGGTACAGCATCACCGACAACCTCGGCGATCCCACCAAGCACGTGCTGGGAGCGTTGACCCTGCCTGCCAACGGCTTCTTGATCCTGTGGGCCGACGGCGACATCGACCAGGGGGACGACCACCTGCCTTACCAGCTGGCCAAATCGGGCGAGGAGCTGGGCCTCTACGATCCGGACGGTGAGCCCATCAACGAGCTGGAGTACCTGCCCCAGATCACGGACTGGTCCGCCGCCCGCTTCCCCGACGGCACGACCAACTGGGATATCGACACCACTCCCACCCCAGGGGAACTCAACGGTCAGCAGAACGACGAATAAGGTCCAGCCATGCGCGCCACCCTCTGTTTCCTGCTGAGTCCATTCCTCCTCATCGGATGTCTCGGTGATCTGCGCATCGCCCTTGGCGACGTGGAGTCCGCCGATGACGACGACAACGACGCGAGTGACGATGATGACTCTGCGGAGACGATCCCCAGCGGTCCGGTATGGCCGGACGACGGCGGTGGCGGTGACGACCCGGGCGCGGCGATCTTCGACTGGTCGGAGGTGCCCGAGTTCCATCTCGAACTGAGCGACGATGCCATCGACTTCCTGCACGAGGATTACCTGGATTTCAACGTCTACGACCCGGCCGAGGATCCCTTCGAGTACACCACGGCGATCTTCCGCTACAACGACCTCACCTACGAGCCGGTGGGTGTGCGCCTCAAGGGCCAGAACTCGGCGCGGGACATCTACGACAAGGCGGCGTTCAAGATCCGCTTCAACTGGTCCAACCCGGACGGACGGTTCCTGGGCCTCAAATCCATCACACTGAACAACATGGTCAGCGACTACAGCATGATGCACGAGCGCATCGCGTACCGCCTGTACCGCGAGGCCGGGCTGTGCGCCGCCCGCGCCAACCACGCCGCGCTGTACATCAACGGCGATTACTACGGCCTGTTCACCCTGCTCGACTCGGTGGGGGACCAGCTGTTGGAGCGAGACTACGAGGATCCCTCCGGCAGCCTCTTCGAGGGCTGGGATGTAGATTTCTACGACTACTACATCCCGTCCTACCAGCATGAAGAGGGTGTGGATGACCGCACGGCCTTGTACGGCTTGGCCGACGCGCTGCAGATCTCTGGCCCCGAGGGCCTGACGGCCGCCGAAGAGTTCGTGGACTGGGACCAGTTCCGTCGTTGGTGGGCCATCGGCGCCATGGTGGCCCAGTTCGACGGGTACCCCTACTCCAACCCCGGCGACGACTACCACGTCTACGTGGAGCCGATCACCGGGCAGCTCCATTTCCTGCCCCACGGCCTGGACGAGTGCTTCTACTACGACGACCATCCGGTGGACTCGGTCAACGGCATCGTCGCCAGCCGCTGCGTCAACGATGCGGAGTGCCGGGAGATCTGGGAGGCGGAGATCTTCAACGCCCTCGACCTGGCGGACGAAGCTGGCTGGGCCGACTGGTACACCACCGTGCAGGCACAGATCGAGCCCTTGGTCGAGGCGGATGACCGCAAGCCGTACAACAACTACCAGGTGACCCAGTATCAAGGTCTGGTGGAGTCCATCATCACCAATCGACGGGCCCAGATGGAAGGCCAGCTCAACCCGTAGATTCCTGTCCCGCCTGCCCGCGGCCCCGGCGCCGTCATGTCAAAAGTTGTCCCCAGATCTCATCACGATGCGTCTTTGTAGTGATCTCGGCGTGCGTAAATGACGATCTTTTGTCCGGCGCCCTCGTCGGCCGGTGGCAGAATTGAAAGAGGGGCATACTGTAGGAGAACCAACTGTGGTTTCCATTTCTTTGCGCTGGCCAGTTCAAACGCTCGCTTTGCTGGGGCTGTGCTCCCTCGTCCTCGCCGGCTGCTACCCCTCCAGTGGCATGATCCCGATGTACGACGGTGTCGAGGACATCGACGACGACGACGACACGGACGCCGGGGATGACGACAGCGACGACGACGACGACTCGGCCGAGACGGTGCCCGGCTATCCGGACTGGCCGGAAGATGGCGGTGGCGGCGATGACCCGGGCGCCGTGCTGTTCGACTGGTCGGAGATACCCGAAATCCACCTGGAGCTCTCCGACGAGGCCATCGAATTCCTGCACGAAGATTTTGAGGCCTACAATCCCTGGAACCCCGACCAGGATCCCTTCGAGTACACGGAAGCCGCCGTCATCTATGACGGGCTCCGTTACGAGCCAGTAGGGGTGCGTCTCAAGGGCCAGAACTCGGCCCGGGACATCTACGACAAGGCGGCCTTCAAGATCCGCTTCAACTGGGCGGTGCCGGGAGCACGCTTCTTGGGCATGAAGGCCATCACGCTGAACAACATGGTCGCTGACACGTCGATGATGCACGAGCGTATCGCCTACCGGCTGCATCGGGAGATGGGCAACCAGGCCTCCCGCACCAACCACGCCGCGCTGTACCTCAACGGTGATTTCTACGGGCTGTACACCCTCATCGATCCGGTGAACGACCAGCTCCTCGAACGGCATTTCGAGGATCCCACTGGCCCCTTGTACGAGGGTTGGGACGTGGACTTCCGCGCCCAGTACATCGACCAGTACCAGCACGAAGAGGGGGAGGACGACCGCACGATGCTGTGGGGCCTGGCCGAGGCCCTGGAGGGGGAGGGGCCCGAGGCTATCGCGGCGGCCGAGGAGTTCCTCAACTACGAGCAGTTCCGCAGCTGGTGGGCGGTGGGCGCCACCATCGCGTACTTCGACGGCTATCCCTACACGACCCCCGGGGACGACTACCACGTCTACGCCGATCCCCTCACCGAGCAGATCCACTTCCTGCCGTGGGGGCTCGACGAGTGCTTCTCGTCGTACAACTGGTCGGTGTCCAACGTCAGCGGCATCGTCGCGTCACGCTGCAAGGACGACCCGGAGTGCCGTGAGGCCTGGGTCACCCGGGTCTTCGAGACGGTCACGGTGGCCGAAGAGCAGGGCTGGGATCAGTGGTTCCTCGAGGTCCAGGAGCAGATCGCTCCTTACGTCGAGATGGACACACGCAAGCCCTACACCAATAACCAGGTTTCCAGCGCCCAGAACTCGATGGAGTCGGTCATCGACGGCCGCCGCGAGCAGCTGGAATCCCAGCTCCTACCGTGACCTACGATGCAGCTTGACGGACTTTTTACCTGGGGTTACGCCCGCACATTCTATAATGAGCACGTGGGGGCAGTCGGATTCGTCTGCCTCGGGGCCCCACTTTTTTGGGAGGTGTCTAGTGTTTTATCGATGGAACTGGATGGCCATTGTGATGATGTCCGTGGCCCTGCTGATGTGGCTGGGCTGCCCGGATCCGGGCGGCATGGTCGTCAGTGGCGACGACGATGACACCGCCGATGACGACGACGACGATGATGATTCCACCCCCACGGACGCCGACGGCGACGGCTTCACGTCCGACGAGGATTGTGACGATCAAGATCCGGACGTGAACCCAGACGCGGACGAGGTCCCGGACGGCATCGACAACGATTGCGACGGGGACATCGACGAGGTGCTGGTGTGCGATGACGGCACGGGCGACTACGAGGAGATCCAGCCGGCCATCGACGACGCACCACAGGACAGCGCCATCGACGTCTGCCCGGGGACCTACGACGAGAACCTGGTCATCAACAACAAGCGCGTGGCCGTGCGCTCCACCGACGGCGCGTCGGTGACCACGGTGGACGGCGGCGGTAACGGCACCACCTGGTCGGTCTCGGGGGCCTCCGGCGGCGGCGCGGCCATCGTCGGCTTCACCATCCGCGGCGGCAATGCCTCCGGTTCCAACGGTGGCGGTATCGCCTGCGGCAACTCGACCCTGGAGCTCACCGACAGCGTCATCTTCGGCAACAGCGCCGAGTCGGGCGGCGGCATGATCGCCGCCAACTGCAACCTCGACGTCACCGGCAACGAGTTCCGCAACAACTCCGCCGGCGCGGACGGCAACTACGGCGGCGGCCTGGCCATCAGCAACTGCTCGGGTTCCGTGTCGGACAACCTGTTCATCAACAACACGGCGCCCCAGGGCGGCGGCATGTTCGCCGGCGACGGTTCGGCCACCATCGATTACAACGAGTTCCGCGACAACGAGGCCACCGAGGTCATCGAGTACGGCGGCGGCGGTGGGGTCTACCTGGCCACCAACGCACCCTTCGAATACAACGACGTCTACGACAACGACACCTCGTCGTGCGGCGGCGGTGTGTACGTCATGAATGGCTCGGGGGACATCACCGGCAACTACGTGGACGGCAACCATTGCTCCGACGACGGCGGCGGGATGTTCCTGTACATGACCTCCGGGGTCGTCTCGGACAACACCTACTACGACAACAGCTCCAGCGATGACGCCGGCGGCCTGCGGGTGTTCATCAGCTACAACGACATCATCGACAACGAATTCATGTACAACACCGCCAACGATGACGGCGGGGCGATGAAGTTCTCCCACGCCCAGAGCACCTTCACCGGCAACTACCTCGAGGGCAACGTCACCGGCGACGAGGGCGGCGGCCTGGAGCTGGACAACGACAACTCGCTGGTCTCCGACTGCACCTTCATCGACAACCGCGCCCAGCGCGGCGGCGGCATCCACTCGGGCGAGAACGAGACCCAGTTCAACATCCGCAACTCGCACTTCGAGGGCAACCGCGTCAGCTACTGCGGTGGCGCCCTCAACCTGGAAGAGGACCCCCACCAGGTCAGCATCTACCAGGTGACCATGGTGGACAACGAGGCCCAGTACGGCGGCGCTATCTGCGTCCTCGACGGCAACATCAACCTCACCAATGTGGTCATGTCGGGCAACACAGCGGACGTGGGCGGCGCCCTGTACCTGGAGACGGCCACCGGCACCGTGGCCAACAACGTCCTCGACGACAACTACGCCCAGGTGGCCTCCGCCCTGGGCTTCACCGGCGCCGAAGGCGTGACGGTGACCAACAACATCATGACCGACAACTCCGGCGGCGCGGCCGTCGGCGCGGAAGGCACCCTCACCGCCTACCGCTACAACAACGTCTGGGGCAACTCCGGTGGCGACTACGCCGGCATGGACGACCCCACCGGCGACGACGGCAACATCTCGACCAACCCCAACTTCACCGACGCCGGCAACCTGGACTACACCCTCGGCGGCGGCAGCCCCTGCATCGACACCGGCGACCCGTCCATCAACGACTGGAACGGCAGCGACTCGGACATGGGGGCGTATGGTGGGCCGTATGGCTCATGGTAGCAATAACCCCACTGGGGATCCTTCGCGCTGTACG
>CAZDDH010000251.1:0-12676 GCA_964504165.1 uncultured Rickettsiales bacterium | reverse complement strand
AGGGCGTCGTAGTTGCCCTCGGTGATGTAATGGCACTCACCGGGCCAGCAGCCGCCGATGAATACGCCGTCCGCCCCCTTGGCAAACGCGCGCAGGATGAACGCCAGGTCCACCCGGCCGGTACACATGAGCCGGACAATCTTGAAATCAGTCGTGTATTGCTGTCTGGAAACTCCAGCCAGGTCCGCGGCGGCATACGCTCACCAGTGGCACAAGAAGGCCACGACTCTTGGCTTGAACTCCATTGCCGTACCCATCGTCTACTCCTCTAAAATTCCGACAACGCCGCGTCGATCTGATCCAGCAGCTCTTCGTCGGTGAAGTGCTTGAGGATGATCGCGTTGGTTGGGCATTTTGCGTTACACAGGCCATCCCCCTTGCACAGCACCGGGTTGACCTTGGCCTTCTTACCCTGGGGGGTCTCCACGAATTCGATGGCACCGTACGTGCAGGCCGTGATGCAGGCGCCGCAGGCCACGCAATCGTGCTCCTCCACCTCGCACACCGACCCCGAGGCGGTGACCGTATCTTGCGACAGCAGGCTCGCCGCCCGGCCGGCGGCGCCGTAGGCCTGGCTGATGGTCTCGGACAGGTGCTTGGGGTAGTGGGCCGTGCCGCACAGGAACACCCCGTCCGCCGCAAAGTCCACCGGCCGCAGCTTGACGTGGGCCTCCTGGAAGAAGCCGTCGGGGCTGCTGGCCACCTTGAACAGCCGGGCCACGTCCGCGGCCCCGGCCGCGGGCACCACGGCGGCCGACAGGGCCAGGGCGTCCGCGTCGATGGCGAGGCGCTTGCCCAGCACCGGGTCGGTGACGGTCACCCGCACCACCGGCCGCCCCTCTTCCACCGCCGTCTCCACCTGGGGTCTGTCATCCGCCTCCCAGCGCACGAACTTCACCTCCCGGTCGGCGGCCTCCCGGTAGTAGTCCTCCTTGAACCCGTAGGAGCGCATGTCCTGATACAGGACGTAGACGTCCATCGCCGGGTTGTGGTCCTTGAGCTTCAGGGCGTTCTTGACCGCCTGGCCGCAGCAGACGCGGGCGCAGTAGTTGTGGTCCTCCTGGCGGCAGCCCACGCACTGGATCATCGCCACGGAGGTGGCCCCCAGCAGCGCCTGGTCTCCGGCTTCGATGCGGGCCTCCAGCTCCAGCTGGGTCATCACCCGCTCGTCTTCGCCGTACAGGTACTCGGTGGGGCGGTGCTCGTCGGCGCCGGTGGCCAAGATGGTGGCGCCGTGCTCGATGCGGTGGACGCGGCCCTCCGACTCCACGGTGGTGACGAAGTTGCCCACATAGCCGGCCACGTCGGTGATGGTGGCGTCGTGGAGCACGTGCACCAGGCGGTGGCGGTAGACCTGGCGGGCCAGGTCTCTCACGGTCTGCTGCACGTCCAGGCCCTCGAGGGTGGTGACGATGCGCCGGGCCATACCGCCCAGATCGCTGTCCTTCTCCACCAGCGTGACCTCGAAGCCTTGATTGGCCAGGCTCAGGGCGCTGGTCATGCCGGCCACGCCGCCCCCCACCACCAGCGCCGTGGGGGTGACGGGCAGGTCGAACTCCTGCAGCGGCTCCAGGTTCTTCGTCCGCGCCACGGACATGCGCACGATATCCTTGGCCTTGGCCGTGGCCTCCTCCTTCTGCTTGGAGTGGATCCACGAACAGTGCTCGCGGATGTTGGCCATGTCGAAGAAGTACTGGTTGATGCCCCCTTCGCGCAGGGTGTCGCGGAACAACGGCTCGTGGGTCTTGGGGGTGCAGGCCGCCACCACGACGCGGTTGAGGCCCTTCTCCCGGATCGTGTTGGAGATCTGTTCCGCCGCGTCCGTGGAGCAGATGAACAGCCCCTCCTCGGCGTGGGCCACGTGGTCCAGCGTCTTGGAGTATTCCACCAGCCCCGGCACGTCCACGACGCGGCCGATGTTGGCGCCGCAATGGCAGGCGAAAACGCCGACACGCACGTCTTCCTCGGTGGTGTCCCGCTCCACGGGGTAGATACGCTCCCGGGCCAGGTTGCCCCGGCGCTGCTCCAGCAGGTCGCCGGTGAGGGCGTTGGCGCCGCTGGCGGTCACCACCGATTCGGGGATGTCGATGGGGCCCTGGAAGGCCCCGCTGATGAACACGCCCGGCCGGGTGGTCTCGATGGGATTGATCGGCTTGGTGCTACAGAAGCCGTGGTCGTTGAGATCGATGCCGAACTGCTGGGCTAGCCGCTCGTTGTCGGCGGGCGGGTTGAGCCCAACGCCCAACACCACCATATCGAACTCCTCCTCCTTCACCCCGCCGTCGAAGGTGGAGTAGCGCACGGTGATGTTCTTGGTCTCCGGGTCTTCGCCGCGGACGGACACGTAGCTGCGCTTGAACTCCACGCCCGGGAGCTTCTCGGCCCGCTGGTAGAACCGCTCGAAGTCCTTGCCGTAGGAGCGGATGTCGTTGTGGAAGATCGTGGCCTCAGCGTCCGCGTCGTGGTCCTTGGTCAGGATCACCTGCTTCTGGATGTAGGAGCAGCACACGGACGAGCAATAGCTGTTGGCCCCCTCGATGACCTGCCGCGAACCCACACAATGGATCCACGCGATCTTGTGGGGGTGCTTGTGGTCCGACGGCCGTAGGATCTCCCCCTCGTGGGGCCCGGTGGCACACAGCAGCCGTTCGAAATCCAGGCTGGTGACCACGTTGTCCAGGGACCCGTATCCGTAGTCCCCCCGGATCTCCGGGTGATACACGTCGTACCCCGGTGACAGCACGATGGCCCCCACCTTGATGTCACGCTTCTGTGGCTTCTGGTGCAGGTCGATGGCGTCCGTCTTGCACGCGCCCTCGCAGATGGAGCACTTCTTGTCTTCGAGGTACAGGCAGCGGTCGTCGATGTAGGGGACGAGGGGCACGGCCTGGGAAAAGTAGATGTGGACCGCCTTGTTGTCCGACAGCTCCTGGTTGAACGGATCCGGCACCCCCACCGGGCAGTACTCCACGCATGTCGTGCAGCCGGTGCAGCGGTCTTCGATGATGTAGCGGGGCTTCTTGGTCAGCGTGACCCGGAAATCCCCGGCCTCCCCTTCCACCTGGTCCACTTCCGTGTAGGTCAGGATCTCGATGTTGGGGTGGCGGTCACACTCGATGAACTTGGGCGACTCGATGCACATCGAGCAGTCGTTGGTGGGGAAGGTCTTGTCCAGCTGCGCCATCTTGCCGCCGATGGTGGGCGACTTTTCCACCAAGAACACCCGGTACCCCGATGTGGCCAGATCGAGGGCGGCCTGAATACCGCTGATCCCGCCACCGACGACCATCACGTCCCCGAGATTGTCGTCGGCCTTGCCGTCCATCAACTGCCCGTTAACCGTGTCGTTTTCCAATGGTCTAACCGTCCTTGTTCCGTGATCTTCGTTGCCCTACAGCGACTCGAGCAGGATCTCCGTGATGTCCTTGACCTCCAGCAGGTCCTCGTACTCCAGCGTGATCCGGCTCTCCTCGAAGTTGGCGATGCAGTAGGGGCAGGTGGTGGCCAGCACCCCGGCGCCGGTCTCCTTGGCCTGCTCGATGCGCAGGTTGGAGAAGCGCTCTTCCTTGGGGGTCTCCGTCCAGATCCCGCCACCACCGCCGCCGCAACACAGGCTGTTGTCGTGGTGGTCTTTCATCTCCGTGAGTTCGAGCCCTGGCACGGCCTGCAGCAGCGCCCGGGGGGCGTCGTAGATGCCGTTGTGGCGGCCCAGATAGCACGGGTCGTGGTAGGTCACCGCCTTGGCGTATTCCTTGCTCGGCGACAGGCGCCCCTCACGGATCAGCTCGCCCAGGTATTCGGCCATGTGGACGACCTCGAAGTTCACCATGAACTCGGGGTATTCGTTCTTGAACGTGTGGTAGCAATGGGGCGACGCCACCAGGATCTTCTTCACGCCGGCGTCGATGAAGGCCTTGATGTTCTGCTTGGCCAGCGCCTTGTAGGTGTCCTCGTCGCCGGTCTTGCGGATGCTCTCGCCGCAGCAGCTCTCCTCGGTGCCCAGGATGCCGAACTCGACCCCCGCCTTCTGCAACAGCTTGGTTGTGGCCACGGCGACTTTCTTGAGACGGGGATCGTAGGCGTAATAACAGCCCACGAAGTACAGGACCTCCATCTCCTCGGAGAAGGTCTGGACGCCCAGCCCTTTGGCCCAGTCGGCCCGATCCTTGCGCTCCTCGTTGAGGGGATTGCCGTCCCCGCGCAGGCTGCCGGACGCCGTCTTGATGGCCTGGACCGATTCGGGGAACACGTCGTATTCCGTGGCGACACGGCGGACGGAGACCCCCACTTCGATCTGCTTGACGCCGCGTGGGCACTGGGCAGGGCAGGTGCCGCAGGTGGTGCAGCGCCAGATATCGTCGGTCTCGATATCGGACAGGCCCAGGGACGCTTCGCGGACGATGCGGCGGATACTGAAGTCCCGCACCCGGTTCCACGGGCAGACCACGTCGCACTTGCCGCACTGATAACAATATTTATAGGCCTCGCCACCCGCGTCTTTGAGCAGGTCGGCGATTTCTATCAGGGGAGTTACGGTGTCCACAGCGTCAACCGTCCTTCTTCGACAAACGTGCGATGGTGTCGATGACCTTCTGCCAGCCGTGGGTGTGGGCCATCGCCTCCAGCCCGATCTCGATCTCCTCGGGGGCCGGTCCCTCGGCGACCTCCTCCTCGCGTTCCACGTATGTCAGGGCGTCCTCCAGACACCACTGGACACACATCGGCTCCTTCAGGGTCGGGTCGGATTCGCACATGTCGCACTTGAGCGGCAGGCCGGAGTCCGGCTCCTTGAAATCGGCGCGTGAGGGGCACGACGCCCGGCAGAACGAGCACTCGTCGTATTCCTTGCCGTCGATGGTGTACTTGTCCCGGCCGGCGCACTCGGAGGCGGTGTACTCCCCGGCGTAGACCGGGATGTAGAGGTCCCGCAGCGGCTCGTGGATGACGCGGATACGGGCCCGCGCCGGGTTGTTGCTGCTGTAGCGCGGGGTGGCGTGGAAGGCGGAGCAGATCACCTCGCATGACCGGCAGCCGTTGCACTTGTCCACGTCGATCTTGATGGTCTTGATGGTCTTGGTCGTGGTCTCAACCTTCATCGTTCGTGCCCTCCGCACCGGCGGTCAGGATGCCCCGCTCCAGGAAGTCTTCCCGCACGAAGTCCAGCCCCAGGTCGGTGAGGGATTCCTCGGTGGGGATGCCCTGATGGTTCCACCCCCGGAACCGGTAATAGGTGTCCAGCAGCTCCGTCTCCAGCTCGGGGAAACGCCGGCGCCAGTGGTCCTGGGGTGGGGCCTCGTCCTTGCGCCGCATGCCCCGGCGGACATTCACCGCCCGCACCAGGTTGCGGCAACGCTGGGAGATCTGGGTCAGCCCATCCTTGTCCATCTCGATACCGGTGGCGTAGTGGATCAGGTTGGGCAGGTTGTGGATGTGGTACGGGGGCTTGAGCGGGAACGACGACAGCCCGGCGCACATGCCCGTGGCGTCGTCGATGTAGTGCATCCGCTCCTGCCAGTCCACGATCTCGCAGGTCATCTCCGGCGTCGGGTAATGGGGGATGGAGTTCTCGCCGCGCAGCTCCCAATCCAAGAAGTACTGCTTGAACTTCTCGTCGGGGACGTGGACCCAGTCCTTGCAGAATTCCTCCCGCTGCTCCCGCGTGGGGAATGGTGCCTGGGGGAAGTTGCCCTCGATCTGGGTGATGTTGATCTTCTCGCCCGTGGCATACATCAAGAAGTAGATGGGGTTGAGCATGCCCAGCTTCAGCGGCAGCTGCTCGTGCTTCTTGATGTTGTTGTGGGCGTACTCGTCGGCGCCCTTGCCGATCTCCTTGGCCGCCCAGTGGGTGCCATTGGCCAGGACGTCGCCGATGCCTTCGCGGCGCACGATGCGATCCAGCAGCCAGTAGAATTTGTCGTCGTTGTCTTCGGGCATCCCCTCGAAGTCGTCGTCGGTGAGGATGCCGGCCTCCAGCAGCTCGAGGCCAAAGGCCATCACCTGCGGGGCCGAGAACCCGTCCACGCCGTATTCTGTGGCGTTACGGGCGATTCTCAGCCCAAAGTCCAGGTCCGAGAAGGCGGCCATGGTGTACGTGAGCTTGGAGAAGCACTTCATCATGTAGGTGGGCTGCCCCGGCGGGGAGATGGTCGCGCCGCATTTCATGGGACAGTTGTGGCAGCTGATGAGCCGGGTCCGCATGGACTCCATCGTGTCGGTCCAGCTCTTGGCGATCTCCTCGGTCCAGAACCCCTTGCGGCGCTCGCGGGAGTTGCCCCACATGAAGTTCTCGGTGTGCCACTTCTCGTCGTGGACCTTCATCTCCTGTGGCGAGCCGAGGCCGGCGAGGATCGGCATGACCCCCGGGATCGGCTTGTCGGCGCGGTCTTTGATGTAGGCCAACACCTCGTTCATCATCTGGACGAACTCGGCCGGCTTGGCGATGTTGACGTCATTGGTGCCGCGCACGGCGATGGCCTTGACGCCCTTGTCCCCCATCACGGCGCCGATGCCGCCACGGCTGGCGCTGGAGCGGCCCTGCTCGATGGACGCGAAGTAGACGCGGTTCTCGCCGGCCAGGCCAATGGAGGCGATCTGGGCCTTGGGCTCGTCGAGCTCCTCGCGCAGGATCTCCGCCGTCTCCACCGAGCCCTTGCCCGCCAGGTGGGAGGCGTCCCGGATCTCCACTTTATCGTTGTGGATCCATAGATAAACCAGGTCCGGCGATTTGCCCTTCAAGATCACCTTGTCGTACCCGGCGAACTTGAGCTCGGGAGCCCAGAACCCGCCCATCATCGAATAGGCGAACAGCTCGGTCTGGGGTGAATACGTGGACACGATGGTGCGGTTGCAGCCGATGGCCGGCGTACCGCACAGCAGCCCTGTCGCAAATATCAGCAAATTGTCCGGGGAGAAGGGCTCCGTCTCCGGGGGCACCCGCTCGAACATGATCTTGGCGCTGGTGCCCAGCCCCCCCAGGAACATCTCGGTCTCCGTGGGGTCCGTGGCGACGCGCTCGATATTGCCCCTGGTCAGGTCGATCTCTAGGTTGAAACCGGTCTCTGCGTACCTCATTCGTTTTCCTTTGACTCACCGGGCTCGGCGGGTTTGCGATACCCGTTCAAGAAAAGGGCCACCAGATTGTCGGAGAGTTCGGCGGGATCGTTCCGCTTGGGGTCGAACCACATCACGATCCAGTTGAGCATGCCGAACAGGTTGAGGGCGGCCAGGTTGGGTTCCACCCGCGCGTCCCCGTCTTGCTCGCCAATCTGTATCAATATTTGCCGCGTCAGCTCGAAGTAACGCTGCCGGCGCTTGAGCACCAGCTGGTAGTAGTCCCCCTGGAGGGAATCCAGCTCGGTGGTGCAGATCTTCAACTGCGGTAGGTGGTCTACTAGATAACGCACGTGCGTGGAGACCATCCCCTTGAGCTGGACCTCGGGGGCGGCGTCCTCGGCCACGATCTCCTCCAGCCCGTCCGCCAGCATGCCGAAGGTCTGGTACTGGATCAGGAACAGCAGCTCTTCCTTGCACTTCACGTAGTGGTAGAGGCCAGCCAGGCTGACCCCCGCGTGTTGGGCCACCTGTCGGATGGAGGCCTTCTCGTAACCCAGCTCGGCGAACGTCTGGGACGCGCGTGTCACCAGGTGCACGAGTTTTGCGTCAAAGCGGGCCGTCTTGCCCCCGCTCAAGGCCTTGGTGATCTCGCTGGTTTCGCCCGCCACGGCTACCTTTCCCAATCGCACCTTTTACGATCGAACGTTCGTTCGAATTTTTACCCCAATGGCGCCTTTACTGTCAAGAAAACGGTTCAGCGTAAACGGCGGCGGATCAGGGCCAATATTGCGGGTACGAGCGTGAAGTCGGCGAGCAATGCCAGGGCGATGGCGACGGCAGCGAGCAGCCCGAAGGCGTACAGGTTGCGAAGGGTGGCCTGGCTGTAGACCAGGAACCCGCCCACCAGGGTCATGGAGGTGACGAGCATTGCCTTGCCGGTGGTGGTCAGCGTACGGCGCACCGCCTCATCCACGCGCCCCGTCTGGCGATGGGCGCGGCCGAAGCCGTGGAGGAAGTGCATCGTGTCGTCCACCACCAGCCCCAGGGCGATGCCCCCCACGAGCATGGTGGAGAAGTCGAAGGGCACGTTGCACCAGCCCATAAGGCCGGTGACCATCAGCAGCGGCACCACGTTGGGCACCATGCTCAGCAGGCCCAGGCGCAGCCCCAGCAGGAGCATCATCAGCACGGTGATGACCCCCAGCGCCAGCGGGTAGCTGCGGGCCATGCTGTTGAGGATGTTGTGGATGGTGTGGGAGAACAGCGTGGTCATGCCGGTGACAGAGACCTCCTCGCCGGAGAAGTGCTCGGCCATGTAGGCCTCCACGTCCTCGATGACCCGGATGTAGAGAACGCCGTCCTGGAACGGCACGGACAGGGTGATCCGGGCGATGCGCAGATCCGGTGACACCAGGCGCCCCAGGTCGACGTCGTCGTTCATCTCCAGCAGCAGAAGCTCCTCGGCGACGGCCGGATCCTCGTCCGGTACCCGGTATTCGGCCGGATCGTTGCCGCTGAGGGCGCGGTGGATCTCCTTGAGCAGGTAAGTGACGCTGGTGCACTTGCCCACGGCGATAGTCTCCAGCTCGTACCCCTCCAGATCCGTCATGGCCCGGTCCAGCCGGAGCATCAGGTCGGCGTCGTAGAGGCCCTGCTCCCGGCCGCTGTCGATGAGGATCTCCAGGGTCAACGAGCCGCCAACGGCCTCGTCGATGGTCTCGGTGGCCGTACGCACGCGGTGGCCCTCGGGGAACCACTTGAGCCCCATCTGGGACAGCCGCAGGTCCCGGAAGCCCATCCCGGCCACCGCCAGCAGCAGCACCCATACGGCCACCACCAACCCGGCCCGGCGGGCGGAGCGCTCGCCCAGCCAGGCGAGGGCCCGATCCCCCCGGGATGCTCCGGCGGGGCCAACCTTGCGGTGGCGAACCGGCACCAGGGCTATCAGTGCCGGCAGGGCCACGACCGTATAGAAAAGGGCGAACAGGACGCCAATGGGGGCCGCCACGCCCAGGTCGGTCACCCACGCTACGTCGGCCACCGCAAACGACGCGAAGGCGGCGGCGGTGGTGAAGGAGGTCAACAGGACCGGCGGACCGCTGTGGGCAAACGCCTCGACGATGGCGGCGCGCTTGTCCGGATCCCGGCCGTGGCACTGGTAGAACAGCGTCAGCACGTGCACCGAGTCAGCGATGCCCACCACCATCAGCAGGGTGGGCAGCAAGGTGGTCACGTTGGTCAGCGCGATGCCCAAGGTGCCCATCACCCCCAACGTCGACACCACCGTGGCCCCCACCACGGCCAGGGGGAACACCACCCCCGTCACCCTCCGGAACAGGGCCGAGAGCAGGAGGATCACCGCCACGAAGGTCATGGGCACGAGCTTGCCCATGTCGGCGAGGATGGCCTCCCCCAGCACCGCGCTCACTACCGGATTTCCCGAGACCCAGACTCCCACTCCACCGTCACTCAGCGGCACGAGCACGTCGTCGATGACCGCGAGCATCTCGGCGTGGTGGATCTCCACGACCTTGCTCGAGCCTCCCTCCTCCACCATGGAGGCCGGCAGCTCGAGGTCTGGCACCAGGACCAGGGCCGTGAAACGGCCATCCGCCGAGACCAGGGTGTTGCGGTACAGGGGGTCGGCGAGGACGATCTCGCGGAGTTGGGCCATGGCTTCGGGGGAATCCGGGATCTCCTCCAGCAGGTCCTCCACCACGAGCCGCCTGCCATCGCGGTAGACCTTGCGCGCGTCGAGCAGGCTCGTGATCCCATCCAGGTAGGGAACCTTGGCGTCCAAAGTGCTGTGCAGGCCGCGCAGCTGCGCCAGGAATTCGGCGTCGAAGACGTCCGGCGGTTCGAGGAGCACGATGATGACGTCGTCGCTGCCGAATAGCTCCTGGAACTCCTCGAAGGCCACCCGCGTCGGGTCGTCCTCGTGGAACAGGTTGAGCATCGAGGTGTCCAGGCGGAGCTGGCCCAGGCCGGCCGCACTGCCACAGAAGACCGCCGTGGCCGCCAGGAGCGCGAGAAATGGATGGCCGTAGATAGCCCCCGCAAACTTCTGGAACGAGCCCTCGACCGCCTCGGCGAACCATCTCATGTCGGCATCTCCACGGGGACGCCCAGGAGCATCGCGTAAAACTTCCGCAGCTCGGTGATGCTGGCGTCCGGATCTGGATCGGCGCTGGTGACGAAGTCCATGACCACGGTGAGGTAGAGACGGAAGCACGCCGACGCCAGCAGCGCGCTGTCTGCATCCGGCTGGACCTCGCCACGCCCCTTGGAAGCCTCGATCTGGGCGGTAACGAACTGCAGATAGCCCGCCGAATTGAGGTCGATGAGCTCCTTTTCAGGCCCGGTGAGGAACAGGCTCTCCCGCAGGAACTGGCGCGCCAGTGGGGGGTTCTGGGCGTAGAACCCCAGGAACCGCCGCGGCACGTGCAGCAGTTGGTCCAGGATAGGCGCGTCCAGCGGATAGGTCTGCAGCGCCTCCGCCACCTCCCCATCGATGCCCGCCTTCACAACTTCCACGAACAGGGCCACCTTGTCGGTGAAGTGAATGTAGATGTTCCCCGCCGTGATCCCCGCCCGTTCGGCCACTTCGCGCAGCGTCGCGTCCTCGAAGCCCTTCTCCCGGAAGATCTCCTCTGTGGCCTCCAGGATCCGCTTACGGGTCTCTGCTTTTTGCTTTGCGCGTCTCATTGGCTCACCTCACTGAACACGTTTAGTAAATACGTTCAGTGAAAATCGCGCAACCGAATTGCAGTTTGCAGACCAGCCCCGATCTGCGGAAAGACCGCGTCCCGGAAGGGATCCCGCTCAGAGCTTGTCGTCTTGAGACGGCAGATTGACGACCAGCGGGTAGCTGGGTCGGGCCCGGTCGACCAGATACGGTAGGAACGCCTTGGTGACGACGTCGAAGAGCTGTGTCTCGAGGTGCTTTTTGAAATCCACGATCGGCTCATCCACGGAGGGGTGCGCTTCCATGGACGTGTAGGACTGGATCTGGGAACTGCCTTTGGATCCTTGCACGTGGGGTTCGATCTTCTTCTTGATGACGACCGCTCGTTTGGCGAGTTGGATGAGATCCTTTTGGAACATCGACAACTTGTTCCCGCCCAATCCGAAGCCGATGTTCGGTGATTTGCGATTCTCCCGGTAGGTGTTCTCTTCCTCGACGGAGAGATCCTTGGTGTTGGGCATCAGATCCCCGAAACGAACCAGGTACTTGGACGTGGAGACCAGGGCCTGCCCCTGCTTCTTCTTGTCGAGAGTATCGGTCTGGTGATGGAAGTGCAGCAGGAGGTAGCCGGCCTGATGCAACAGCGACTGCAGTTGCTTCTGACGACCCAGCGGCGCAGGTGCTTTGCCCCCCTGCATGCCCAAGACGACGTGCTCGGCTGCCCCCAGGCTCATATACGCCTCGTTGGCGTATATCAGCGCCTTTCCCTGGATCTCGACGAAGGACACGACTTCATCGGCGTGTTTCTTGTAAAGCGCATCGATCCCGCCCGAGTTTGTCCCTTCTGCCACCGCGATCTGGCCCCGGATGGTCTTCATGCTGACGAGCTTCGCGGCGGCCTTTTCGAGTTCCTGTTGATACAGCTTGTTGCTGACCTTCATATCGACGGCTTCGTAACTGAGGTCCTGGCTTTTATCGGACATGACCGCCATGGCCCAGGTACGATTGGTTTCCTGATACAGATCTACCGCTTTGTCGAAGGAATCGCTCACGAGCTGCTTGGCTTCGGCCTTGGCCGTTTCCCCCCGGTCCCCCAGGTAGTCCTTCCAGTCACTCGACTCCACGATGATCTTGGTCGCACGGTCCTTGAGTGCCGTGACATCTTCTTCGTAGGAAGAGCCCTTCGCGATGCGTAGGTACTGGACGATGGGCACCAGCGACAGCCCCAACTGCAGCACGGATTTTGCTCGTTTTTGTTCCTTGATCAGGTGCTTTTTGTCCTCGGGCACATGGAACTTCTCCTTGAACTCCGGGGCGCCCTTGATTGTCGTGTCCGGCATGAACCCCGAGGTATAGAGATTGACGTCAAAAACGATCCCTGAAGGCTGGCCCGACCACCTGGCCTCGAACGCCTTGTTGAACTCCTTGACGCCGTGGAATTCGAACTCTGGGAACGGGTGCACGATCATCGTCATGTCGATGTCCGACGTGAGGGTGTCTGAACCCGGCGCGATGACCTTGATGAGGTACCGGCGCTCGATCCCCTCCGCATCCTCGAATCCGTGTTCCATGGCGAAGACCCGATCGGCCTCATCGATGGTCGGTGCGACGTCGGCGAGTGCCGCCGCTTCGGTGTCGTCCTGCCGTGCTGTTTTGATCGTTCCCGCGACATGCTTGAGAACACCCGGAACGATTTTCTTGACCTCCTCCCAGCGGTAGTCCACCAGGTCCTGCATGTAGGATCGATGCCTCGGATTCTTCGAAAATGCGAGCTTGTCCTTGGCAGTGAACCAGTTAAAACCGAAGTGCTTCAGTAACCCCTTGACGTTGGGTACCTCCAGCTGGGAATCCAGGTATTCTGCCTTTTTTATCAGCTCCTCGCAGCGACACTCCCGTCATACGGAGGATCGGCTGAGCGACTTTCTGACCTGCGTGACG
>CAZDDH010000250.1:0-12863 GCA_964504165.1 uncultured Rickettsiales bacterium | reverse complement strand
ATTCGCCCGGCACGATGGGGAAAGCCGGGTCAGCAACTACGGGAACTTCAGCCTAATGGTCTCTCCGGCATCTATCAGGCCGGAGTGATGCGGCTTCCAGGAATTGGGTGGCACCCTCCAAACCCAGTCTCAATGAAGCTTCGAAGGAGAATCCATGGTGAAATCCACCGACCTGCTCACCCTCCTCAGCGTCCTTTTTTTGCTGGCCGGCTGTCCAGCGAGCACCGGTGATGACGATGCGTCGGCCGACGACGACGCGACGGGTGACGACGACGCGGCCGACGACGACGATGCTGCGGACGATGACGACGACGATACCTCCCCGTTGCCTGCCTCCATCGAGCTCGTCTCCCTCGAAGGTGGCGAGTTCACCATGGGCGGTTCCACCACGGCCAACGACGCCCCCGAGGTCGGCGTCTCCCTCTCTCCCTTCCACATCTCGGCACACGAGATCACCAACGCCCAGTACCTGGAGTTCCTCAACCTCGCCGTCGCCGACGGCTGGGTCTCCGTGGCCGAGGAACAGGTCATGGATCCCTGCGGCAGCGCCACCGAGTCCGTGGTCCGGGGCGCGGGCGACGCCCCCCACGCCGGCGAGATCTACGTTCAACTGGCCCGAACCGGCGGATGCACCAGCGGCGGGGAACCCGAGCACATCGACAACCAGAGCTGGATCGACTTCGATCCGCCGAGCCAGAGCTTCTCGCTCCTGGATCCCGACAAGGACGACTGGCCGGCCAACTGGCTGCGCTGGTATGGCGCCTCCGCCTTTGCCGAGTACTACGGCGTCTCCCTACCCAGCGAGGCCCAGTGGGAGTTCGCCGCCCGGGGTGGCCAACAGCTGCAGTACCCCACCGGCGACGGCAGCCTGGGCCCGGACGATGCCAACTACAACGGCGACACACCCGGGGTCTACAATCCCGATGGGCACTCCGTGGCCGTGGGCTCCTACCCCCCCAATCCCTTTGGCCTGTACGACATGGGCGGCAACGTCTGGGAGTGGTGCGAGGATGCCTACGACGCGGATTACTACAGCGAGGGAGCCCACGATCCCCTCAACGGCTCACCGGGGCCCGAGGGCCTGCGCGTACGGCGGGGCGGCTCGTGGAACTACCACTCCGCCACCTTGATGACCTACGCCCGCGCCTCGGATCTCCCCGAACGCGGAAACAATCACTTTGGATTTCGGATCGTCGTGCCCTGAACCACCCTCACCCCCATGGTTATTGCTGAATGGGCTACCCGTCAGGGAAGAAGGCCTTCGGATCGCATCCACTCGGCGGTGTCGCGCACGGTCTCGGCCAGGGGGGTGATGTGGTAGCCCAGCGTTTCCACGGCACGGCTCGAATCGCAGCGGATGTCGGAGCTGACCAGGACTGCGAGCTCTGGCGTCAGGTCGACCTCCCGGCGCAGCAGCCGGTCGATGGGTGGTTTGACCTGGCCCATGAGGCGTAGCAACCACGCGGGGAGGGGTCTGGAAGGCGCCTTCCCGCCCACCTCGGCGGCGATGGCCTGGGCAAACTCCACGAAGGTCGCTTCGGGGCCTCCCAGCAGGTAGCGCTCGCCCCGCTCACCGCGGGACACGGCAGCCAGATGGGCCCCGGCGACGTCATCCACGTGGCACCAGGTGGCCGTCCCCGGCCCCACACCGGGTAGCTCGCCCCGCGCCACCAGCCCGAACATGCGGATCCACCCCTGTTGATCCCCGGGGCCGACGATGTTGGCCGGGTTGAGCACCACGGCGTTCAGGCCCTGCTGGACGGCTTTGTCCACCACGCCTTCGGAGAGGTGCTTGCTGTGGAAGTAGTTGATGGGCACCTGCAGGGCCGTGGACGCCACCGACTCGTCATACCGCTCGGCGTGCAGCCCGAAGGCGGCCACCGACGAGGTGTGGACGAAGCGCCGCGCACCGCGGTGCAGCGCCGCTGCGCAGATGGCCCGCGTGCCCTCGATATTCGTCCGATCCTGGCGGGCGTTGTAGCGCCGTTCGTGCGAGGTATCCGCCGCGACGTGGAAGACCGCGTCCAGGTCCGGCGGCATTACCGATCCCAGCGCGTCGGCGTCGGCCAGGTCCGCCTGGACCCAGTCCATGGGAAGGCCGGCGAGGGTGCGCACATTCGATGAGGCCCGGCGGAGCGCCGTCACCTGCCAGCCTTCGGCGCAGAGGCACTCCGCCACCCGTCCTCCGAGGAAGCCGGTGGCACCGGTCACAAAAGCTCGGCGTTGGTTCATCGCTCGATTATGGCTCACGCCGGACCATCTGTGGCACCACGACCAACTGAATGCGGTCCCTGGTCACGAACTGGGTCCACGGGCCGCGCCGGTTCTTCTGGCTTTGATTCTGACACCGACCCCGTTGCAGTCGGTGGTAACCTGACGGCACCCAAGGGGAGGTCGCCGATGAAGGCCAGCACCATGACAATCCTGTTCAGCCTCATTCTGGTCGTGTCAGGCTGCGCCGAGTACATCGACGAAATGGGGGGGAGCACATCGGACGACGACGATGATACTGGCGCCGACGACGACACCGGCGACGACGATGATACTGGCGCCGACGACGACACCGTCGACGACGATGACACTGGCGCCGACGACGACACCGGCGACGACGACACCGGCGACGATGACACCGGCGACGACGATACCGAACCCCATGGGCTCGAGTCGTTCACGTCCGTCGGTGAGCATAGTTTCACCGTCCCTGGTGGCGTCACAGGCCTCACGGTTCGGGCCTGGGGCGCGGGAGGTGGCGGGATCTACACAAACCCCTGGGCCCCTGGCACCGGTGGACAGGGCGGCTTCGTGGAGGGCGAGCTACCCGTTGCCGCCGGCGCAGAACTCGTGGTCGTCGTTGGGCAGGGAGGACGCATGGCCGCATGCGGAGGTGGAACGCCCGGGGCCGGTGGTGGTGGTTTCTCGGGAGCGCTGGACGAACAATACGCACCGCTCGTGACGGCCTGTGGCGGGGGTGGAGCTGCCGAAGGCGCAGACGGCTGCAGCGCGAACACCCCGTGCGTGGCGGTCGCCTACCAGGCGGGGGGCGCTGGGTATGGAGGCCCCGGACAAGCCAGTGACAACACGGCCACCGATGGCACCGCCGGCACCGGATCCCCCAGCTTCGCTGGCGGATCGGTCGGATCCTACAACTGCGGCGGCATCGAGGGATATGGTGGCTATGGCGGCGGCGGTGGAGGCGGTGGCACCCACAACGGTTTCGGCGGTGGCGGCGGCGGTGGCGGCTTCCCGGGCGGCGCGGGTGGGGAGACGGACCACGGTGGGCTCGCTGGATCCAGCTATTTCGCCAACTCTGCGACAGTCCTCGCGAACACCTCCGGCGGTGCCTCAGGTGGTCTCCCCGGGATTGATGGTACAAACGGCCGAGTCGAGATCGAATACTAGAACACCAGAGCCTGGTGTCCAGGCTGGAAGAAGCCAACTGGACGAGCCACGCGGCGTATGTGGGACACGGACGAACACCCGCTGGAAAAACCAAATCCCAAACCTTCGGCACCTTTGTCTGGCACCTTCATCTTCGCTTCATCTCCGTCTTCGTCTCGTGTGTTCACTTGAAGAAGCCCGCGGCAATCGCTGGCTGGTTCGAATCGTGTCTCATCGAAAGGATCGAGGTCGAACAGCCAGGCATCTTCGGTGGAAACCTCGGCCGAACCCACGACGCGTATGAACTGCTGGACCGCCGCCTCCCCCTGCTCGGGATCTGGGAACCAGTCCGCGTGCACGACAACCCAGCGCACACCACGCTTCTTGAGGCAGTGGATGCCCGGGCCCAAGGACTGTGACGTCGAGGTATCGAGGCGGAACGGGTACCACGACGATGCGCGGTAGTTGATCGAATCCACGATGGGCTGATGATGCTGCGTCTGCGCCAGAAACGCGGTGTCGGGTGTCAGTGTGTTGGTTTCGATGGTGCGTGGCCAGTCCATCACGACACCGTCCCCGTGAATCCCATCATAGACCGAGTCAACGAGCCCAGGGCTGGGTTCGACGATGACGGGCACCGGCAGGACGATGGCCCGTTCGCCCACGGTCGCCAGGACGAGCACGGCTCCCACCACCAGTTGGGCCTTCGTGCTCCTGAACGCACCGATGAACTGGGCCAGGGAGATACCCACCAGGCCCCAAAATACCCCCACCAGCTGCCAGACCGCGTGAATCTCGTGGAATAGCGGGATCGTCGTGCTGAAGAGGAGGTAGCAGGGATTCAACAGCCCGCTGTGAGCGCCCCAGATGACCGGGCCGAGTGACGCCGCGACAAAAAACATACCCAGCGTGACGATGGCGACCGTTCTCCATCGACGTCTACGGCAGGCCACGACCACTCCGACGACCATGGCCAGTAGCGGCACCCACCCCAGGTAGACCAATCTGTATAGCTGGTCTTCATAGTTCCCAGGTACTGTCCTGCTCACCGCAAACGGGTCCAGCAATTTGCGAAAGGTGGACGGATCATATTGGTTGGCCAGATGGCTCGTGGTGTATAGCTCGAATGAGGTGTTTCCCACTTCAGCCAGATAGGGGGGGAGGTTCGTGACCCATCGGACCCCCAGGAAAACGCTGACGAGGACAGCTCCAGTCAGGACCAGGATCGGCATCAGGTTCAGGAGCCTCGCCCGCAAACTACGTTTGCGAGAAGGCCACACGACAATTGGGATCGCCAGGCACATCATCCCGGCCAGCTGGAGACCTAACTTGGGGCTCCCCAACGTCGAGATGCCCACGATGGGTACAAGCAGCAATGGCCACCTGAGGCCACCCTTGTGAGCCGCTTGCAGCATGCCCAACATCACCATCGGGAAGACCCACACCGCCAGGCGCTCATGCACACCACTGGTGAGGACGTAGCCCAGCATGAACGGAGAGGTCTGGACCATGAGCCCTGCGCACACGGCACCCACGACCGAACCGGTCACGGAGCGGCACAGCAGGAAGGAGGCTACCCCGACGAAGAACAGTGAGATCCAGACCCAGAGATTGGCCGCCGCGACAGGCCCAGCGATGGCGGTCACGGGAGCCATCAGTACGGCTGGAACCAGCATCACGTCCAGTAGCGAACCACCCACCGGCGCATTCAGAAATCGCGTGTACGGCCAGGTCCCTTCGGACAACTGGGCCAGCGTATGCCAATAGGGCCACACGTGCTTGTACGTGTCCCCCAGTTCGAGTCCTGGAACCGACGTGCGGATGCTGACAAGTACCCGCACGAGGGGGGCCGCAGCGCCTATCAGCAAAACAGCATATGGGGCCCATCCATGCGGATGGGTGAGCCGATGTCGGATGGCTGCAATTCTCGATATCATGCGGAGCGCCGTAGCTTCGGACGTTCCATGCGTTCGTACCCTACGGTGGGCATTGGTCTCCTAGCAGGCTGAATCCCGAGGGCACGGGAACCAAACCCGGCACCGCCCACAGGGACAGCTGATCACCCACATAAAACGGGGGGCCCAACGCGTGGCACAGGATCGTCCAGTACTCCGCGGCATCCGGCTGCCCGTAGATGGATTCCAGCAGTACATAGTGGAACCCTCCCGTCCGTTTCTCCGCCCAGGGCCCTGGCTCCAGGGGCGGCTCACCCAACGGTACAGCCAGATGGTTCAGCAACTCCACCTGATGACGCCGTGATTCGTAGGCTTCTCCCCGCAATTGTGGGCCCATGTGCCAAAGCATCGCACCGTCGATGGGTTGCTGATGGAATGGCTGCCACCCGATACCGCCATTGATGACGTCCCCGGTGGGGAGCACCCAAACCGGGTGTTGGCCCGGTTCCTCTGCCAGGGCCGTTAGAACATCTGGAATCGGTGTACGCATGAAGGGGTTCCAGCCACCACCACCTTGATGCAGGATCAGCGATCCTTCCAAGGTCATGAAACCGATCAAGCTGGCCACCACGATTCGACGGTGCCTGAACTGGGTCACGCCCCAGGCCACGACCAGCGAAAACGCCGCGAGGCTGGGCCCCAGCCAACGGTAGGGCCACCACATACGCTGGAAACCCGGCAGAGCCTCGTGCAGACAAACAGCGGGCAGCGGGATGGAGTGGCCCAGCACGGTGATCGGTTGCCCCTGGCTGTCCACGAGCACCGGGCCTGCAGCCAACACCGCGGTGACCGCCGCCACAACGGCCGCAAACCGTACCCACCCGCGGCCTTTGTAGAGGGCCCAGGCCACCACCGGGACAAACAGCAACGGGAACCGAGATCCCAGGTCCCGAGATCCCCGACCGAACACCCCCAGATAACTTTCGGGAAAACCCAGCGAACCCCGCAACTGCATGTCCGGCGTCCCGACCACGTGTAGCGTCGTATCGTACATGTTGTCGGACTGGAGCAACGCTGTGGCGATGGGTAGCAAGAAGGGGGACGCCAACAAGGCGGATAGACCCCCGATCCACATCAGATCCAGGGCATTGCGTCGGCTCATCTGACGGCTCACCAGCCATACGCAAGCAGCCACCACGGTTATCAAAACCAGGAAGTAGGCGTAGATCCAGTAGCATGCCCCCGCGACCGCGAGGCTGCCGGCGGCGAGGCCCAGAGCCCACCGCCGGCCGGGTTGTTTGCGGAGCGTGATGAGCGCGGTCAGATACAACACCGCGGGTGCCCAAAAGGCCTGTTCCCCCTTGCCCGCAGCGGCCTCGGCAAATGCATACATGGCCGTGCAGCCAACGGCCATGGCTGCCAACGAAGCCAGGCGACTGCGGGTCAAGGTCCAGCCGGCCCAGGCGCACGACACCCCATTGAGCCAGACCATACACAGGGCGGTCAGGTTCAGACCGACCAGCGGGCTGGTGGCGGCGGTGATGGGGAGGAAAAGCAGCTGAATACCCACATTCCAGATCATCAGGCGGACGTCCAGGCCGTCGGGCCACACCAATTCGTCCCGGAAGAAGGGATTTTGCAGTGACAAGATCGACTGCTCGAAGGCCTGGCTCCACCACAAACAGACCTGCAGATCGGGATCCTTCAGGGAGTGCAGTGTATGGCTGTCCAGCGTTAGAACCGCTGGCCAGGTGACCACGACTGTCAGCGCGATACCGAGCAGCGTGACCGTACCGGCCGCACGCCTCCCCGCACCCTGTTTTGCGCTACGCATCGCCGCACATTATCATCCGCCCGTGGCTTTTTTTTGGGGCTCGGTGATCTGTGGGCCGTTTCGGATGGGGGCAAGCCATCAATCCTGATTTGGACCAATCTCAGGCCGCCGACCGCAGTGACCGTTTTACCGTCGCTCTCATCTCCCTGTACGACCTGGAAAACAACGCGATACGGCAGCTGGCCAGCGGGTTGCGACACAAGGGGTGGCGCGTCCTGGAGATCTACTTCAAGGACTGGCGCAACAATCGATTGGATCCGCCGACATCCTCGGAATTGCGTCTGCTCCTTGGGCTCCTGCGGCGGGAGCGGGTCTCGCTGGTAGGGATCAGCCTCCGGGCCAGCGCGTATGAGCATGTCGCGCGCCGGGTGTGCCATCGGATCCGGATGACGGACCTGTCCGTGGTCGTGGGTGGGTGGCACGCCACCGTGCGCCCAGACCGTTGCCTGGAATTTGCCGACGCTGTCTGTGTAGGGGAGGCAGATAGTACTCTCCCGGAGTTTGTCCATCGACTGGCCGAATCCAGGGGTGATCTGAGTGCGGCACACGATCTGGAAGGCTTTCGGTTCCGCAACCCATCGGGGGAACCGATCCAGAATCCGCCGCCCAATCTGATCCCGGATCTAGACGCCGTCCCGTGGCGAGATTTCACCCACCGGGACAAGTGGGTCATCGACCGCGGTGTGCGTAGCGCTGGCGATCCCATGAGCAACCACTCGTTGCTCCAGATCATGTGCAGTCATGGGTGTACTCGGCGGTGCCGATTTTGCCATAACAGCTTCGAAGGGGCTGGGCAGGGGCCGCGTCTGAGAGTCCGTTCTGTGGACCATGTGCTCGCCGAAATCGCCTGCCGTCGCGAGGAGAATCCACGCATCCGACGCATCCGCTTTGACGATGAGATCTTCGGGCTCGACGGCCGTTGGCTAGACGAATTCTCCCGTCGCTATCCAACGGAGGTCGGCCTGCCCTTCGACATTCTGACGGAGCCCTCCATCGTCACGGAGGAATACGCCGATCGGATCGCCGCGGCAGGCGCCCGAACGGCGCACATGGGGATTCAGTCCACCGGCCAGGTCAATCGGGCATTCCTGGGCCGCCCTAGCGACGATGAGACGACCTGGGCCGCTGTCCAACGGCTCCATGCTCGCAACATCCGCATACGCTATCTGGTCATGGTGGACATTCCGGGTACGACCGCGGCAGATCGTGAGGAGTTGTTCCGTTTTTTCCAGCGCGTGCCTCGACCCTACGACCTGTATCTGTTCTCGCTGACCCATTTCCCTGGCTCGGCCTATGTGGACGACATGCTGGCGACCCATGACTTGCGGGACTGCGAAGTCGAAGGTACAGCAACCAAGACCTTCGCCCAGTACCGTGTGGATCTGCGCTGGCCGCGGCCACTACAGGAGCGTCACTGGATCGCGATGCTGGTCCTGCAGGCCAGCAATCTCATACCCCGCCAGCTGTTGGAACGTGGGTTCGCCAGGTGGGACGATACCTCCCATGTTCCGGCTCTGACCGCAGCGGCGACGGCGGCCAGCATGGCCAAAATCGCGCTGCGTGCCCCTGCCATGATCGGCAATGGTGAAGTGGGACTGCGGGAGTTCCGACGGTGGTGGCACCCAACGAGGCTCGCCACGATGTGACCTGCCGTTTGGTTTGGGTTTGGGTGCCATGTGTATGGGATTTGGAATTATCCTGATACAACGCCCTCCGACCGGGCGAAAAAACCAAATCCAAGACCTCCGGCACCAATGGACTGTTGATTCGTTCCGCCAGAAGTGATCGCTTGCACACTTGTGGTAGGTTCCTCGAACATGGCTCTCTCAACAGGTATACGCCCGCGTTCCCAGAGTGATCGGCTCCAGATGGCAAGAGCCATGAACCACCCTCCCCAGGTCGTGGGTATCCAGTGTTCCGATGACGGCTGGGCAGCGGCGTCTCTCGCTATCGCGGGCCACCGGCCCGTGTGGCAGAATAGGCGCGATCCGGCTCTTGCCACGGATTTGCTACGAAGGCTTGGCCTTCCACCTCTGGCCACCACGGACGAGTTCTCCCCCACGGCGATCATTGACGACAACCTCGACTGGATACCGCTCGATACGAACTGCAAGCGATCGGCGCCGGCGGCCATAGCGGCAGGTGATCCAAAAGGTGACGACAAGCCGCTCATCACGATTCTCATCTGCACGTACAACCGTCAGGACTTTCTCACCGAAGCCATCGAGTCGGCCAAGGCTCAGCGCTGGCCGTGTGAGATTGTCGTCGTCGACGATGGGAGCACGGACGGCACGCGTACCCTGCTCGAAGAGACCGACGGGATTCGGGCCTTCCATCAAGAGAATACAGGGAAACCTGGTGCCCTCGAGTATGGTCTGTCCGTGGCGCGAGGTGACGCGGTGGTCATCCTCGATGACGACGATTGCCTGTTCCCAGGCGCCATGTCCGTGCTCGGCAAGGCGTTGTTTGATCATCCGGAGCTGGTGGCGGTGTGTGGGGACTCGGCTTTCTTCGAGGACGAGAGCCACGAGGTGACCAAGCATTTTCAGGCTCTGCGGCTGCCCGGGCGGATGTGGCGCAGCGCGGTTCTTCAGCAGATACCCTGCCTCACGGGGGCGTGCCTGGTACGGATGAGTGCTCAACGTGCGGTCGGCGCATACGTGCGTGAACTCATTCGCGGCGAAGACATGGACATGTTTCTTCGGCTGGCCAGGCACGGTCCGATAGAAACATTGCCTTTCACCACATTCCTCTGCCGAAAGCACCGTGGTCTGAGAGGAGCGGCAGCTCAGCGGTTTCAGGGTGGCTCCGTCGAGTTGAACCACAAGCATTACGTCCAATACGCCAACCCGATCTTCAGGAGGCGTTGGCAGGAATTCCGTGACGGAATAGACCGTTGCGAAGGATTTGCCTGGGCGCTCGGCCTGAAACTACGGGATCTGGATGCCGAAGCACAACGTGAGCTTTCCCGCTGGTCCGGGCCATACAGTTCGGCCGAGGCGTGGGTGTGCAAGAAACTGGGGAGGGACGAACGGGTCACCGATCCCTCGGAAGCGCTCGTCGTGGTGGATGACGGGGATCCCGGTGCTCTCGAGGAATGCCTGTTGCGCTATGCTGAGAATCGATCGATATGGGTCGATCTAGAGGTGCACCGCGAGCCCCTGGAACACATCCAGCTTTACTGGCGTGGTCACTATGAACCGCAGAAGAACCCGCGGGATTGGGTCACACACAAAGGACCAAAACACCTGCGTTTGAGTTCGGCGCCGGACTGGACGCCCCCACCCATTCGAGAACTGAGCTGGCTTCCACCGATTCCAGCCATCGATGCTCTGCTGGCCCTCGCGGTGGTTCGCCGGTGGACTCTCCCCAACCGGAGTCGGCCTGGATTGCGCATGCCCCTCCATCCAATCGTCCAGGCCGCAATAAATGTCAGACGATGCCTCGACGAGAGTCGTACTCAGGATGCCTTGAGATTTTCCCAGAAGATCCTGGAGGCACTTCCATCCTGGCGCGGGAGTTGGTCTCTGGCTGCGGATTGTTTCGATTTGGCCGGATTGAAGGCCGAATCGCAGATGTGCCGTAAAAAAGCGGGATCATGACTGGCGCCTGTCTTCCAGTCTTCTTGTCTGTCGTTTATGAGGCGGCCTCGTCCTCTTTGGGCGGCGACGAGCTGCCGAAGGTCCGGTAGAGCACCGGCAGCACCACCAGCGTCGCCAGGGTCGAGGTCACCACCCCACCGATGACCACCGTCGCCAGCGGACGCTGGACCTCCGCGCCGACGCCGGTGTTGAGGGCCATGGGCACGAACCCGAGAGCTGCGACCAGGCCGGTCATCAGCACCGGGCGCAGACGGGTCTCGGCGGCGGCGCGGATGGCGTCGCCCAGGCCTCGGCCGGCGGCCCGGAGCTGGCGGATGCTCGACACCAGCACCAGCTGGCCCAGCACCGACACCCCCGACACCGCGATGAAGCCGACCCCGGCGGAGATGGAAAACGGGATGTCGCGCAGCCACAGCGCAGCCACCCCGCCGACGGCGGCGAGGGGCACGCCGGTGAACACGATCGTGGCGTCACGGGCGCTGCCGAACGACAGGTACAGCAGGGTGAAGATCAGCGCCAGCGCGATGGGGACCACGACCGCCAGGCGCTTGCGGGCCCGCTCCAGGTGCTCGAACTGGCCGCCGTAGCGCACGTAGTACCCGGGGGGCAGCTCGACTCCGGCCCCGATGGCCTCGCGCACGTCGGCGACGAACGAGCCCAGATCGCGGTCGTGCACGTTGGCCTGGATCGTGATGCGCCGCTTGCCCCATTCGCGGTGGATCGTCGACGGTCCCTCGACGACGGCGATGTCGGCGACCTGGCCCAGCGGCACGCGCTGGCCATCCGGGGCGCTGACCGTCAGCCGCTCGATCAAGCGGGGATCCTGCCGGTACCGATCGTCGAGGCGCAGGGCCAGGTCGAAGCGCATCTGCTCCTCCATCACCTCGCCGACGTGAAGGGTCCCCAGCGACTCCACCAGGGCCAGGACCTCGTCGGCGGGGATGCCGAAGCGAGCCGCGGCGGCGCGGTCGAGCTCGATGCGCAGGATCGGCAGCCCGGTGACCTGCTCGACGGTGACATCGGCGGCGCCGGGGACCGCCTCGACGACGGTCTGGATCGTGCCGGCGTGGGTCTTGAGCGCCTCGAAATCGTCGCCGAACAGCTTGATGCCCAGGTCGGCGCGGATGCCCGCGACCATCTCGTTCATGCGCATCTCGATGGGCTGGGTGAAGATGCTGCGCATGCCGGGCATGCCATCGAGCACGGTGGTCATCTGGCCCATCAGCTGTTCCTGGTTGCGTGCCCGCTCCCAGCTGCGCCGGGGCGTCAGGGTCATGAAGATGTCCGAGACCTCGAGCCCCATCGGATCCGTCGCCACCTCGGCGGTGCCGGTGCGGGTCCAGATGTGGGCGATCTCGTCGGGGAATTCGGCCAGCAACAGGCGTTCGATCGCGGTCCCGTAGCGCACCGACTCCTCCAGCGAGACGCCGGCGAGCCGCACGGTGTTCACCACGATCGCCTGCTCCTGCAGCCTCGGCACGAACTCCGAGCCGAGCCGGGTGGACAGCAGCGCCGCGAAGATCACGATCACCACGGCGGTCGCCAGGACCTGGCGCCGCTGCGACAGCGCCCAGCCCAGCACCGGTCGGTACACCCGCTGCAGGGCCCGGACCAAGGCGGGATCCTTGTGGACCTCCCGCTTCCTCAGCACCAGCGAAGCCAGCACCGGCATCAGCGTCAGCGACAGGATCATCGAGCCCGCCAGGGCGAAGATGACCGTCAGCGCCATCGGCTGGAACAGCTTGCCCTCGATCCCCTCCAGGGCGAGGATCGGCAGGTAGACGATGGCGATGATCAGCTCGCCGAACAGGGTGGGCCGGCGCACCTCGACGGCGGCGTCGCGGACCACATCGCGCACGGAGCGGCCACTGCGGTCCTCGGCCACCCGCCGCGCGGCGTTCTCCACCATGATTACCGAGCTGTCCACCACCAGACCGAAATCGATGGCCCCCAGGCTCATCAGGCTGCCGGCGATGCCGAAACGCAGCATGCCGTTGAAGGCGAACAGCATGGACAGGGGGATGGCCAGCGCCACGATGATCCCGGCGCGGACGTTGCCCAGGAACATGAACAGCACCGCGATGACCAGCAGCGCGCCTTCGAGCAGGTTGTTGCGCACGGTCCGCAGCACCATGTCGACGAGCTCGGTGCGGC
>CAZDDH010000249.1:0-12885 GCA_964504165.1 uncultured Rickettsiales bacterium | reverse complement strand
CTCGTTTGATGGGGGTTTCTTCTCAGAAACCAAGTGACAGTGTCTGACACCTTCTTTCCGCTCCTTCTTTCCGCTGACCTCGGGCGGACCGAGCCCACCGCTTGCCGCTTGCAATGTCCCGCGCCCTTCACGAAACTCGTGTTCGACGCGCTCCTGTGGGAGTGACCGAGTAGATGGAGGATTCATGAAGCGCAGGTTGACTGGATGTTGTCTAACCCTCGCGGCGGTGGCCGCTGTTTCGTTTTGCGCCCACGCCGAGTACCAGGTCACCGAGGTCGATCTGCTGGCCTCCACCGGCCAGCAGGTCAACGCCGCCGGGGCCCACCTGGTGCACGCCGATGCGGCCCGCAATCGGGTCATCGTGGCCAACTCGCTGACCTCGTCCGTGACCATCATCGATGGGGCGACCGACGCCGTGACCAATATCCCCGTCGGTAGTCGGGGGCTGCAGCACCTCAAGGCGGCGGCGCTGACCATCCGAGCGAAGACGGGGCACGTGTATCTGGTGGCCACCGGAGCGCTGATCATCGTCGATCCGGATCAGGGCACCGCCCGCACCCTGCCCACTACAGTGCAGTTCGAGTCCGTGGCCGTGGACGATGCCACCGGCAACGCCTTCCTGTGCGGCCGTGAGAGCGAGAAGCTCGGGGTTTACAGCGACCGCACCGGCGAGCTGACGATGATGCCCTGGCTGGAGACCACCGAGGAGCTGGCCAACCTCAACCAGACGCCACCACCACCCATCCGCCGCGCCATCGCCGTGCCGAACCCCAAGGCGGGCAAGCCGGGCCAGATCGCCGCCTTCGACGGCATGGATTCCACCTTCTATCTGTTCGACGCCCGCACCGGGAAGCTCAAGAAATCCCGCAAGCTGGACCTCCAGTCCGGAGGCCGCTGGCACCTGGCCGGGGTCAACGGCGAGACGGGGCACGTCTACGTGGTCACCGAGACCTCCAAGCGCGAGGCGATCCAGGCGGCCAAGATTGACGTGGCTGGCAAGGGGGACCTGGTGGTGGAGCTGCCCAAGTTCACCGAGCCGGTGGGCATGACCTACAACCCCCGCCTGGATCAGGTCTACATCCCCTACGACAACCACCCGGCGGTGCATGTTATTGACTTCGCCGCCGGCGCCGAGCTGCGGGAGATCGCCCTGCCGGCCTACGGCAACGACGCCGCCGCCATGGACCTGGACAAGGGGCTGCTGTACATCGGCAGCTGGGCCCACGGCGAGGTGGACGTGGTGGACCTGGCCACCGGCACGTTCATCCGCCCGATCCACGGCCTGGGCATCATCCCCCACATGTTCGCCATGGCCTTCAACCCGGCCAACGGGATGCTGTACTTCCCGGTGGGGGCGTCGGCGGTCAACGGCTGCTTCGGCGCCGCCGTGACCCGCCTGGACCCCAACACCGGCGAGTCGGTGAAGATCCACACCGGCTGGGCCCCCATCGACCTCATCGAGGTGCCGCAGCGGGAGTCGTTTTTGGTGTTCAACAACGAAGACCAGTTCGCCGAGGTCAAGGCGGACGGGACCTTCACCATGCACGGCCTGCCCCACGACTACCCGCTGAGCGCCGTCACCGGGCCGGACGAGCAGGTCTACCTGGCCTACGGGCCCCACCAGTCCTACTGGCCGGTGGTGTACATCTGGGCCGCCCGCAACGGCGTGCTGGCCATCGACCCCGAGGACCTGTCCTTCTACGACCGGCGCATCCCCCGCCAGCCCCTGGAGATGGCCATGGGGCACGACGGCGCCCTGTACCTGCCGCAAAACAACTGGGGCAAGGAGAAGCAGTTCATCTCCGTCGTGGAAGACGGCGTACGGTACCCCAACATCAACGAGCGCATCGAGCTGGAAGAAGAGGTGGAGCGGGAGACCACCCAGCGCCTGCTGCGCTACGACCCCAACACCCGGCGCCTGCTGTTACTGCGCGCGGGGGAGGCGGACGAAGACCCCAGCATCCTGCAGATCATCGACCCGGCCACCGGCGCCGTGGACCACCGCTACGAGCTGGCCGCCGGGGTCACCGACCTGTTGTTCGATCCCAACCAGATTCTGGTGACCGCCTTTGGCGAGGACAAGGTGCAAAACGTGGTGCGGGCCAACGGCACCGTGCTGGACGTGACCACCGGCGACGGCCCCCTGGCCATCGCCCTGGCCAAGGGGCGGGTCTTCGTCATCTACCACCTGGGTTCGGCCATCGAGGAGCTGGGGGGCGAGGCCGGCCCGGTGAAACTCCCCTTCGCCGGCAACCCGGACAACCTGCTGGTGTGGGGGGACCGCCTGGTGGTCACCATCCACGACGCCCAGGGATTGACGGTCGTCACCTTTGATCCGGATGCCGGCACCTTCGAAGAGGTGCTACGCGACGACTATCCCAACGGCGACACCCGCTTCGACACCGGCAACTCGGCGTTCTACATGGACGGGCAGTTCGGGGACGCCGTTTTTGAGCTGACCTCGGGCCGGGTGGACGCTCAGGGGCGCCTGTGGCTGACCGACTTCCTGTCCGGCCGGGTATTCATCATCAGCGAGTAGCCGCTAATCCCTCGGTGGGAGGATCTCGGCGTGGACGCCGTCTCCCCAGATCTCTAGGTAGCAGGATTCGTCGTGGCCGTCACCGTCCAGGTCCTCGTCCGCTTCGATGGCCTGCAGCAGGTTGACGAGCGACCGCGCCCAATCCGGGAGCGCCGTGAGCGCCTCTTCCATCGACTCCACCGGCACGTGGCCCGTGATGGAAAAACTGTCCAGCTGTTCGAATCCCAGGTCCGTGCGAAGCGTGCCGGCGACCAGCACGTGCTCCAGCAAGAGATGAACGACGTCGCCTTCGACGTCGATGGGTAGCGTGACGCGTTCTGCGACGGCCTGGAATCGGCCATCGTCACGGATGACACCGCGGGTGACCAGGTGGAAACCGTATTCGCCGTCCACCACGACCGCCCCGTCCTCCAGGACCTCAGGACGCAGTAGGCCACGACCCATCAGGAACGTACCCCTCCACGGCAGCGCGTCCACCTGGGGATCGAAGTCCTCCAGCTGCAGCAACGTCGTGGTGTCCCCGGCCAGCAGGTCGGTCATGAGCTGGGCCGCCAGGTCGTTCCCCCCGGCCTGGATGACCTGCAGGTTGCGACCGATGTCGTACGCCTGGCCATCGGGCAGTCCGGTATCAAACACGGAGGTGATGTCCGAGAGACCGTCGTCGTCCAGGTCGAGGGTCAGCTGGTACACCGAATCTTTCTCCAACTCCTCATCCAGCGGACACAGCACGGAAGGAGCGCCGTCGTTGACGACGCACGCCAGCTCTCGAGATCCGTCTTCACCGTCCAGACGGACGACGAAGCTCGTGTCGTCGTCTGGTGGCGTGTTGAACCAGAACGCCGGCGTCACGTTCTGTGGGACGAACGCCGCTGAATCGGCGGGCCGCACGGCCAGTACCTCGAGGTCCAACGGGACCACGGCCTGGGTACAAGCGGTGAAGGTCAATAGGGGCAATACGAGCAGACAGAGGGCCATGCGAAGGGACCGCTGGTTCACCTGAAGCTGTCTCGAACATGTGAATATCGAAGTTTGAATTACTCTATGATTATAGTTACTTAAGGCAAAATATCGAAAAGACCTAACCATAACGGAATGTACCTCTCTACAGCTGAGTTCTGCGGGCAGTGGTCGCCGTATCGTCGAAGTTTGTTTGTACGGCGGTGATGTGTGCATGAATGGTGGCGCGCCGACGTTGCGGGTATCCGAAAAGAGCCTCGAACCAGACCGATCCAGGGACCGCCGCGCGAGTGCGCAGGCATGGCGATGATTGAGCCGAGTCTTCCCTGTCGCATCGTGTTCCCCGATCCCGTCGTTCACCCGTCACGGTTAGCAACGACCGTGCCAAGTCAAAGGCCACTTTGTGTCGAATCCCCGGGGACGTTGTCGGGATCGGGTCGGAGCTGGGGCCAGGAGTGTGGGAGCTGCCTGATCCCTGGCCGATGGTCGTGTGCTGTGATTACGCGTGGGGGATTGGGCCGGAGAGTTACTCGTCGTCGAGGGCCATCTCCTGGGGCTCGATGAGCTGAACCCGGATGCCGTCGCCTTCGATCTCCAGGGTACAGGCGTCCTTGTGGCCGTCGCCATTGAGGTCCACGTCCGGATCAACGACCTGGAACAGATCACCGAGAGCCTCTGCCCAGCTGGGGAACGCTGCGGCCAGCTCTTCCATCGAGGACATGGGGACATAGCCGCTGATGGTGACGTCCTCCAGGCTCTCGAAATCCCGGCCCAGGCTTATCGTGCCGGCGACCACCACGTCGTGTAGCAGCAGGTAGATGGGGTTGCCGTCCACCTCGACCGGCAGCGTCGCGTGGTCGGCCGAGGCCCGGAATCCGCCGTCGGCGCGGATGACGCCCTTGGTCGCCAGGCTGAAGCCGTATTCTCCGTCCACCACGACCTCCCCGTCGTCGGTGGCCTGGGGCCGTACGTAACCGCGGCCCACCAGGAAATCCCCGCCCCAGGGGAGTACGTCGCCCTGGGGTTCGAATTCCTTGATCTGCAGCAGCATCGTGGTCTCGCCCACGAGGGAGTCCTGGAACAGGCGGGCAGCTAGGTCACTACCGCCGGCCTTGACGACCTCCAGGTTCTGGCCGATGTCGTAGGCCGGACCGTCGGGCATGCCGGTGTCGAACAGGGAGGAGGCATCCACCTCGCCGTCGTCGCCCAGGTCGATGGTCAGCTCGTATTCCTGGTCCTTTTCCAGGGTGACGTCCAGTGGGCACTCCAGGGCGGAGCCATCTTCATTGGGGTAGCAATGCAGCGTGCTACTGTCGGCGCCGCCGTGCAGGAGGACCTCGAAGCTCGCGTCGGCGCCCAGCGGCTTGGACAACCAGAAGGTGGGCAGCACGTTCGTCGGGACGGCGGCCGCCGAATCGGCCGGACGCACCGCCAGCACCTCGAGGTTGTAGGGGCTCTCCGCCTGGTCGCAGGCGGTGACGGAGGCACAGAAAGACAGCAGGACCAGCAGGAGCGGTAGGTGCTTGCGTTTGGTCCAGTCCATCTCTGGCAGTCGATTCCTCTGACGTTGCGTGCCTGTGATGATTCAAACCCTCGAGCGCGCCGAATGGAAAGCATAAAAACTCAAACCCGGCGATAAAAGCAAGCAAAACCGCGAAAATCATGAAGTTGGGAAAGGGGGGCGCCGGGGGCGTCGTTCAGGGCCTGAGCTGGTCGGGAATCACCTGGCCTTCGTCATCCAGGCAGGGCACCTTTTTGCCCTCGTCGTCCTTGCACGCCTCGGAACTGCAGGGGTAGAGCTCGGTGCGGGGGGGGAGCGGCTCGATGAACATCGGGTTGACGAGCCAGCCTTCCGGATCGGCCGAGGCCCGGCACATGACCTCGGGTTTGTTGCGGTTGATCAACAGGCGCAGGGCGACGGCGTCCCGCAACATCTCCGCATCGGTGTTGGCGTCCCCCGCGACGAACACGGGCCGCCGGGCCGGGTCCGGATTGCGCTCCATCGCCCGGTCTCCCTCCACACCGAAGATGACCTTGTTGATCCAGCACCGCTTGCCTTGCTGGTAGGTGACCACCGCGTCCTCGCCATCGGCGACCGGGCCGCAGCCAGGCAGGTGATAGGTGAGACGCCCATCGGCATCCGTGAGGGTTCGGATGCCGATGACATGGTCCGCCGCCACCCCCACCCGGCGGGCGAACGGTATGACGATGGGCTCGGGAGAGGCGCTGACTACCCACACGTCGAAGCCGGCTTCTTGCAGGGTCGAGATCAGGTCTCGCGACTGGTCATAGACTCGGATCCAGGCGGGGGCATCCTCCGTGCTACCGACAGTCTGGGTCGCGCCGGCGGGGGCGGCGAGGTTGGCCTCGATGGCCTGCTCGGTGAACGCCTCCACCTCGGCCAGGGTGCGCCCCGCCAGCAGCTGGGCCAACCAGGCCAGGGACGGACGCAGCTGCCGATGGCTATAGCCCTCGCTGGCGAACGCCTCGAGCCCGGCTGCGGTCTTGCTGCGCTCCAGGATGGCCAGCAGCTCGTCGGCACAGTCCACGTCGGTGCGGGTGGGTAGCGGCTTCCCCGGGGGGTGTTCGCCGCAGGCCTTGTCCAGCGCCTCGATGGCCATGGGGGTGAGCCAGCGGGAGGTGGCGGACCAGTCCGAGCCCGGGGGCGCCAAGATGGCGTCGTTGTTCAGCAGCCAGTAGCCCGTGCCCTCGCCGATGTCGTTCTTGATGACCGTGTTGTCCCAGTCGAAGACCGCCACCGGCTTGTTCGCGGGATCGTAGCCGGGGGAAGTGCTGCCGTGGGTGGCGATGAGGGCGTCGAGCCGGGCGCGGTTGTCCCCCGCCCAGGGCAGTGATGGGTCCAGGGTCGGGGCCGCCGCCGTGGCAGTGTGTGACCACGGCGCGAGGCACGTGGAAGCGAAGATCACGATGGGGAGAAGAGTCTTCATAGGATGGGTCGCCTGTCCGATCTTGGTTGCTCGCTGCATTCATTACCATAGCGTCGAAGCGCTGATACGATTGCAGGGCGGAGGCGAGATGACCAGACCCAATGATCCTGAGCTCGACGGCAGATTCCGGACATCCGAAGCGCTGCGATTGGTGTTCTTCGCTGCCCTGGCCACGGCCTTCGTGCTGGCGCCCGGCTGCAGCTGTGAAGAGGAGCCCCCTCCTGTGGAGTACGAGGTCTACCATTGGGAGGAGATGGGCGTCCTGGAGGGTACGGGCGACGGGTTTGCCGCCGTCGGCTCGGAACTCTACGCCATCCGCGATGGTCTGGTGATGTCCTCGGACGGCAACTTCTTCGTCCACGACGATATCGACCCGGACGGGCTCCCCCTGGGGTGGGCGAACCTGCTGGCGGTCATCCCGGACAATCCGCAGGTGATGCTGGCGTATCTGTGGGGCCATGGGCTGTTCCGCAGCACCGATGACGGCGGCACCTGGCAGCCGGTCTCCCAGCCCCCTACGGCTCCGTTGATCTCGACGATGTTCAATCCCCGGTACCAGATCGTGCCCTACCAGATCACCCACGACTCCACCGACGCCACCCGGCTCTACATGGCCGCCCCGGGAGGGCTGTTCGTCAGCGACGACACGGGGGACACGTGGGAAGCGCTCAACGTGGGTTCGGGGGAGAAGATCAACCTGCTGTTCACCGGTGTGGTGGCCCGGGACGGCGACGTGTACACCGTCTCCCAGGCCCCGGCCGGGCTGGTCCCCGACGAGTACGCCGATCTGGTCGAGGGGGGGGTCTACGCCTCCACCGACGACGGCGAGAGCTGGGAAGACATCACCGACGATCTGCCCGCCCAGGCCTTCACCGGCGTGGCCCTGGACCACGAGGGGGCCGTGTGGGTCAGCGCCATGGACGGCGGCGTGTGGAAGCTGGAGGAGGACGGCTGGTTCCGCCTGTACGGGCCCGTGGATGCGATGGGGATCTCCGCCCACGAGGGTGGCATCTCGGTGGGCTCGGCCTCTCGGGGAGTCTGGCGGCTGGACCAGGGGGAGTGGACCCACATCGGCGACGGCGCCATCGTGGCCCTCACCGAGGCCCACGCCATCGGCGCCGATGGCCAGGTCTACGCGCTCATCACCGGCGATGCGGAGCCGGACGACGAGACCGCGGGCGGCACGGTCCACGTGGCGCTGTCGATGCACACGAACCTCTATCACTCCTACCGCGGTGACACCCCGGACGACGACGGCTTCGGGCTGGACCTGGAGGTCATCGGCAACACCCTCGACTGGCTCGACGAGTACCCGGCAGTACACGCCGACTGGGACATCGACAACTACTACTCGCTGGACGGCATCCTCCCCGAACACGGCCCCGACCTCGTGGACCGCATCGCCGAACGTGTGTCCAGCGGCCAGGACGGACTGCGGCTGATGTCGTGGAACAACGGGGTCGTCGTCGCCGAGACCGAGGAGGAGTTCCGCGCCTCCATCGAGTGGGCCCAAGACAGCTACCTGGCCACCTTCGGTGAGCACGATCCCGGCGTCCAACCCCAGGAGTGCATGTTCACCCCTGACCATGTGGGCTGGTACCGCGATCTGGGCGTCGAGTGGATGACCCAGTTCTACTCGGCCACGCCGTTCACCGGCTTCCGACTGGATGCCGTCCTGGAGGGGAACGCACAGTACAACCCGCTGACGCTCGTGGACGGCGACGACGAGATGATCCTGGTGCCCGCCTACCACCACGGCGACGTGCTGGACCACGGCGGTATGGCCGCCTGGGCCGAGCAGATCTCCGACACCATCGCCGGGGACTCCTTGCTGCTGATCCACATGGATGCCGATGCCATCCTGTGGGAGAACTTCGACCTGGAAGTGGCGGCGCTTCAGGAGCTGGACTACGTGCAGTTCACCACCATCCAGGACTACCTGGACAACCACGCGCCGGTGGCCGACATCACCTTGGACGGGGACCTGGCAGACGGCACCGGCGACGGCTTCCAGTCCTGGGCCGAGAAGGCCTTCAACCACGAGATCGCCACCGGCATCGTGAGGGCCCGCGAGGCCGCCACGCGGGCGTCCGTGCTCGGCGCCGGGGACGAAGCGGTGGACGCGCTGGTGGACGCGGCCCTGGAGCCACGGCTCAAGGCCCTCTCGACGACCCACTTCGGGCTGGCGGCTCCCTACCTCTGTGACGACCGCATCGAGGCCGCGCGGGAGCGGGTGGCCGAGGCCGAGCTGGCGGCCCAGGCCGCCCTGGACGCGGCGGAGCTCCTGTCCCCGGTGACTCCGGGCACGATCCACATCCTCAACTCCAGGGATTCGGGGGGCCGGGCGCTGGTGGAGATCCCGCTGGAGGTGCCGGCCGATGTGTACGCCGGCCCCGAGGGACTGACCGTCTGGATGGGGGCCAACGAGCTCGCCGTGGCCGTCGATGTGGTGGATGACAGCGGGGATCCTGTGCTGCTCCAAGCCACGGCGGTGGTCTTCATGGATCCGTTGGCCGGTCGCACCCTCACCTGGAGCTATGACCCGGCCAACCCCACGGCGGTCAGCGGAGGCGCGCTGGAGGGCGACCTGGACGACGTGGTGCTGCCGGACGTGCCGTTCACCGAGTGCGGCGGCGTGGTCACCGATGCATCGGCGCTGGAGTTCGGCGACGTGGTGGTGGGCGAACGCGCCGTGCGCGCCAGCCGGACGATTCGCTATGCCCTGGACCTGTGCGAGGGGTTCGGGGAGGTGGACTGGTCGGTGGAGCATTACGACGAGCTGGATGGCTACGTGATCCGAGTCCAGGCCAGCGTGGGCGTCGCCGACGATCCGGACCTGGCCGAGTCGGTGGCGTTGACCCCCTATTCGTGTGCCGGGGATGCCACCCGGCTGCACTGGAGGGCCTTCAGCGGCGTGACCCGCACCCGGGACATGCGTCCGGGCCAGGAGACCTGGAATCCGGTGGCTGCGGATGGCTGGATCTCCGTGACCTGCGATGACCAGAGCGAGATCCAGTTCTCACACCGTGCGCTGGAGCGCACCTCCCTGGCCTTCCTGCCGCTGCGCAATGATCAGGGGACCGCCACGATGGCCCCCCTGGGCACCTTGTGGGGGGCCACGCCCTGGCACGACGCCCGTCGTACCGGCGGCCTGGGCCTGGGAGACCTGTTCACCACCATCACCGGCAGCCAGATGTACCCTGCCGCGCCGGACTGGTCCGGAGAGACGGTCACGTACACCCTGCTGGTGGGGGAGAACACATCCGAGGCGGTGATGGACCTGTTCGCCCACCCTCCGCTGGTTCGCGTGGGGATCTACATGGCCGCCGGGGATTGACGAGGCTGTCGGGCCCCTGCGCCGCGCTACGTCGGGGCCCTCATAGGGCCTCGTTTTCCAGGATCTCGAACGGGTAGTGCAACGCTTCCACGCCGTTGGCCAGCAACCGCGCCTCGTGACGGCCGGCGGGCCAGCCGCCCTTGGGGATATTGGTGAACCGGAACTCGGCATCCCGGCTGGACTCGACGTAGGTCAAGGTGCGGGTAGCCACTTCGTCGACGGTGTCCTCGACGCTCCAGCTCATATGGAGCCAGCAGGGGGGGGAGACGGCAACGTGGCCGGTGACGATCATTTCCTGGTCGTGCAGGTAGCGCGGCAGATTCGTCAGCCAGGGGCGGCCGTCATCGGCCGGGATCGGCTCGGTGGCCACCTCGACGGACAGCACCTGGCACTCCGTGCCCCGCGGCGGCTTCACCGTGTAGCTGTATTCACCTAAGGTGAGGCCGTCGTAGTCGAATTCCACGGTGTACCCACCGGGGGGGAAGCTGGGAGAGGGGCGGAGCAAGAAGCCGAGGACCGTCTCGCCATCCGCCACGGCGATGACGCCCGGCTTGGCATGGGCCAGATGAATCCTGGCCAGCGAGATGTCCTGGCCGTTGAGCCTGAAACTGGCGGTCACCTCACCTTGGGTGTGCTCCCCGTCGAGGGTCAGGACGACGAAGACGATCTCGTCGTGCTCGAACACATCGGTCAGCTCGTCGGGGTTGAACACCTCGCCCACCGAGCGGCAGAATTGGACGGCGATGACGCCCGGTGCTTCCATGCCCGAGAATTGGCTGGATCGGTCGCAGCCACCGAGGATGCAGATGCCCAGCAGGGCCAGCGCCAGGAGGGTACGCACGAGAGCCCAGCCAGGCCGTATCCGGGCGCGATGTTCCACAAGCCCTGTCGTCCACGCCATCGTCGGACTTTACACCAAGGCTCCGCCTGTCGTTAGCTTGCCGGGAGCATCGTTGGACGGAGGTGCGCATGAGGGTCCCGCTGATGGGGATACTGGGGCTGGTGCTGGCGTGGTCGATCGCGTCCCCAGCCGTGGCCGATGAGCCGGAGGGCCGGTACGAACACGCCGACTTCCTACGGGACGATCGGTGGGTGTTGTGGTCCGCCGACGGGCACGTGGACGCGGCCATTTTGGATGTGGGCGACCAGTCGGTGCGTCCGGTTGACGTGTCCTCGGTGAGCCATCCCTGCGGGTTCGCGCCCGTCACCGCCGGCCGCGACGACGATTGGCTGATCGCCCTGGACGTGGACGGCGATGACGCCGCGCTGGTACGGATCTCGTTGAAGGGAACGTCCCAGATCGTGAGGCGCTACACAACGACGGGCGAGGGCCGCATCGCTCCGTGGATCCGGCGGGGGCCGGAGCAGACGGTGTTGCTCGCCACGCAGCGAGAAGACGCCTGGACCATCGACGTGATGAACCCCCGCACCGGCGCCGTCGAGCAGCAGGTGGGGCCCCTTCCCCTCGAGCCCCGGGACGCTATCCCGCTCGCCGGCGGAGCCTGGATGATCCTCGACGCCCATCGGCTGTTCGGCTGGCCCGGCGACGAGACCCTGGCGATGAGTGCCGAGGGGGCGCCCAACATCTGGGTGGATCCGCCGCCGGTGGTGCGTTGGGGCTGGGCGGATTCGGTGATGGCGATGCCGGATGGCGAAGGCTATCTGCTGTCCTCCAGCGAGTCCCTGTTCCTTGTCGAAGAGGGGCATGATGAGTACATCGCCGGGACGGAGGACGGCTGGCGATATCCTCCGGACGGGCCCGCATTGAAGGCCTATCTGCGGGACATCGGCGCCCCGGTGACCGTATCCCTGCGCGACGATCGGATCCTGCTGTGGGACGCCGGCCATCAGCGCCTGATGCGCCTGATGGAGCCGGAGGATCCGGACGGGGACTACCTGCACTGGTCGCTCCAGACCCAGTGGTCACCACAGACGCCCGACCCACCCAGCCGCGGTGGGGAGCCGGGGACCGTGCCCGACCTGCCTCCCGCGACGGTCGAGGAGGTGCTGGCAGCCTGGGCCGGCACCCCCTGGGCGGAGTTCGAGGGTGTCCGCACCGCGGAGTTCTGGGCCCATCATCGCGGCCTGATCTACGTGCTGCACATGCATCGCGAGCAGGCCATTCCCGCTCTGCTGGCCCAGCCCTCCCCGCAGGCGGCTCTGGCCCTCTCGATCCTGGGCGCCGAGGAAGCTGACCCCTGGCTCCGCGAGCTGGTCCTGGATCCCACCTCCACCCGTCGTGGGGACCGGTGCAGCTATCCCCAATCCAGCATCGGCGCGGCGGCACTGGAGCACCTCCATGGCGAGCCGTTCGCGGAGGTCTTCCAGCTCAAGGGCGGCCAGCGGCGTTCGATGCGCAAGCTGATCGAGGCGGCTCAACAGCTGGAGCCGGCGGATCGCTCGTGCGGGGACGCCGGCCACGCGCAGCAGCTGTTGGAGGCGCTCGGTGAACCGTAGCGCCGCCAAGCCCGTCTCCCGCAAGACGCTGGCGATCTTCGCGGTCTGGTCCGTCCTGGGACTGGTGCTGGCGATCTACGGCGGGGTCCGGATGTTCGACGGGCTGGAGTGCCGGAACTGGCGCCGGGCCGAGGGGGAGATCATCCGATCGGAAATCCACGAGGTGGACATCACCACGCCCGGCGGCGAGGACCTGTGCAAGCCGGTGGTGCAATACCGCTACCGGCCCTCGGACAGCTGGCGCGTCGGGTCCGTGATCACGGATGAGGATTTCCAGTTCATGGACAGAGAACAGGCCCAGACGATGGTCGATGGGCATACGGTGGGGACCCGGATCCATGTGTTCTTCGATCCGGCGGATCCATCCCGATCGATGTTGCGGTGCGAAATCAAGGAGAATGCCCGCATCGAGGTCTTGATGGGGGTCTCGGTGTTGATCGTGGTGGTGCTCGCTGGAATCAAACGATTCCGGCCGGGTTGAAAGGAAGAATCCATGGCGCAGCGTCCAACGATCCTGGTCGTCGATGACGACTCCCACATCCGCGAGGTGGTCCGGTTCGCCCTGGACAAGGCCGGCTTCGACGTGGCCGAGACCGCGGACGGCCGCGCCGCGCTGGAGGCCTTCGGCCAGGTGGAGCCGGCGCTGG
>CAZDDH010000248.1:0-12974 GCA_964504165.1 uncultured Rickettsiales bacterium | reverse complement strand
ATCGCCCATCAGGGGGGCGTTTCCTCGGATTGTGCAGTACGGCCCACTACGGGACGGCATCATCGACGACAACGAGACGGACAACGACGGCGACAACTTCACCGAGTGCGACGGGGACTGCAACGACCTCGACGGCGAGATCCACCCTGGCGCTCCGGACTTCGACGACGACGGAATCGACGACGACTGCGACGGCACGGCGGACGACGATCCCTTCGGCTTCTTCGACGCCGGCCGGGAGCACAACTGCATCCTCTACCCCGACGCCACCCTCACCTGCTGGGGCAGCGACGCCTACGGCCAATCCACCGTGCCTGCAGGCACCTACCGATGGGTGGGGCCGGGCAAGTTCCATACCTGCGCCGTGAAGACGGACGATACGGTGGACTGCTGGGGTTGGGACAGCAACGGCCAGTCCAGCCCGCCGGCGGGTACCTTCAGCCAGGTGGCCGGCGGCTACTACCACACCTGCGGCCTGCACCAGGACGGCTCGGTGGAGTGCTGGGGAAGCGATAGCAACGGCCAGTCCAGCCCGCCCGCCACCCTGTTCCGCTATATCCGCTGCGGGCACATGTTCTGCTGCGGCATGACCCCGCCGGGCGAGGTGGAGTGCTGGGGAGACAACACCTACAACCAGCAGAACTACCCGTCCGGGACCTGGGCCCAGATGTCCGTCAAGGGGTTCCACGGCTGTGTGATGGATTTCGCGGGCCAGGTGGAGTGCTGGGGCAACAACGGCAACGGCGAGCTGCAGGTGCCCAACTTCACGGCGGCGGTGCTGGGGGCCGGGATCACGAACCAGTGCGCCATCGATACGGCCGGGTACCCGGTGTGCTGGGGGCGCAACGACTATGGGCAATCATCGCCGCCGAACGTGCAGATGTCGGCGATCACGTCGGGGCATGATCATGCGTGTGGGATCCAGCTTGACAACACGATTGTCTGCTGGGGGCGGAATCACTATGGGCAGTGCAATCCGCCCTAGATCCGCCTTCCTCCGTCCGGCGCCTCCTTGTCCCCCGCATTCTCCCGTGTCAACGTACCGCCATGAGCGATGGATACCACCTCGATCCACACCAAATCGACCTGCAGTCATTGCGCGACAGCCTGACCTCGCGACCCCTGATCCCCAGCCGTCGGATGCTCCTCGATGACCTCGATCGCAACTTCGAGGCCCTGGCGGCCGCGGGCATTGGGAGCCTGGGCGACCTCATCGTTGCAACGAAGACCAAGCCAAAGCTGGCACGTCTGGCAGAACGGACGAGCGTGCCGCGTGACTACCTCACGGTGCTGAGACGAGAGGCCAACAGCTACCTGCCGAACCCGGTGCCGTTGAGGAGTCTGCCCGGAGTCGCACCAGCGGACATCGAACCCCTCGCCGCGGCCGGCATCAAGAACACCCGGACGCTGTTGGCGCGGGCCCACGCTTCCAAAGCGCGGGAGCAGCTCGCCGACGAGTCCGGGGTCTCGATGGACGTGCTCGTGGAGCTTTGCGAGTTGTCGGACCTATGCCGGCTCTACGGCGTCGGCCCCGCCTTTGCGCGTTTGCTCCACGGCCTGGGGATCCGCTCTGCAGAGCACTTCGCCGAGCACCGGCCCGAACAGATCGTGGCGCTCTACGAAGACAAGACGGGGGGCAAGGCCGATTTCAGCGCCGCGGACGTGTCCTTCACCCTGGAGATGGCGCAGTTCCTCCTCCGAACCCAGTAGGGCTGTCTACGCCCCTGGTCCTGACGGTGTGCTTCGCGGCGTGGATGTTCCCGCTCATGCAGCACTGACGTCCCGCGGGGCACCCACCTTCGGGGCTCCCGGCTCCCCAACCCCAGGATGATTCGTCAGGTCTGGAATCGCTGGGCACCGGGTGTCTACCGGCCCGCCAGTACATCCCCCGCCGCCGTCTGCGCCGCAACCCGCCCCGACAGGATCACCGCCGACATGCTCCCGGTGAAGCCCTTGTCACCCACCAGTGTTCCGCCGGCCATGCCCGTGAGTTCGCCGGCGGCAAGCACGCCGGGGATGACCTGGCCGCCCTCCGTGACCACCCGGCCATCCAGATCCACGTCCACGCCGCCAAAGGCCTTGGCCAAGGTGGGGGCGATGCGGATGGCGTAAAAGGGCGGCTGATCCAGGGGAAGGGGCGGTGGGTCCTCCGGGCCCTGCCAGGGATCCTCGCTCTCGCCGGCCACATAGGACGCCCACTGGGCCGCGGTCTGCTCCAGGAGCGCGGGGTCCATGCCCGTAGCCATGGCCAGCTCGCCGTGGGTGTCGCCGGCGTGGCCCCAGCCAGCGTCGATGAGGTCCTCCACGGCCAGCTCCACCTGCACGCGGTTCATCACGTCCATCGGTGTCAGAAACTCGATCATCGCCTGGTCAAGGATCAGCCAGGCGATGCCGCCGGGCTGGCTCACGATCCCTTCGGCGGGCTCGAAGCTGTTCTCCAGAGCCTCGTTGGTGAATCGCTCGCCGTCCGCATTGACCCACATCCCCAAGCGAACGATCTGATCCACGAGCGCCCGCTCGGAAGCGCCCGGGTCGGGGTAGCCGTTGGCGTACAGGCCGATGACCCACTCGTTGGCCAGCCCGGCCCCCACCGCGGTGAGCATCTCGTGGCCGGAGCCCGTGGCCGTGTACATGCTACCGAACCATAGCTCGACGCCGGACAGCTCCGGCCGGTACTCGTGCACCAGGGTGAGGTTGCGCAGGAAGCCCCCGGTCGTTACGAGGGTCCGCTGGGCCTCGATCCACCCTTCGGTCCCGTCGGAGAGGTCCTGGATCCGGGCCCCGACAACCGTCCCGTCCTCCACGACCAGCCCCGTGACATACGTGTAGAAACGGATCACGTCCGCCGCGACCAGCTCACGGCCGATGGAGGACTCCTCGGGCGGATCGACAGCCGACTCCAGCAGATGGAGCCGCCGCACAGACCCGGCGTCAGAGATGACGGATTCGGTCAGTATCGAGACAATGCCGCGATCGTGGAGCCAGTCCCGGACGTCCACCACGTTGCGCTGGGCGAACTGCTGGACCCACGGGTCCTCTGGATCACCGCCGGTGACCTCCGGCCACTCGCTGAGCAGCAGCTCGGGGCTGTCCACGACCCCAGCGGCCACCTGCTCCGGGCTACCGGAGAACAGGGCGATCTTGAGGAGGAAATCGGTCACCACGCCGTTTTGTTCCACGACCAGGACCTCGACCCCTTGATCGAGGCACTCGGTGGCGGCGGCCATTCCCGACGCACCCGCACCCACGACCAGCACCTCGACGCTAGCTATCGGGGCCTCCGGGGTTGCGTCGTCGTCGCCGCTGTCGTCATCGTCGTCGTCGTCGTCGCCCGCCGCATCATCGTCGACCAGCTCCGGCCCGGACCCGGGCCGCCGGGTGCCGTCACCGCAACCGGCCAGCACGCAGGAAGCCACCACGAGTAGCCTGATCAGAATCGACGTCCAAGATCCCATCGATGCCCTCCCCCTACTCCACCACCAGCCGATCGGTCCCCGTCCTCCCGTACGTCTCGGGATGATACATCTCTTCGGCCTTGGCCGGCGGGACGACGAACTCGCCGGGAGTCGTGGCGCGGGCCACGTACGTGTAGGTGTGCACGCCGTCCCACAGAAGGGACGTGAACGCCTCCACTCGCTCGTCCCGCATGTTCTCGTGCTCGTACCAGGGGCGCCACCACCACCAGTAGCGGTCGGCCCGTTCCTTTTGCTGGGGATCAGCGGGGAGTGCCTCGCTGAGGGCCAGCTCCGGGTTGATGGGCTCCAGGCCCGCGGGCAGGGGATCCACCAACGCCACGTGGTAGCGGCGCATGGGGGCCACCATCGTCAGGCGCACCCGCACCCGGGCACCGGCCTTGACGTGCCAGCTGCCGTCTTCGTGGCGGCTCACGTCCCCGTCGTCGTCCACCGCCTCGTAGACCCGCTCTACCGCAAAACCGTAGTCGGCGGCCTCCAGGTCCAGATCCCGGGGGGCGTAGCGCATACCGATGCGGTAATACAGCCGCCCGGCGCCGTCCTTGTGCAGCGTGAGCGGCTGCTCCCCTTCCGTCTCGGTGAGATAGCCCATCGGGATGCCGATGTGGGCCCGCTCGGTGGTGCGGCCGCGGAACTCGTGTTCACCGGCGAAGGTCTCGCCCAGCCAGGCACGGGCCACGAAGTCGGGGGTGACCCCCTCGTAGACATGGAAATAGCGGTCCAGCGCCAGCAAGATGAAGACGTTCTCCTGGGTGTTGGACCAGCGCCCCCGCTTGCGGTGGTCCAGCAAACCGGCCACCAGCTTCGGGATCAGATCGCTGTCCGGATCGACGGCGATCAGGGACTCCAGCACGATCCCGTCCACCCGGCGGTCCGAGTGCAGCAGCACGTGGGCGCCGTCGCTGTAGCCGGTGACGAAGTGGGCCCCCGCCGCGCTCTCGGCGACGTGGTTGGCCAGGTAGTGCTGGATCTCGGCCACCTGGGACTCGGCCCCGCCGGCCTGCAGCACCGGTAGGATCCAGCCCTGGGCCTCCATCGGGAGCTTGTCCACCTCGGCCTCCGCCAGCAGCTTCTTGGCCTTGCTGACGTCCACGTCGTCCATGCGCAGGCGCACGCTGAGGGCATAGGCCCGCAGGGACCACTTGCTCTCCTGCGAGTACCACGACGGGATGTGGCGCTCGATGCGCTGCAGGTAGCGGCCGGACCGGGTCCACATCCTCGAATCGACCTCGTGCCCCTTCTCCGCCGCCCGGGACATGGCGTGGGCCGCGTGGATGGACAGGTAGGGCCACGACTCGTCCCCCTTGCGCCAGAACGCGAATCCGCCGTCGTTGTTCTGGCGCTTCTGCAGCCGGGCCAGATCCCCCGCGACGGTGGCGCGGAGTTCGTCGGCCGGAGGCAGCTGCTCCGCCTCGAAGGCCTCCAGCACGTCCTGCAGCGCGGCGATGGCCAGCACCCGGCTGGCGATCTGCTCGTTGCAGTCGTAGGGGTAGCTCACCAGGTACAGCACGGCGTCGGTGAGGGACTGCAGCTGGGTGGAGCTGGTGGTGATCTCCAGCCCGCCGAACTGGGGCCAGACGTCCGCAGGCGCAAGCACCGGCTGGACCAGCGCGCCGTCGTCGATCTGGCCATAGGTGGCGAAGGCCTCGGAGGTGGCCGGGGTCCACACCGGCAGCTGGAAGGTCGCCGCGTCGGCATGGGAGCCAGCGGCAGCGACGGCCTGGAAGCGCGCCGTGCCCGCCATCTGCGCGGCGGCGGGGAAGCGGACCTCGATGCGGTCGTTGGCCGGCACGGTGACCCGGCGGCCAGCGGACTGCGGGCCGCCGTCGCCCGTTCCCGGAACCGCCTCGGCCAGCGTGGCGGCCAGCGACACATTGGTGGCCCGCACGGCCAGCGAGACGTCCAGCGGAGCCTCGGTCTGGTTCTGTACCACCATCGACAGCTCGAAGCGGTCGCCGAAGTTGAGGAAGCGCGGCGGCGAGGGGCGCACCATCATCGGCAGACGCGCCGTGATGGCGGACTCTCCGGAGCCGAACTGCTGCCCACCGGCGACGGCCACCACCATCACCCGGTAGCGGGTGAGGGAATCGGGCACGGTCACGGCCACGGTCACCGTGCCGTCGTCGCCGGTGGCCTCCTGCGGCGCGAACAGCGCCAGGGCGGAGAAATCGGTGCGCACATCGATGGCCGGCTCGGGGGGGGCGCTCCCGCCCTTCTTGTTGGCCCTACCCGAATCCATCGGCTCGTCGGGGGAGACACCCCAGTCGTCCGCCTCCCCGTCGTCGTCGGCGTAGGCCATGGGCTCCATCGCCTTGGGCGGGGCCGCCGCATCCCCGCGGCGGGCGCCGGCGGAGCGCGAGCGCACGGCCCCGCTTGTGTTGGATACGGACATCGTCTCGAGGGGGTTGTTGTCCATGTTGGCGGCCGCTGAGTCGGCCAATTCACGGAGAGCCATCGGATCGGCGAGGACCACCTGGGATCGCTGATGGTAGTCGGCGACCCCCGCCCCGCGCGCCGCGTAGAACACCTCCAGCGGGTCGGGCAGCTGGTACCCGGTGAGGGCCAGTACCGCCTCGTCCACGACCACCACGGCCACCTCGGCCCCGGCCACGGCGTTGCCGGAGGCGTCGGCCACGGCGACGAGGATCTCGGTCGCGTCCCCCGGCTCCAACGCGGGCTCACGCGGCGCTGCGGTCACGGACAAAGCGCGCTGCAGCGGCGGCACCTGGAACGTCAGGCTGCCGTTGGCGTAGGCCACCCGGCGGGGCAGATCATCCCGGGGTTCCCCTTTGTCGTCCGCGCGGATGGCCGAACCCACCAGATCCACCTGGACCGTCACGTCGGGGATGAACCCCTCGACGATGGGGACCGAGAGGGTCGTGGTGGGCTCCTCCAGCCGGAACGGCTCGGTGCGGACCAGGCCGGACCGGCGAACGGTAAGCAGGCCGTCCGCCGGATAGAAGGGGGCCTGCACCAGGAAGGTGGCCGTCTCGCCGGGCTGGTATTCCTGGCGCTCGGGGATGAGGGTGATCTGCTCCCGCTCCACGTCCCGCGCCGGGGGCCGTTCCCCTCCGGCCACCCAGAACCGTACCTCGGAGCGGTTGAGACGCCCGTCGCCGTCATGGATCTCGGCGGTCACGCGATACGCACCACCCATCATCGGCTCGAAGGTGCAGCTACGCTCCTCCTGGTCCGAGGTGACCTGGCAGGTCTGGGGGTCCACCTCCTCTTCGATCCACTTGCCTCCCTTGTAGGCCCAGTCCAGGCGCACCATGGTCATGGAGACCTGGACCCCGGACACCCGCTCGCCGTCCAGGTCCGCCACCACCGCCCCGATCTCCGCCGGATCCCCCTTGGCGAGGAAACCACGGTCGGCGCGGAGCCCCACGTAGAGCGCGGCCGGGTGCACCAGCATCGTGCTGGAAGCCGTCCAAGCCTGGCGGTTGACGTCGGTGACCCGGGCCTCGGCCCGCACGGTCATCGGCCGCGGTGGGTTCATCGACTGGAAGTGGATGCCCAGGTGATGCTGCCCCAGCGGATCCGTGCTCCCCTCGAGGCTCTCGGCCCCGTGCCCGCTGGTCTCCGCGGGGCGGTGCCACCACCAGGGCCGCCAGGCGCCAAACTGGTAGTCCGACTGGTTGGGGGGCGTGAAGTGCCCCGGGCTGGCCGTCACCACCCAGTGGACCGGCGCGCCCGCCAGTCCGCCTCCTGCATAGTAAGCAGCCTCCACACTGACGACCGTCTCCTCCCCCAGCACGAACGGGGCCTCCTCCGTGCTCGTGCCGACCTCGAACTCCGGCCGGCGGAACTCCTGGATCCGGATGGGGTGGTTGTGTTGGTCACGATCCAGGCCACCCGGATCGACGGCGTTCAGCTTGAGGTACGCCGTACCCAGGTTGACGTCGTCGGGCAGGTCGAACTCCAGGTCCAGTCCCCCCAGCGAGCTGACGGTGGCCTCGCCGCTGGCCAGGTCGTTGCCGCGGGGGCCGCGCAGCTGCCAGCTGACACGACTGGGCGTGCCGTCCAGCCCCTGCACGTCCCCCCCCTCGCCGGGCTGGAAAAGACGGATGAATCCCTTGACGTGGACCCGTTCCCCCGGGCGGTAGAGCCCCCGGTCATCGAGGGTGTACCAGCGGAGCTGGTCCTTGCGCTCCAGCTTGCGCCAGGCTGCGTGGTCGTTCCACCAGCTGGCGCTCTGGGGCAGCATCGCCACGTCGTCCCCCCGGCGGGCCGTCAGCACCTGCGGGCCCTTGGGCTCGGCGATCAGGGCCAGCCGGGCCAGCCCCTGCTCATCGCTCGTGCCCCGCGGCTCGCCCCCCGGCAAGATCATCAGCTCGGCGTCCGCGACGGCGGCACCCTGCTCCAGCGTGGTGACCCAGGCCACCAGCTCGCTGGCGTCGGTGAAGGCCGCCAGCCCCAGCTCGGTGGCCTGCACCCAGGCCAGCACTTCCTGGCGCTGCCAGCGCTCCTTGGGCTGCTTCACCGGCTGGATCCGCACCAGCAGGTGGCCCACCCCCTCGGGCAGGTAGGGCTGCAGATCGATGGCGGTCTCGGTGAGTGCATCGGCCCCCCCGTCCACATCGACCTTGGTCCGGGACAGCCGCTCCCCCGGCATCGCGGGCGGGTTGGCGTTGTCGTAACGGTAGCTCCGCCGCCACGAGGCCCACTCGCTCCACTGTTCGGGGACCACCCGATGGACCTCCACCAGCAGCCGTTCGTGATTGGTGCTGTAGACGGAGAAAGCCGGCGGCGCCGTGGGATCCAGAGTGACGAGATCTTTGCCGGGCCCGAACAGGGTCGGATTGGCCGGGCCCACGTTGAAGGTGAGCACCTTCTCCTCGCCCAGGGTCTGCCCGAAGGTGTCCCGGGTCTCGGCGGGGATGCGGGCCTTGTACAGGGTCCGGCCGCGTTTGATCCCCTCGATGGTCAGCCTCTTGCCGAAGAGCTGGACGCGCTGACCCGTGATCTCCGGCTCCACCACGATCGCCGGCAGCTCCCCTTCGGCGTCGAGCGGGTTGTTGAACTCCACCGTCCAGCTGGCATTGGGCGGGCAGGACCGGTGGCCGCAGCGGTGTGACACGACCCGCAACGGCTCGTAGGTGAAGAAGGTGAAGGACTGGTCCCCCGGGGTGAGCTTGGCGCCCTCGGCGGACGGCGCGCCCTGCCGCACGACGACCTGGATCGTCTCGGCGGCGGGGAGCGGATCCACGGTCTTGAGCGCCAGCCAGCGGCCCTCCGCGGACTGATCGCGGAAACGGCGCGCCCCCTCGTCAGCCTTCACCTCGTCGTCGCTGGCTAGCCTCACCGGATGGTCGTGGCGCGCGGCAGAGACACGGATGAACGGGAGGATGGCGTCCACGTCGATGCGCTGATCGAACTGCACCAGGATCACCGGTTCCAGGCCGTGGGGGCCGTCGGTCGGATAGCCGCGCTGCAGGCCGACCGCCGGTGTGGAGAACCCGAAGCTGCGGTCCTCGGCCAGGGTCTCCCCGGTGGCCGAGGGCGTCCCGGCAGGGATGGTCACACGGTAGTCGGTGGCCATCGGGAAGCGGCCATCGGGCTGGTACAGGGCGGTGCGGGTGCCGAGCCAGCGCCAGCTGCCGTCCGGCCGGGGCTCGAGCTGCACCGGCATCTGGGCCGCGGCCTCCGCCTGGGAGGTCACCGCCACCATCGGCCGCGAGAAGGTGACGCTCAGGTGGGGAGCCATGGGCACGTCGCCTTCGGGAGCGGCGCGCAGGATCTCCAGCTGGCCGGGCTCACCCGCATCCGGCAGCAGCGCCATATCGGTGGGCGGGAACGGCAGGTCCACGGTCTCGCCGGTGAGCGGCGGCGGCAACGATCCCTCGCGGACCGCGAACGCCTCCCGATCACCCTCTGACTCCAGTGCCGCGACCCGCACCAGCAGGGCCTCGACCTCGCCGTCCGTCAACACGGTACCTTCGGCGCGGGGCACGCCCGTCGTGTCCGCTGACGGGGCCCCAGCCTCACGCAGCACCATCCGCATGCCCAGCAGCTCTTCGTCCTCGACGAATTCCACCGGTCGGTCCACCGTCGGGACGACCGCCGGCGGATCCGCCTGTGGCGTGCTACGGACCATTCCCTGGTGCCCGGCGCATCCACACAGGCACAGCGTCAACGCGATCAACCATCCGATCCGGATCATCTCGATGTCTCCTGACTTCACCCCGGTGCGCGCACGCACCCGTGCCAACTGTCTGCCAACGGTAGTGTGACATCCAAACTGCCGGCAAGTTCCCTCCGACGCTACACCGGCAGTAGACTCGGGCGAATCATGGCTAGATACGACCTCATCCTCAGCAGCGGCTTCCTGGCCTTTGCGCGCCATTGCGGGTTCCTCCGCGCCGTCGAGGAGTGTGCCATCCCCGTCGGGGGTGTCTGCGGCACGTCGTCCGGCGCCCTCGCCGGCGCACTATGGGCTGCGGGCCTGCCAGCTGCCGGCGTCGCACGCGAACTCTCGGCCCACCCTCCCCTGGCCACCATGGCGCCCTGCTGGACCCCGTGGCGCGGGCTGTTCTCCATGCGTTCCGTGCTGGCGAGGATGCGGGACATGTTGCCGGCCGACTTCTCCGGATTGCAGCACGAGTTTGGCGTCGGTGTGATGCAGGCTGACGGATCCCACCGATTGCTGACCTCCGGCCCGTTGCCCGAAGCCGTCGCGGCCTCCTGTGCCGTCCCGTATCTGTTTGCACCGGTGCGTATCGGCGACGCCCACTACCGCGATGGTGGCGCGGTGGAGCGCCTGGCTCTCGAGGCATGGATGGGCCATCGGGGAGGCATCCGGCCACTGGTCCATCTGGTGGAACGTTCCCACGGCTCCCGTAGCCAGACGTTCACCGGCGACGGGGCCGTGGTGCGCTCCCCCAGGTCCGGCGCCCGGCTGTGGAGCCTGGGTGATTTCGACGGGCAGTATCAGGAGACGCGGCGGCAGACATCGGCCGTCCTGAAGGGTCACCTCAATTCAAATGACTGATACGTATCATTCGTATCTATACTATTTTTTTCTCTAATATTTCAGGTGACTTACAGAAGGGTTTCGGCGGCCTAACCGACGAGGTATCTATCGATAGTCTTGCCACCGATGGCCGCCCCGATCATCCACTGGCGTGGCTGCCGTTCTCCCCTGCTTGGGCGCCTCACACAGCAACGATTCACTCTCGGGGTTACTCATCGTACAACCCCTCCTGCTATCCTGCCTTTCAGGGAGAGGGCTATTCATTCACCCGCCACAGAGCCGTCGTCGTCAGGTTTCCCGGAGCACTGGGAGTGGGTGATCGTCCCCATACCGCTGCTCCTGGCCATCGTGACCCGTCTGTTCGGCCCCACCGATTCGGAAGAGGTGCGGCTGTTCCTGCTGTTCAAGCTCCACGGCCTGGTGTTGCTGCCGCTGCTGGCCACGGCGCTGGCCGTGGAGGTCAACTGGCGACGCCAGCTGGACACCCCGCGGTTCGTCACCACCGCGGCGGCGCTGGGCCTGGCAATCCTCGGGGCCGGCGTGGGCATGTGGCTCAACCTCGATACGGCCAGCTCCTCCCAGTGGTGGCTCGCCAACGGGCGCTGCTGGTTGGCCCTGACCCTTCCGATCTGGGCTGCGGGGCACGCCCTGGCCCGGATGGCCACCCGCTGGGCCGCCCTCCGCAGGGCCGCCGTGCTGGTCGCAACCACCGGCACGGCCGTCGTCGTGTGGTCGGTGGCGTTGCAGCTTCACGCCGGCGGCCTGCTCACCCTGGCAGCTGCTTCGGGAGGCATCCTGACGCTGGCCGGCCTCGGCGTGGTGATCCTCCACGGCCGGGGCCGGGGGGTCACGCCATGGTGGTTGGGGGTGCCGGCTACCCTCCCCATCCTCGCGTCCTCGGCCGTCGCCGTCTGGATGCTCGCAGAGGATCCGGGCCAGACGCAGCCGGTCCGCATCCTCAGCCGGGCCACCGGCTCGTCCCAGCTGCTCATCGAGACCTTGTATGAGCGGAGCGGTACCACCGGCTACCAGGTGCTGGAGTTATCCACGGGGAAGGTGACGCCGTTGCCCCGCCGCACTCAGCGGCCCTGTTTTTCCACCGGAGGACGCGTCGTCGCCCGCCTTCATGGTCCTTATCAGCGGCTGTTCGGCATCTCCGCAGGGGCCTATCTGGTCCAATCCGTGGACGGCCGCCGCGAACGCTTGCGCGGGGGGCGCCCCGGCCGCTGGGGTTCTCTCCAGTGCTCCCAGTACGAACCAGCCGTCCTGTGGTCCAGCGGTCCCGGCCTGGATCTGTGGAACCTGGAGACAGGCGGGCACCGGGAATTGGTCGAGGTGGGGGCGGAGATCGCCTTCCCCTGCTTTGCCCTGGACCAGCCTGGCGTACTGTTCCGGGTCCGCGGGGACGACCCACCGCCACTGGAACGCCGCTTCCTCCCGCTGGACATGGAGCGCGCTCCGGAAACCGGCCCCACCGTCGATCGCCACCGCTGCCTGGAGGCCTGGATCCCGGACAACGAGCTACGCCTGGTGCGGCCCATGCCCGGGAGCGGCGATCCGTGGCTGTTGCTGGACGGGGAGCAAGAACACCCGCTGTTCATCGATCCCCACCTGGTCACGTACGACCAGACGCGCCGGGCGGCCGGGTTGGTCCCCGGCACCCCCCACGCCAACGTGGCCGTGTGGGAGAGTGGAAACGGACTCATCGCCATGTGGGCTGCACCAGACGCCTCCCAGCTGCAGCTATCCCCAGAGGGGGAGTGGGTGTTGCTCGTATCGACGCACCGCCGCGACGGTGCACAAGGCCATTGGTGGGTCCACGAGGCGTCCACCGGCGAGCTGGCGTTGGAAGGGACCACTTCTCAGGTCCGCTGGCGGGAGGAGGGCACGTTGCTGGAGTTGTCCGAGGGCCAGCTACGCACGCGGAACCTGGTCAGTGGGTTCACTCAGGTGCTGATGCCTTGAGACGAAGAAGAAGGGGCCGTCCGTCCTGGACGGCCAATCTCTCCCCCCTTCCTCGTGGTGAGGATTTTCCCTGCTACGAGGAACAAAAACTCCTACTCCGCGACCTTCGCGTTCCCCATCGCGGCCTTCGCGATTTTTTCTTCCTTCTTCTCCCTCATCTCTTGCCCGACTGCCGACGGAGCAGCAGCCCCAGCAGCATCGCCAGCAGAATCCCTCCCCCTGAGCCGGGAGAGGCTTCACAGCCGCCGCAGGCACCCCAGGCCGGGTCGTAGATGCTGGCGCTGTCGTCGTCATCATCGCCACCGGCGGCGCAGTCCGGATCGAAGTCGTCCATCAGACCATCGCAGTCCCCGTCCAGGCCGTCGTCGCAGATCTCGGCAGTGCCGGGGTTGATGTCCGCATTGGTGTCGTCGCAATCGTCGCCGTATTCGCCGCCCGTGTAGCCATCCCCGTCCATATCGTCCAGGTCGGAGCCGTCGCAGTCCTCGTCGATGCCGGTGTAGGGGATCTCGGAGGCGCCAGGATGGATCTTGGAGTTGGTGTCGTCGCAGTCGATGCCGTCG
>CAZDDH010000247.1:0-13079 GCA_964504165.1 uncultured Rickettsiales bacterium | reverse complement strand
CGTCGGCCAGGACCACATTGGTGAACACCGGGCCCTTCTGGAGTTCGAAGTACCGCTTCCCCGCTGCGTCCTCCATCACCAGATTGGTGCCGGTGATGTCCGCCGGCATCATGTCCGGGGTGAACTGAACGCGGGAGAAGCCCAGCTGCATCACGTCGCCCACGGTCTTGACGAGCAACGTCTTGCCCAGCCCCGGCACGCCCTCGAGCAGGATGTTGCCGTCCGCCAGGATGCCGGCCAGGGTGCCTCGTACCACACTCGCCATGCCCACGATCACGTTGCCGGATTCGCCCTGCATGGCGGCGAAAACCTGGCGGAATCGTTCCGGTGTCATCTCGGGGTTTGCCATATTTGTGCTCCACATCCGGGTTCCCGAACGGACCGGGCGCAAGGCCCATCGATGTCCGGGATGGGGATGGCTCGTACTGCCTATAGGTTCAGAATCGCCTCGAAATACTCGTGCGCGAAGTTGCGGAACAGCGGCGGCAGTTCGTCCGCTTCTTCGATCAGCAGCCGGTCGGCCTCCTCGAAGTAGTTGCCTCGGGTGTCGTCGAAGTCGTTTGCGAACCCGCCGTGAACCTTGTGGGTCGCGATCTCCTCCAGCACCTCCCGGCGCTTCTCCGGGGAAAGCCGGTCGTCCGTGACCTGCCCCAGGATCTTCTCCAACTCCTGGCTGGACGTACCCGACGGCAGCTGCCGTTCGGTGCCGCCGCCCTGGGCCCCCTCGTCACCACCCTTGCCGGCGCCCTGGGCACCGCGAGTGGTCTCCCCCTCCCCATCACCCATGGGAATCCCGCCTTGCAGCTTGTCATGGGTGGCCTTGTCCATCATCTCCACATCGACGCCATCGGGGATCTCGTCGACCGACTGCATCTGCTCGCCCGACGCCGAGGTCTCCTCCTCGGTGACGTCCTCGAAGCCGGCTTCGGCCATGGCATCGGTCTTGTCCGGGGCGCGGGGCCCCTCGTCGTCCTTGACCTTCACACTGGGCTGATGGTCACGCTTGCCGGCCAGCCAGTCGGCCATCTGCTCCCCGCGCTCGGCCACATACTCCTCAAGGAACTGGTTGAACGACTGCTGGAGGCCGTGCTTCTTGTCGTCGTCGATCATGCCCTCGGCGCTGATGTCGTTCTTGTTGAAGTCGATGGCCTCCTCGCGCATGGCGTCGGTGGTGGCCATCGAGCGGGCGTTGTCCTGGGCCTGTAGGGGGTTGTGGTTCTTGCCGAAGGCCGGATCGAACCCGTTATCCCCCCATTCGGCCTGCTCCATGATGTTGGCATCGGGTAGGCTCAGGTTGTCGAACTCGTCCTCGAAGGCCTTGGCCGAGGTGTCGGCCTGGAAGAAGTTCCGCGCATCCCGGCGCACATTCTCCAGGTTGAAGTCCGTCACCGCCGCCAGCTCTACCTGCAGCTCGGTGTGCAGCGCGTCGAGCTCCTCCACAGAGTACAGATCGTCCATCGGCTCGGGGACCTCGGCGAGGGCGTCCTCCTTTTCGGGCTCTTCCTTCTCCGGCTCCGGTTCGGGTTCCTCCTGCTTGCGGTCCTTCTCCTCGTCCAGGATCTTGCGGACCTTCTTTTGCAGGTCGGTGACCAGGTACTCCACCCGCTTGTCCCCACGGGCCAGCGCGTCCTCCTCCACGTCATCGAGGGAGGCCAGCAGATCTTCGCCCGCCTGCTCCAGTGGTGTGGGGGGTGGCGTGGAGCTGCCCCGCAGATCAAATCGCAGGCACAGGGCTGTCAGCAGGATCAGGAACAACAGGGCGGCGGCCGGGCGACGCAGAGCACGCCCCGCACCCAGGGGGATGGCCGCGGCGGTACGCAAACCTTGCGCTTGAGCCATCGCGTCTTGGCGCTGGCGCTCCAGCAGCCCACCGGTGGTGCCCTCGAAGGCGATGGCCGTCCCGATGCGATCGTGCAGCCGGGAACCCTGATCCAGTGCCTTGGCCGATCGCACGGATCCGGGGGCACGGGTCAGAGCAAGCGTTGCAGCGATGACCGGTGCGGCAAGGAGCAGCAGGAACAGCCACAGGCCACCTAAACCGAACCCCACGGAGAGCTCGATGACGAGCACGACCAGGGCCAACGCCACCGCGGTCCACAGGGCGGCCCGGCTGCCAAGGCGCACAGCCTGGACCGTCCGCAGCCTGCGGTCCGCCTGTCGTACAAGCTTGTCGAGCTGTTCCAGCAACCGATTTCTCCTAGCCCGCTACCGTCTTCACCATGGAACCATACCCCTTGCAACGGCGCAGAGAAAATGTTGTCCCTTGGCCAAGATTTCTAATTCCGCCACACAGAGTGTGGCTCGGCATCGCCGCGATGCTATGATCCTGCGAGAGAAATGTTTTCATGGGATTTATCCCAACCCCGGGGGCGGAGGGACCGATGCTGTCGAGACTCCATCGCGACGAAGCCGGTAAATTCAACGTCGTGCACGTCATCTTGCTGTTCGTCGTTGGAGCGGCTCTGTACGGATCGATCATGTATGTGCCTCCGTACATGCAGTACTTCAAGATCAAGACTGCCGCCGAGGAACTGGCCAAATCCGGTTCGACGGTCGACAACAACGACGAACGGCTGAAGAACTGGTACGACAGCCGCATGAAAGAGATCGGCGCCCAGTACCCCATGTCCGAGCATCTCACCTACTACCGCGCCGACAACGACAACGTCACCGTGGGGTTCGAGTACGAATACGAGATCAATCACTTCTGGAGCGATAGCCCCCACATCCTGCACTTCGCTTACCAGTGCGACGCCCACCTGGGGCATTGCAACTAGGGGCCCGGGGGGCGCGCAGCTAGCCGGCTAGAACTGCAACGTCAGGATCGGCCGCACGATGGCCGTCGCGGCGGAACTGCGGATTGGGGGCGGGGCCATCCGGAACGCGGCCTGTGCGTCCTCTTCGGCCTTCTTGACCACCTTGAGCACCTGGACACCGTGCACCAAAAACGCGATGCCGGTGATCAGCAGCGTCAGCCCGACACCGATCATCACCATCGGCGAGACCGCCGCGGTCACCAGGCCGGATGCGTCCAGCACGATGGGCATGAACTTGGACATGCCCACGCCCAGCAAGATCGCCCCGCCGGCCAACAGCCCCGCGCCCACGATCGTGAAGGCGGAGCCTTCGGGCATGGTCGGTTGCCACTTGCCCTGGGTTGCCTCCTCCTCGCTGGCCTCGGCCGCAGCAGCGATCCGATTCATCCGGCGGATCTGCAGCGGCGCGAGCCGGGGGATCTCAGCCGTCGGCGAGCTCGCGTAGAGCTGGCCCGGCCGGGCCAGTTCTTGAGGAACCGACGGCGCGGACGGGTAAGCCAAGGCGGGCACTTCGATCAGAAGTAGCGCCATCAACGCCACGGCGATCGATGAACAGACACGGAAGAAAGCCGATTTCCTCATGCTTGCCTCAGAAGCGAACCAGGGGGATGCCCCCGGAACGGATGCCTATCGACGCTGCAGAACGGCCAAGGTAGACGTCCGGACCCACCGGTGGGCGTTCGGCGGTCTGCATCGCTCGATAGGTTTTGAGTTCCTTGAGTCCCTTGGGTAGCAGGATCAGGCCCGGTACCAGGAACGCGAAGCTCAGGAAGAACAGAGCGGCCTGTGGCGGGAACACGGTCTCGGAGTTGGCCACGGGCAGGTAGAACCCGAAGAACCAGATCGCACCGGTGATCACCATCCACAGGAAGTTCCCCAGCAACACGGCGGACACGACGGTCAGCGCCGTGCCGGTCACCAGGTGCTGTTCCTGGTCACTGATACGCTGGACGATGGGGGGCAAGGGCGCCGGACCGGTCTGATCGATGCCGTAGCGACGCGCCTGGCGGGCCATCAGGTGGGGCCCGCGGACCAGGTGCGCGGGGGCTGCCGTCACACCAGGTGTGGGGATCTGCCCGGTCTCCACGATCTCGGGTAGCACCCTTTCCGGGGCACTCGGATAGGCCAGAGCCGCCGATTCAAATCCCAGCAGCACCGTGAGGGCCACCATCACGGAACAGACTATACGGGTTCGTGCACGCAACATCATCCCGCCAACCTCCACACACACCGCGTCTATGACACATACGAAAGGGCGCCCAGGATACTGGCTAGTTCCCCGGCCTGTCAACGCAACAACCCCCTGATTACAAGCGGTTATGGCTCGGCAGAATCCGGCCCCTGATCCGGCTCGGAGAGGTGCTCCAGAGTCTGCTGGAGCTTGCCGACATAACGATGGGTGCGGATGTCCGGATCCGCGGGCAACGTGACCTCGGCGAGGGCCTCGCGGATGACCTCCCGGGCCTCGTCGGGACGGCCGGCGGAGACGAGCAGCCGGGACCATAACTGAGCGGCCCGCAGCCGGTTGTCGCCCCGGGCCAGCTTGTACGCTGTGGCGGCGTCGGTCAGGCCGGCCGCCGGGTCCTCGGATGTGCGCTCGTGCAACCGTGCGCGCACCTGGAACATCGTGGACTCCTTGGGGAATGCGTCGATGCCCTGGTCGGCCAGCCAGCGCGCCTCTTCCAGGCGCTCGGCGTAGATCAGTGCAGACACCAGGCTCATCACCAGGCCCGGGTTGTCGCGGATGACGGCCGGCTCCGGCCGGGTGGAACCAAGCGCCCCCCAACACGCATCGCAGGCGGAACTCCAGGCGGGGACGGAGGCCTCCTCCCCCTCCAGGGCCGCGATGGCCTCGGCCACCACCTGCCACGCCTCGAAGGCCCGCGCTCCGGTCGCCGGCTCGGCGATGACGTGTTCGGCCGTGCTTCGGGCCCGGCCGTAAGACGCGGGGGCGCCTTCCGCCAGCTCTGGGTCCTCGAGCCCCTCCTGCATCCCGGCCAGTTCCAGCCACCACCACATCTGCTCGGAGGAAGGCACCGAGGGCTCGAGGGCCTGCTGCAACAGGATCTCCTCCAGGGCCGCGGCGCCGGCCGTCGCGTCATCGTCCTGGGTCGCGACGAACACTCGCACGCGGGCCAGCGTCGCGGCATCGACGGACGTTCCCGCCGGCAGCCGCTCCAGCCAGGCTGCAGCCTCGCCGGCGTCCTTGAGGTGACGGTAGCGCTCGGCCATGGCCAGGATCGCCGCCCCGTCCGGCGAGTCGGCGGTAGCGGCCTGGTCCAGGGCCTCCAGGGTGGCCACCTGCGAGGCGGCGGCTTCCAGGGCCTGGACGAACTGCTCGGCGTTCTCGTAGCCCTCCTGGCGCCACACCAGCTGACCGTCGGAGGATGCCACCACGATGGTGGGATAGCCGCCGACCTTGTATCGGCTCTTGGCCTCCCAGCTGGCGGGCATGTCCGCATCAAAGACCACTCGGGCGAATCCGGAGAGCCGGGCCCGGTATGCCGGGTCGGCCAGGACCTCGGCCTGCAGCCGGCGGCAAGGCGGGCACCAGCTGGTCTTGAAGAGGGCCAGCAGCGGCACCTTGCGCTCGGTGGCCTGGGTGAGGGCCGCCTCCAGGTCGTCCCGGTACCATCCCCTCCCCGGGCCCTTGGCGGCGGCCTCGGCCAGGGTGATTCCGGCCATCGCCCGGCTCCGCTTGATGGCCTTGACGTTCATCAACTCCGCCGCGGACCAGCCGCTCTGGCCACGCTTCTTGGGGGCGATCTGGAAGCCCACGTGGCGGGGCCGGCAGACCCCCGCGTCGTCACATATGCCGAGCACCAGCTCCACATCGACCACCACGGGCCAGACGCCGGGTAGCTCCACGGTGTACCCGGCGATCAGCTCCCCGGTCCGGCCGGCGAGTTCCACGGTCTCGTCCAGATCGGACTCCGGACTCGTACGGACCACCAGCTGGGTGTCGAATTCATCCGAGAGGTGTCCGCCCGCCCCCGGTACCACGCGGATCTCCAGGGCGGACCGCGAGGAGCGAGTCTCGACGGTGAGCCCCGGCGGACCGTCGGCGGCGGCATCCGCCGGCCCAAGAATCATTCCCACGGAGATCAGTCCCAAGATGGTCATCGCTCGCATGCAGTCACTCCCGCGTGTGGGTCTACGACCATGGGGTGCGCTCGGGCACCCGGCGTAGGGTACATCGGCATCAGCGCCGGAGGAAGGGAACGGTGACAGCGCGGCAGACAATCCAACCCAGGGTCACGACCGTGACGCTCTGGATGCCCAGGATCACCATCAGCACCGTCAGCGGGATCGCGGTGAGGCACAGGGCCAACCACTCCCATTGCCCGGTGCTGCGCATCCGGAGCCATCCCAATCGCGTGGCCAGTGCCAGTCCGATCTCGTGGAGCAGACCCGCGCCGAGTAAGCGGATGCCCGCCAACGAGGCCTCGCTCCCCTGGGTCAAGGCCGATCGGACCAGACCTGGCGCGACGAGCAACAGCACTCCCGCGGCCAAGAGCAGCCCCAGGATGCCCCACCCCAGGCGCCCCCGGCCGGGCTCGCTACGCAACACCAGCTCGCCGGCAGCCACCACCAGGAGCCCCGCGGGGAACAGCAGCACCCCAACGATGGCCGCCTCCGGGCCCCGGTCGCCGGTCATCACCGCCACGGAATACAGACCCGCGAGAACCGGAAAAACGACCGTCGGCAGCAGGGCGGGCAGGCCCAGGCGTACCAGCTGGAACAGATCCTTGATATCGAAGGGGCGGCTCAGGTGTATACCGAGCTCGCCTCGGGCCGAAGCGGCGGCGAGCAGCAGTGTGCCGCCGGTGACCGCCCCCAGCAACGCCGCGATGGGCCAGGCGAGGCCCGCGCCGGCCAGCTCCAGGTTGGGGCCCGCGCCCACGTCGATCCACAGGGCGGTGAGCACCAGCTCGACCACCACGAACATGAGCAACCCGGGCAACACCGCCGCCGGGCGGTCCACCACCAGCAATCCGGCTGCCAGGCACAGGCCGATGCCGATGGCGGGCAGGGCGAGCCCCGCGCGCATCAGCACGAGGGCCCCCGCGTGGGGCGCGGGAAACAGACCGATCAACCCGCTGAAAGGCGCCACGAAGGTGGACAGGGCCCCCAACAGGCCGACCCCCAGAGTCGTCACGACCGCGACCTTGATGGCGGAGCCAGCGGCCAGGCTCCGCCCCTGTGCGTGGCGCGTCGTGGCGAGGCGATAGGTGCCCACGGCCAGCACGAGCAGCGGTGCTGTCAGGAGAGCCAGGACCAGCACGTTGAGCACGGCGGTGGCCTGGATCACGGCATCGAACGGGCGCGGAATGATGCCGCTGCCCAGCAGGAGGAAGGCGGCCGCGAGGGTCCCGTACGCGGTCGCTCTGGCCCCAGGATGGTCTACCATCGGACGCTACGGTCTCTCAAAGGACCTCTTGGAGTTCAAAACCTTCCAGGAGCGGACATATGCCACTGTCGGCAGCGATGAAGAGGCAGTAGTCCCCCTGGTCCGGACTCTCTGGCGGGCAGGTCACACAGGGCACCTGGGCCAGATTCTCGATGGTCGCACAGAGGGTCCCCGGATCGAAGCCGAGCATCAGGTCGAACGGGACCATGTCTACCAGCGCTTCCAGGTACACGCCGTTGATCTCGCTCGCGTCCGCGGCGTAGAGGCCCCCGAAGATGGTGTCCCCGAGCCAGGCGGTGCTCTCCCCGGCGGCCATGTTCAACTCCGTGGGCCCCCCTTCGAAGGCTGGATTGGCCCACGTACCGGGCGTCGTCGTCGTCGGGGTGGCGATCTGGACCCACTCCCAGATCTCTGGATCGTCTTCGGGATTACTCACGCGGGCAGAGCCGAGCCGTAGCTCCAGTGTGCCGGCGTCCTCGTCGATGGCGGTGGCCGTGAAGATCACCCCCTCGGTGTCGGGCAGGAACGTGGCGAGCACCCCTCCTGCTCCCGGAGGCTCCGTGTAGTTGAACGAATCACCCCCTAGATCCAGCAGGTAGACCTGGCCAATCACCGTCTCCGGGTCCACGTCGTCATCGGCCGAGTCGTCGTCCCCCGTGTCATCGTCCCCCGTATCGTCGTCGCCCGTGTCGTCGTCCCCCGTATCGTCGTCGGCCGCGTCGTCGTCCGCGGCGTCGTCATCCCCATCGTCCTCACAGCCCAAAGAGAGCCATGCCAGCGCTCCCATGAACAGGATAAGCGTCATCCACGATCGTCTCATGGTTCCCTCCTCGGGTGGTTGAACGGCATGAGTGTAGCAGCCCAGCCGAAAAACCCACTCATTCATCGAAATCCGGGTCGCAGCCAGGCCATTCGTCCGTGGGCAATCCGGGGATCTTGCGGAGGCCCGGCACCGGGTCGTCCCCCCACAGGTCTTCCCGGCAGTCCACGCACAGGTGGGTCGGCAGATAACCGGTGAACAGCGTGGGGAACAGGTGCACCAGGGCCGAGCGGGCGTCCACGCCGTCGTACATCAGGCACCACGAGTTGGTGCAGTGGCCGCCATCCCGGTGGCCGTCATCGGTCACTAGGCCCATCACGTGCCCCGTCTCGTGGACCAGCACCGAGGCCTCCTGCCGGACCCCCGTGAGCCACAGGATCGGCTTGAGCTGTTCGTAAAAGATGGCGATGACCGGGAAATCCACCCTGTCGCCCAGCTTGCCGGTACGGAAGCTGTAGCCGCGGTACTTCTTGAGCGACGGGGCGTAGAGCACGTAGAGATAGCCCCCACTCTTGGGGCGGCCCTCGGCGTACTCCTCGGTGAGGGCCTGGACCCCCGCCCGGGTCGGCTCCCAGCGCTCGGCGGGGATCTCGTTGCCGACGTGGACCTCGATGCCGCCGGGCTTGTCGCAGTAGAACTCGAGGCGGTCGGTGAAGATACGCAGGGCCCGCTCCAGGGGCTCATCGCCTTGGATGTAGTCCACCTCGACGGTCAACGAGGGCAGGCCCGGGTCCAGCAGGGTCTCGTCCCGCAGCGACTCGGTCGTCGGGCCGGCGGGGGGCTTGGACAGGGTGGCGCAGCCTCCCACCAAGGGGAGTACCAGCAGCAGGGGTAGGGTACGGATCACGTGCGCATTCTAGCGCGAAGGACGGGGTAGGCGATCAGTGCAAGTGACCGAAGAATGACAAAGCGTGTGGTTTCAGGGGCGAGTCTGACGACGGGAGGTTACCTGTTCGGTGCGCTAGGGAATGACCTCGGTCATGACCAACCCGGTGAGCTCGGGGCAGGTGATCGTGGAGCCGACGACCGGCAGGCAGTAGTCCTCACCGGCGTTCGCGCCACCGGGGCAGGTCTGGCACGGGAAGCCCAGGGCGCCCATCAACGTGCAGTTGTAACCGTGCGCTTCGCCAGCGAGGTCATCGAACACGGTGGTGTCCACCAGCGTGTCCATGATGAAGTCCTCGACCGCGGTGCCGTCCGCGATGTAGTTGCCGGTGAAGGTGGTGTTGGCAATGTAGACCTGGGACGTGCCCAGGGTCAAAACCAGATCCGGGATGGGGCCAATGGAGAAGCTCGGGTTGGCCCACACGCCGGGGATATCGGCCGTGGCAGACTCCGGACTCTGAACCCAGTCGTCCCAGTCTCCGCCGGTCTCCATGTCGACGCCGCCGCCGAGACGCATGGTGTACACGTTGTTGCCCTCGTCGATGGACAGGGCCGAGAAGATCATGCCGTAGGTGGTCGGCGCCATGCCGAGCAGCAACGGTTCGAGTGCAGCCGGTGTGTACGACCCGCTGGACAGGTCGATGAAGTAGGTCTTGTCGATCATCGTCTGGGCGTCGACGGGGGCGACGGTGTCGTCGTCGTCGTCGTCGTCCGCGCTGTCGTCGTCATCCGCGCTGTCGTCGTCGTCGCCGGTGTCGTCGTCGTCACCGGTGTCGTCGTCGTCGCCGGTGTCGTCGTCGTCGTCGTCCGAGACGTCGTCGTCGGCGCTGTCGTCATCTTCGTTCTCGCAGCCCAGCACCCACAGGCCGGCGGCGAGCAGCATCATCAACAGGGTCCAGGGTATGGTTCGTCTCATCGGATCTGTTCTCCTAATTTCGAGTGTGCCCCTCGAGTTCGTTGACCGTCAGTACCCCCGCCCATGGTCCTGCGGTCCGTTTTACGATGGATCCAAGATACCGCAACGGCATCAAATGCACTACCAGCGACCTTCTTTTACATCGAGTTAACAAGCCTTCTCGAACACCCACAAGGGCACAGAAATGCCCTGTGGGAAAGCGACTTCACGCGGTTCCGGCTAAACTGACACCCGTAGCAGATGGGAATCGTACGGATCGCGAACAGCTGAACGGACCCCATGCCGACTTCTGCCCCACCCAGTTTTCAGACGACGACCGCTCAGCCGGGACCGGCACGCCTGGTCCAGCTGACCTGGTCGATGGCCGTGGGGGATCTCCGGCGCCAGTATGTGGGCTCCTTCCTGGACGTGGTCTGGGCCGTGGTCAAGCCGTTGCTGGAGCTGGCGACCTACACCTTCGTGTTCACGGTGCTGCTGCGGGTCAACTTCAGCCCCAGCTACTCGGTCTATGTCAGCGCCCTGTTCCTGTTTTGCGGCTGGCAGGCCTACATCACCATCAACGAGACCCTGGGCCGGTCCACCAACGTAGTGCGGGAGAACGTCGATCTGATCCGCAAGGTTCACGTCCCCGCCGAGGTCCTGCCGGCCTACATCAACATCAGCGAGCTGTTCATCCAGTGCAGCCGGATCATCATCCTGATCATCGCCACGCTACTGGTGGGCCACCACATCGGCCCCTGGGCCCTGCTGTTGCCCATCGTGCTGGCGTTCCAGCTGATGTTCACCTACGGCCTCAGCCTGCTGCTGGCCACCATCTCCATCTACTACCGGGACATCCACCAGCTGCTGCAGCCAGCGCTGTTGATGTGGATGTTCCTCTCGCCGGTGTTCTACCCCGCAGCGACGTTCCCCAAGCAGTTCCAGCCGATCCTGGTCTTCAACCCGCTGAGCCACCTGATCGGCATCTACCGGCAGATCCTGCTCAACGGCCAGCCGCCGTTGATGGGCCAGGTGATCATCTTTGGATCCTGCGCCGTCGTGACCCTCGGCCTGGGCTTGTGGGTGTTCCGCAAGCAGGCCCCCAACTTCAACGACATGCTGGGGGGCTGACGTGAGCCGCACCACACCCAGCGCGCCCGTCGTCGAGGTCGAGGGCCTGTCCAAGCGGTTCGACATCTACCCCAACGACCGGGCTCGGCTGCTGGAGGTGTTCTTGGGTGGGGAGCGCCACACCGAACACTGGGCGCTCCAGGACATCTCGTTCAAGGTGGCCGGCGGCCAGGCCTTCGGGGTCATCGGATCCAACGGGGCGGGCAAATCGACGCTGCTGAAGATCCTCAGCGGGATCAGCCCCCCTACCACCGGGTCGATCCAGATCCGGGCCTCCCTCAACAGCCTGCTGGATCTGGGTGTGGGGTTCCACGGGGACTTCACCGGGCGGCAGAACACGCTGCTGGCCTGCCGCCTGCTGGGCATGACCGAGGCCGAGATCGCCGATCGGGTGCCCGAGATCCTGGAGTTCGCCGAGATCGATGATTTCCTGGACCACCCGGTGCGCACCTATTCCACCGGTATGTCCCTGCGGCTGGGGTTCAGCATCGCGGCCCACCTGGGGCACAAGATCCTGCTCATCGACGAGCTGCTGTCCGTGGGGGACGCCTACTTCCAGCGCAAGTGCATCCGGCGCATCGAGTCCTTCATCGCCGAGGGCCGCACCCTGCTGCTGGTGAGCCACGACCTGCACTCGGTGCGCGAGCTGTGCCACGAGGCCATCTGGCTGGACAAGGGCCGCATCCGCGATCGGGGCAGCGCCCGAGACGTGGTCAAGGCCTACGTGGACCGGGCCCGGGCAAGGCGGGCCCCCAGCGCCGCGGGGAAGGGGGCAACTGCCGCGCCCGACCAAGCGGCCGAGAAGGCCCCCGGGGAGCCGCTGGCCTACCGCGCGACATCGGCGAGCCCACGGCTACGCCAGGCCGTCATCGACGCCACCCGGCTGCCGGACGCCCGATCGCTGCTGGGCGAGGGCACCGAGGTGCAGGCGGTGCAGGTGGGTCAAGAGAAGAACCCGACGATGACGGGCAGTGGGGAGGTGGAGATCCTCGAGGTGCGGATCCTGGATCGGCTGGGGCAGGCCATCGACGTCATCCCCACCTTCGACCCGCTGACCGTGGCGGTGACCTTCCGGACGATCGAGCCGGTGGAGGATCCGGTGCTGGGGATCGCCATCTTCCGCAACGACGAGGTGTACGTCTTCGGCCCCAATACCCGCTTCAGCAAGGTCGAGGAGATGCGGGGCACCTACGACGGCGTCTACACCTACTTCCTGCACTACCCCCGGCTGTTCTTGCTGGCGGGCACCTATCGCATCAGCATCGCCGTGTACGACAAGGCCCACCTGCGGCCCTACATCTGGCACAACCAGCTGTACGAGCTCAAAGTCACCAGCGATCAGAAGGAACACGGGCTGGTATACATGGATCATCACTGGGGGCTGGTCACCCATGCCCGCGGTGACGAGGAGGACCTACCCTGATCGTCCAGGCCCACAACAGCCGCCGCGTGTTCCTCATCGGCAGCGGACCCCTCCCGGCGCAGGACCCCTCGCAGATGGGATTCCCCGCGCTGCGCGCCCGGCAGTTCCTCGTGGCCTTGCTGGAGGCCGGGCACCAGGTCGCCTTCGCCTCGCTGCTCAACGGCAACGCCGGCCGGGGCGAGGGGCGGAACCCGCCCCGGGGGCACCAGCAGACCCAGCCCACGGCGGTGGGCCCCCTGACCTTCGAGTCCCACGCCGTCCGGCTGGACCAGCCCGGGGCGTTCCTGACGCTGCGAGACCTGCGCCATGAATTCCAGCCCGACTGCGTCATCAGCGCCGGTCCGTTCGCCCCCATGGCCGGTGGGGCTCGGGCGGTGGGCGAGGAGCCGCTGTGGGTAGACGTACCCGGCGACCCGATGGCCGAGGCCCAGCTGCGGGCCCACCGAGGGCGCACCCACGAACCGATCCACCGCTACCGGCAGGTCCTGTCGCTGGCGTTGACCCGCGGGGACCACTTCTCCGTCGTGTCGGGCCCCCAGCGGGCAGCCTTGGTAGGCGCCCTGGGGCTGGCCGGGCGCCTGACGGCGACGGTCATCGGCCAGGAGCTGGTGGAGGTGATGCCCCCCACGGTGGAAGGGCTGTACCGGGACGGGGGGGGGGGGGGGGGGGGGGGGGGGGGGGGGGGGGGGGGGGGGGGG
>CAZDDH010000246.1:0-13230 GCA_964504165.1 uncultured Rickettsiales bacterium | reverse complement strand
CCACGGTGTCGTCGTCGTCCATGGACAGGGTCGACGTGCAACCCGCAACCAGCAACAGGATGGATAGAAGAGTGGAGACAGTGAACAGTAGATGAGACGCGCGCATGGAAACCTCCCTGCTGGAATCCTAGGCGAAGCGGCGATCAAGTCAAGCGGAGTGAGAGGGAGCGCCAATAAGTCATTAAGTAATGAGCGTCCCTTCTTCTCTTACTCGCCGGCGGGCCAAGACCAGGGCAGCCAGCGCCAGCAGGAGGGGAGCGGGGGCGGCGGGGGAGGGGGCCTGACGGCAGGAACAGGTGACGCCGACGCAATCCAGCTCGTCTCGGTCAGCGATGCCGTCGCAATCCCCGTCCACGTCGTCCGTGCAGTTCTCCACGGCGGCAGGGTGGATCCAGGCGCGGACGTCGTCGCAGTCGGTGCCGTCCTTTCCGCCGGGGTAGCCGTCGCGGTCGATGTCGATGAGATCCCGGCCGTCACAATCCTGGTCCTTGCCGTCGTAGGGGATCTCCATCGAGCCGGGGTAGATCAACGGGTCGCTGTCGTCGCAGTCCCCCTCGAAGCACCACGAGTACCCGTCGAGGTCGGCGTCGAAGCCGTCATCGGTCCAGCCATTGCAGTCGTTGTCCTCCCCGTCGCAAGTCTCTGCCGCGCCGGGGAAGATGGTCGGATCCTCGTCGTTGCAGTCGTACTCGAATCCGCCCGCGCAGCGCTGGAAGGAGTCCCCGTCCAGGTCCAGGCTGTCCGGGATCAGACCGTCGCAGTCGTTGTCGCGGTTGTCACAGAGTTCGGGTGCGCCAGGATAGATGGTCGGATCGCCTTCGTTGCAGTCCCCATCGCAGTAAGTGACGCCGTCCCCGTCGCAGTCGTCGAGCTCACAGTTGAACCCGTCGCAGTTGGAGTCGATGCCGTCACAGGGGGGGTCGATGGCGTTGTAGTAGATCTGGTTGTTGGTATCGTCGCAATCCCCATCGCATTCGACATACCCGTCCCCGTCGTCGTCGATTTCCAGGTCCACGTCACCCTGGCAGTTGGAATCGATGCCGTCGTAGCAGCTGTCCGGAGCGTTGGGATACACGGACCCGTCCTCGTCGTCGCAATCCCCCTCACAGATGCGGTAGCCATCCCCGTCCCGGTTGTTCTCGTCCTCGGGGATGCCGTCCTGGCAGTCGTTGTCCAACCCATCGCACAACTCGGTGGCGCCGGGGTATATCGATGCATCGTAGGGCTCACAGTCGCCCTCGCATTCCGAATAGCCGTCCCAGTCGTGGTCCTCCTCCGTGTCCAGGTCGGAGCCACAGTCCGAGTCCACACCATCGCCGCAGATCTCCAGGGCGCCCGGGTAGATGTCCACGGCCTGATCGTCGCAGTCCGGCAGTCCGTCGGTGGTGCCGCAGGTGTCGTAGCCGTCCCCATCGAAATCGGACAGGTTGTAGGCCCAGTTCGTATCGTCGCAGTCGCCGTCGCAGAAGGAGAATCCGTCGCCGTCCACGTCGGTGAGCTCGTCCAGGTAGCCGTCGCAATCCGTGTCCAGGCCGTCGCAGGGGTCCTCGGGGGCCCCGGGGTAGGTGGCGGGGTCGTTGTCGTCGCAGTCCTGGTCCCACAGGTCGTAGCCGTCCCCGTCCACGTCGTCCCGGGGCATGCCGAAGGTCAGGTAGACCTGCCCGGCCAGGGTGTCGGTATACCCGCTGCGGTACGAGCCGATGAGCAGATCGTCGTAGCCATCGCCGTTGACATCGCCGGCGCTGGCCACCGGGTCTCCGATCCAGTCATCGCTGACCTCGCCCAGGAAGGACTGGTCCGCGGTCGCCAGGCCGTCGTTCATGCCCCAGCCGGCCTCGTCTCCGAAGAAGAGGTACGCCTGCCCTGCCGCCGCATAGCCCTCGTCGTTGCCGGGCGCGCTGATGAACAGGTCGTCCAGCCCGTCTCCATCCACGTCCCCCATCAGATCGACGGCGGCCCCCGATTCGTCCGAGCCGGCTCCATAGAATGAGGCGCCGGCGCTGTCCTCCAGCAAGCCCCAGCCGTACGATCCGGCCTGGCCGTAGATCAGATAGGTCAGCCCGGCCTGGCTGTCGGCGTCGTCGCTGTTGGGGATACCGATCAGGAAATCATCCAGCCCGTCGCCGTCCACATCCCCGCCCCCTCCGAGGGACGTGCCGGCCTGATCGAGGAACCCACTGCCCACGAATGTCCCGTCCGAGAAGGCCAGGTTGAAATCCGAGCCCACGCCGATGCCGGAACCTAGTACCAGGTAGATCGTGCCCGCCGACTGCGCCCCGGAATCGTTGTCCGGGGCGCCGATCAACAGATCGTCATAGCCGTCCCCGTTCACATCCCCGGCGCAGGCGATGCCCATGCCAGCTTGGTCGTAGGTCACCTGGCCGTGGAAGGAAGCGTCCGCCCCGGCCAGCGGGAAATCCATGATCCAGCCCCCACCGCCCTGGCCCAGTATCAGGTACACCTGGCCCGCGTCGGAGGCCGCCTCGTCGTTCAGCGGAGCAGCCACCAGCAGGTCATCGTAGCCGTCCCCGTCGAAGTCCCCGGCCGAGGACACCTCCAGGCCGGCCTTGTCATTGGTCGTCTCCCCCAGGAAGGACGCGTCGGCGTACCCCAGCGGCACGTCCATCGCCCAACCGCCCGCCTGGCCGAACACGACGTAGGCCTGCCCTGCCGAATAGCCGGACTCGTCGTTGACGGGCGCCCCGACAATGAAATCATCCATGCCATCGCCGTTCACGTCGCCGATCCCCGCCAACGAGGACCCGGCCTCGTCGTTGGCGATCTGTCCCAGATAGGAGGCGTCTGCCCCGGCCAGGGACTGGTGGAGCATCCACCCGGTCTCGCGGCCCAAAATGACGTAGACCTGCCCGGCCGCACTGCCAGCGTCGTCGTTGTACGGCGAGCCGATGATAAAATCGTCCAGCCCGTCCCCGTTCAGATCACCGACACCCGCCAGGGTGATGCCGGCCCGGTCGTCCGCCACCTCGCCGACGAACGAAGCGTCCGTGGGCAACGGCCAGGTGCCAGCCCCGGCGATGACCGGCGAGGCCACCGGCAGCACCATCGCCAGCAGTCCGGCCGCGGCCCGGGCCACACCCGTCACTCGAGGGGTTGTTCGATGGTCAGCCACGTCTGCCCCCCTTCCGGATCGCGCACGGTCACCGCCAGGGTGACCTGCTCCTGATCAAAATCGTCGTCCGGCACGAGCCAGACCCAGGTCCGCATGGAATCGGCGCTCCACTGGAGGATCCCGCCGGTGGTGTACATGTAGGTGGTGGTGTCGCTGTCGTCCCCGTCCAGGTCATCCGGATCCACCACGAGCACCTGCTCGGTGCCCCGCGCCACCGGCGTGGCGTGCATCGGGCTGTCCCCCATCGCCTGGATGAACTCGTGGCTGAAGGTGCGCGTGCCGATGGTCAATTCGTCCACCTCGGGGTTGAGGTTCCCCATCTCCTCGTAGCCGACCGTCTCCCGGATGGTGAACATCTTCACGGCTGTGGCGGTCGCTTCGGGGGAGATGGCGGTGACCACCAGCGGCAGGGTGATGGGGCCGTTCGACAGATACTCCTCGAGGTCTGCGAACGTCATATTCTCGTCCCAGGAACCGTAGGCAGCGAGGGCCGGCAGGAAATCGGCCAGGGGGATGTCCAGGTGCGGCGTGGTGGTGACCACCGGCGTCGAGCCTTCCACCGGGGGGTCGCCGATGGACCAGTAGTAACTCTCGATGGCATCGACGCCGCCCAGGCGTTCGGGATTCATCGCTAGCGCAGAGACCCTCACGGTGGTGTATTCCAGCAAGAGGGATTCGGGATTCAGCAGGTCTTCTCGGTTGAGCACCATCTCGGCGGGCTCGCAGCGGACGGACAGGACGGACAGCTCGTTCACCAGGAAAGTGCTGTCGAAGCTCATCTCGCAGCCAAGCGTCACACAGGGCAACAGCAGCAGCGCGAGGCGCCAGCGGGCGCGGGTGGCATGAGGCTCGTCGGTCATGTCAGAACTCCGCCCGGAGGCCCAGCCGGAGCAAGGGCACCATGGCAAATGACAGCCTCTGGGAGAAGCTGCGGTTATAGATGACCACGTCATCGCGCTGGGCGTAATAGGTGTTTTCCACATCCAGGAAGATGATCATCAGGAATGACCGGGGCCGGAAGGTCTTCTGTACGCGCCAGTCCAGCTGGTGGTAGGGGCGCAACCGCTCGGAGTAGGGGATACCCCAGCGAGGCATGTACCCCCCCAGGTCCGCCAGATAGACCGAGTCCCGGACGGGGGTGTCGAGGGATCCGGAGGCCAGCCGGAAGCGCAGCCCGAAGCTCCACTCGTGGGGGAGCTTGACCTGGCCGGCGAAGGTCAGCTGGTGGGGGCGGTCGTACTGGAACAATCGCCATGTCTCGTCGTCGTGGTCCCGCCGCTCGCTGCGGCTGAGGGTGTAGGCGACGAGGCAGTCCACCTGGGGCACCGGTTTCCAGCGCAGGGAGAACTCGGCGCCGCCGGCGCGGCCGACGCCGGAGTTGCTCAGGTCGCGGCCGGCGTCCACGTCGGTAGGCATGGTGCCCTGGGTCAGCTCGTCGTAGAGGTCCATGTCCGAGACCACCAGATTCCACTGGTTGCGCAGATAGACGTCCACGGAGGCCTGCACGGCAGGGATGATCCGCCAATCGCCCCCCACGGTGGTCTGCAAGGAGGCCTCGGGGAGGAGTTCGATACCGACGCCCTTTTGGACCAGGTCCTCGAGCGACGGTAGCTGGTGGTACAACCCCAGCGACCCGCGCAGGTTGACCTTGTCGCTGGTCTTCCACGTCGCCGTGATGCGGGGATCGACGGTGGCGGCAGGCGCCAGCGACCAGCGATCCAGCCGGACCCCCGGGACCACGTGCCACCGTTCGTTGGGCTCCACCGGGAGGGTGATGTACCCGCCCCCCACGTACATCTGCTCGCTGATCTCGTCCTCGCTGGGGGACGTGGCGTAGGGGTTGAGCAGCCCCGGCTCGTCCTCCCGGGGCAGGGCAAAGAAGTTTTCGCCGTAGTACAGCTCCCGCTGTTGCAGCCCGAATCCGAACCGCAGGCGCGCCTTGTCCGAGAGCTGGATCCCCCCCGAGCCATTCACATCGAAGCGTTTTTCCCGGATGTCCAGGAACAGATCGGGATAGATGGCGTAGCGGCTCTGGTGGCCACCGTACATGACCGATAAGCGCCCCTCCGCCGGTCCGTCGGTGGGGGATTCCCAGAAGCCGTGGAGGTGGGTGAAGCTCGCCGAGATTGAGGCTAGCGAGGAGGGTGTGTCGTTGAAATCCCGCATCAACTCCATGCCGTCGGAGCTGCTGATGATGGTCGCGGCGATGCGGTGACCCTTGCCGGGGTGCAGGTCCACCATGCCGGTGAAATCGGTGTACACGGGCATGGCGGTGACCTGGGCTGGCATGTCCTCGGGCAGCAGCTTGCCCAGGTACAGATCGACGAAGCTGCGGCGGAACGAGGCGTAGAAGCCCAACGGCTTGCCGATGGGAGAGTCCACGAACACCGTGGCGTCGATGGGGCTGAACTCGATGAAGCCGCCAAAGCGATCGGTGCGGGGGGGGCGCAGCCTCACGTCGATGACCGCGCCAATGTGGTCGCCCTGGTCGGCGCCGGTCCCGCCAGGAACCAATCGCAGGTGGTCGATGGTGTGCTCGCCGACGACGGTGGTGAGCAAGCCGAAGTGGTACAGCAGGGGCGATTCGATGCCGTCGATGAGGACCAGGCTGTCCGCCCCCTCCGAACCCCGGATGACCGGGGCACCGGGGAACAGGCCGGTGGGTAAGACCGGGGTAGGGGAGACGGGGGCCTCGCTCTCCAGCACCCGCAGGAAACCCCCGCTGGCACCGGCGCTGGAGCGGATCCATTCCCCCTCGACGATACGTTCGGCCGTGCCCTTCTCGGAGCGGCGCACTCGGACCACGGTGCGGGCCGTCGTCTCGGCCGGCATGACCTTGTAGACCACCTGCCGCAACAGCCCGGCCTCCATGGACTCGGGGAAGGTGGCGGTGGTGATCCCCGGCCCGCGGATGGTCACGGTCCAGTCCCCCTCGGGGACGGTGAGGAAACGGAACCCGCCGGCCCGGTCCGTGGTGGCGGTGATCGGCTTGCCGATGAGTACCCCGCTCTCCTCGGCCTCCGGATCGACGGCCGGAGTCAGGGTGAGCTCCAGCTGGGGTAGCAGCTTGCGGGTGCCCGCTTCGCGCACCCGCCCGCCGATGGTGCCGCTGGGGGGTGTGGGCGGTGGCGGTGGGGCCAGCACGAATCGGATCGGCAGTGAAATCGTCACCTGCGCAGGGGCACCGTTGACCATCGCCGGCGTGAAGACCAGGTGCTGGACGGCCTCCAGGGCGAGCTGATCAAAGGGATCTCCGGCACTCTGCGCCACCTCGGCTCCCAGATAGGTGCCGTCCTCACCGATGGCCAGCCGCACGACAACCTCGACGGATCCTTCCCCCGTTGGCGCGTCGTCGGGATAGGGCAGGAAGACCGCCTCCTCCAGGCGCGGCGGCACGACCGTCTGGGGCGCCTGCGGGGCTCGGATCTCCTCTGGCGGCTCCTCGTCATCCGTCGTTTCCGCCGCAGCGCACAGTGGCGCCAGGGCGACGATTGCGGAGAACAAGAGGGGCCGAAAGAGATCAGTCCACATAGGGCCAGGCCCGGGCCATGTCCCAATGCATGGCGGCGACGTGTGGCGTGAATCGATGGTTCTGGCCGGGGAGTTCGCCCAGCTCATCGTCCCGCTCGACCCGGTGTCCGTTCTCCCGCAGGATCTCCTCCAGATCGATGCTGTTTTGAATGTCGATCACCGCGTTGTATGGGTGGTGTGTGATGTAAAACGGCGCCCGACGCTCGGGGGGAACCTCCGGATAGGCCGCGTACTCCGGATCCAGCCCAGCGCTGTGCACGCCGAAGCTGGCCACATCCTCCGGATCGGTGAATGCAAAACGCTCGGCCGCGTGCCCGCCCCAGCCGGCCCCGATGACGTGTATGTGGTTGAGATCCACGTTGAAGTTCTGGGTGAGCAACTGCAGGGTGTCCGCAATATCGTCATCCGAGGTTTCCTGGTCCCAGGAGTGTTCGAGGGTCCACTCGTAGACTCCAGGCACCGCGAAGATGAATCCCTCGGCGTTGGCCAGCGCGGTCCAATCGCCGTCGCCGTTGCCGCTCCAGCCGCTTTCGTAGCTGAAGGTACCGCCGTACAGGCCGTCATGGAGATACAGCAGTAGCGGCCAGCCTTGGATGGATGAGTAGTCGTACGGTGCGAAGGCGTAGCAGGGGACGGAGCCGCTGGTCACCAGGTAGTTGTTATCCGCCATGCCGCCGTACCCGTAGGACCAATTCTGCGGCGGGTCATCGACGATATCCGGGACATCGGCAGCCTGAGAGCACCCTAGCAGGAGCGCCGAGAACACCAACGCCAGCGCGGCACCCATCCGGGGTGCCCGGTCAGCAACTAGTCCCGCGATTCGATCCCGTGGCAGCATCATCGGCGATCCCAAGCGTACGAATCGGCGTTCCCATGGGTCAAGGAACACGCCAAACCGTCGGGCACTGTGGTGCCCCATGGTTTAGTGTCCCGAGATTCAGGGATTGTAGATATAAATTTGATCGAGCGCTGTGTTGCCGTTCATCCCTCCCAGCAACAGCACCCGGCCATCGCCGAGGGGCAGCGCCATCATGCCCTCGCCGCCGGGGTTCAACGGCACCGTCGACAGGGTCGTGAAGGACTGCTCGTCGAAGTCGAAGTATTCGCAGTTGTCCAGGGGAGTGGCGCCGGGGACCACGACGCCGCCACAGAGCAGCGCTGCTTGGGTTCCCACCGGGGCGGCCGCGTGCCGCTGGCGGGCGCTGGCCATGCTGTCGGCCAGCAGGGTGAACCCACCCTGAACCCAGAGCTCGGCGCTGGCGATGGCCGTCCCGTCCACTTCGTGATCGGTCGTTTGGGCGCCGCCAGCCACGAGCACCTTGCGGTCATCCAAAGCCGTGGCCGTATGGAAGATGCGCGCGTCGACGAGCTCACCGCCCGAAGAATCGCCACCGGAATCGGTCCAGCGTTCGGCGTTGTCCGCTTGGTTTTGTAGCCATATCCCGCCAGTCACCAGGACTTCTCCTTGGGCCTCGTCGAACAGGGTGACCCGGTGATGTACCCGTTCGACCATTCCAAAGTCGTCCCTCTCCTCGACGGCCCCCGATTCCGGATTGAATTGCCACGGCTGCGTGAAAGGGACGTATTCCGGATCGAACAAGGAGCCCTCCACCGTGTACCCGCCGAACATGGGATAGACCTCCCCGAGGTCGTCCACGCCCTGCATGCCCATCATCGGGGCATCGAGGGTGGAGAGCGTTTCTATCTCTCCGCTGTCTGGATCGAAGGCGACCACATCCATGGCAGCTTCCTCGTCGGGATAACAGAGATGGTCCGTGCCATCCGTGTCTCCGCCGACGACCACGACCTTGCCGTCCATGGACGTTCCGCTGTCGCTGATGAGGAATGCGGCGTGGCAGATGCGGGGTAAATCGCCGTATGTGGTCACGGATACGGGCTGGGTCAGATCCAGGCCGTCCTCGAAGAGAACCTCCACGGGAGCCACGGTCCCGTTGCCGTCGAGCCCACCGATCACGACGACGCGCCCATCATCCAGCAGCTTCACCGTGGCGTCCGAGCGCGCGTGGGCGAGCCCACCGTCCAGCTGCCCTATCTGGCCCTTGAGGGCAAAATACAGCTCGATGGGTTCGTCGGGGGGCATGGGGAAATCCTCGGCCCAGCCCGTCGCCACGGTCCGGTACCCTCCGTCGGCGGTCGCATCCGCAACCAGCCCCGCTACGTCCACCCGGAGCTCGCCCGCTTCGGCGCGGGGTAGATCCTCCAGGATTTGTTCCCGGGGGAACGGCGCGTCAATGAGGTAGTCGCGCGCCGTTTCTCCCACGTAGGTGAAGGAGATCTCCAGGCTGTCGATGGACTGCATCGGGGACTGATTGAGGGGGGTCACAAAACGTAACTCCGCCTCGAATCCTTCGGTGGGAGGGGGACAACCGACGTTGAAAAGGAAGCAAACCAGGATGAACAACAGCACAAAACGATGAGACAACCACAGCATGCGCAGTATTTTGGCCCCTGGCTCCGGCTAGTACAAGAGTCGCTTGGTCAGGCGGGAGTCAGAAGTCGGAGGCCTCAGGGGATATAGAGGTAAATCTCGCCCCGAGCTTCGCCGTCGTTCAGGCCTCCCGTCAGCAGGATGCGCCCGTCCGGCAAGGTCACCGCCATCATGCCGCCACCCCCCGGCATCAGCCGGGTTTCCTCCAACTCGACGAACTGCTGGAGCTGGGGGTCGTAGTACTCGCAGGTGTCCACGGAACGGCCGCCGGCCTCCTCCACGCCGCCGCAGATGAGGATCCGGTGGTCGTCGTCACCGACGGCCACCGCGACGTGCCGCTGGCGAGCGTGGTTCAGCAGGGCGGCCAGCGGTTCGAAGGATTCGGCGGTCGGGTTGTAGATCTCGGCGCTGTCCATGCCCGAACCGGCGGCGTCCCAGGCGTTGCCCGTGGCTCCCCCCGCGAACAGGACCGTCTTGTCGTGCAGCAGCGTGGCGGTGTGGCGGTAGCGCGCATCGATGAGTTCACCCGTGTCCTCGACGCTGGAATCGGGGGTCCAGATCTGGGCCGTGCTCAGCAGCGCGAGGGCCGCCCCGGAGGGACCGTAACCGGCGGCCACCAGTACGGTGTCGTCGTCCAGGAGCGTGGCCGTGTGCTGCTCACGGGCGTCCACGCTCTCGGCGCTGACGGTGTCGTCATCGTAGGGGTCGAAGATCTGGGCCCGCTGCACGTAGACGTCGTCGGTCATACCGGACTGGAAGCCGCCTGTCATGCCATGGAGTCCGCCAGGCAGCGCCACTCCCTTGCCGGCCACCTGCGGCTCGTCCATCTCCCCGAGGACATCCGTCGAGTTGTCTTCGGGATCGAACACCACGACATCCTCGACCTCTCCGGCCACCGGAGAACAGAAGAAATCGGCGCACGTCGTGTCCCCGCCCAGGACCACGACCTTGCCCTCCAGATCGGACCCGCTGTCCTGGACCAGATAGGCCGCGTGAGCGACCCGCGGGAGATCACCGTGCAGGGTGCCGGTCGTATCGGCCGTCAGATCCATGCCGTCGTCGAACAGCGTCTCGATCTCGGCCACCGGACCGTCTTCGTCGATGCCGCCGATGAGGACCACCCGGCCGTCGGGGAGCACCATGGCCACCGCGTCGCTGCGTGGCCGGGCCAGGCCGCCGTGCAGCTCGGCGAGCTGCCCCCGCATGGCGAAGAAAATCTCGATGTTGTCCTCGGGCGGCATCGTGTAGGTGCCGTTGGAGGCGCCCGTGGCCACCGTTCGCCAGCCGGTGGGTGAGGCCGGGTCCGCCACCTGCCCGTTCACCGAGACGCGTACCTCGCTCTCCTCGGTGGGCGGCAGGTCATCCAGATCTTGTTGAACGGGGAAGGGGGCGTTGATGATGTAGTTGAGCGGCGTCCCACCCAGGTATTCGAAGGTGACCTGTAGCCGTTCGATCTCCTGCAGCGGCTCCTGGTTGGCCGGTGTGATGAAGTGCAACTCGGTCTCGAAGCTCTCGACGGGTGCTTCACAGCCCAGGACCCCGAGGGCCCCACACAGAGCAAACAAAACGACAATTCGGGGGGCAGATCTCATGGCCTGAGCATTTCCTGACAGCATCCTGCGGCGCCTGGCGCCATCTTTACACTGGAACGTGCGTCTGTACAGGCGCGGGCGCCCGCGAATCAGTCGTTTTCCGGGGACTCATGGGTCCAGTAATGGAACGTGACCGTGGATTCGCGCGGCGGGATGGCGTCGCCCCAGAAGTAGATGGCGTTGTCGTCCGCACGGTAGGACCACCCGTCGCCTTCCCCCGGGTCCTCGTCCACCGGCACGTCGTCCACCATGACCTCCATGGTGTCCAGGTCCGGCGTCGCTTCCAGCGCGAACCAGGTGTGGATCCCGGTCACGGTCAGCCCGAGCTCGCGCATGATGTCGTCGAAATCGGGGGCGCAGATATCCCCTTTGAGGCCCAGCAGCTTGGTGGCCAGCGTCAGATATCGGTGGCCTGCACGGGTGTCCTCGCAGGAATCCACGGAAGGGGGGCCGACGATGGCGCTGAAGGTGACCTCCTGATCGTGGCCGTCCTTGAGGCCCTTGAGCAGCTCCAGGTAGTCCAGCACGGGGACGAGCAGGCCTTCCATGTCGTAGCACTCGATCTGTTCCTGGTGGGGGAGGGCTCCCTCGTCGGAGCAATCGTCTTCGTCGCTGACGACGATGACCGCCAGGGCCGCGTCCGGACGCACGAATCCCTCGTTTTCGGTGTCGGCAAATCCGGCGGGGTGGGGCAGCAGCGCCTTCTTGGTGGCCTGCAGTCCTTTTTCCCACCCCGATCCCGAGATGCCCACACCGTTGATCAGTTGCATGAACGGGGCCGCGTAGTCCCCGTCATTGCTACTGGGATCGATGAAGCGCTGGCCGCCGATGCCCGGATCCAGCAGGATCCCCCCCTCGTTGGTCTCCAGATCGGTGGTGATGACGCCGATGTGGAAGTCGCTGTTGCTCTCCATGACCTCGAAGATGAAGGCCGCAAACCCTTGCATGACCTTCTGCTGTTCCTGTTCCATCGATGGTGAGTTGTCCACCACGAACAGGATGTCGACGGCCATCGCCGGGGCCTGTGTGAACACCTCGAAGTGCTCCGTACCGCTCAGCTGGTATTCGTTGCACGATGGGAACACCAGCAGGGCGGCCGCCGCTGCGGTGGCCAATGTGGTGGCGACCATCGCCGTGTTGGGGGTCCGAACCATCCATGCCTCCTCGATCTCACTGTCCGTAAGGATAGCGGGCTCTGCTACTCTATAAAGACCCGCATGGAGAACTGAGAATCGGGAAGCGCCGAGGGGGCTGACATGATGGAGCGGTCTGGCCGGAGATCTCCGTACTCCCGGAGCTGGATGACGCTGGCCTTGCTGGGGTTTCTGATCCCCGGCCAGCTAGCGCTGGCGGCCACCGGTGGTCCGGACACCTACGGCTACACCTGGATCGATTCCAACGAGGTGGGTGGCCCCAGCTACGACTCCGCCAACCAACCGCCAGCCGCTGGCCTGGGCCTGTGTGAACAGGAGTGGTACACCGTCAACATCGGCTTTGCCTTCGAGTATTACGGCATCACCTACACCAGGGTGGCCATAAGCGCCAATGGTGCCCTCTACCTGACCAACGGTAGTCTCAATACCGCCGCTGGCGGCGACAACGGCAACGACTGCCCCCTGTCCGCGTACATGCACCCACGCATCGCGGTGCTGTGGGACGACTACTACGGGAACAACAACTACGTGATCTGCGGCGGCGGGGCCTGGTGGATCACCTCCATGTTCGGCTACGCCACCACGGGGGGGGCTCCCAACCAGATCTTCACCGTCTCGTGGGTCAACAACCCCCACATGACCTGCGGGAACGCCAGCGCCACCTTCACCGCCAAGCTCTTCCAGGCCGACCACTCCATCGAGTTCCACTACCAGGACACGACCCTGGGCGATGCCGCCTGTGACGACGGCGCGTCCGCCACGGTGGGGCTGGCTGATTCCAGCTCCAACACCGGCTCCATCCTGGACGTGGACTGCAACAACGGCGGCATGGTGCAGGCGGGTTACGCCGTGCGGTTCATCGCGCCGGGGACCTGCGCCGACGCCGACGGCGACGGCTACCAGGACGACGCCTGCGGCGGCACCGACTGCGACGACAACGCCTACTTCGTCAACCCGGGGGCCGCCGAGATCGCCTGCGACGGCATCGACAACGACTGCGACGGCGTGGACTGGGCCGACGTGGACGGGGACGGCTACGACGACCTGGCTTGCGGCGGGACCGACTGCGACGACAACGATCCGAGCATCTACCCGGGCGCCACCGAGGTGTGTGACAACGTGGACCAGGACTGCGACGGCGTGGTGGACAACGGCTTCGATCAGGACGGCGACGGCTACGCAACCTGCGGGATCAACCCCGACTGCTGGGACGGCGACACCGCCACCCATCCGGGGGCCACCGAGCTGGCGGACGGGGTCGACAACGATTGCGACGGCATCGTGGACGAAGGCACCGAACGTTACGACGACGACGGCGACGGTTACACCGAGGGGGGGGGGGCGTGAAACCACGCGCAGCCGGCCGGGTCCCCC